>CAZAYV010000120.1:0-12431 GCA_964489465.1 uncultured Dactylococcopsis sp. | reverse complement strand
GCTTTAGTGGCGTGCAATTTGCTCCAGATGGGGAAGGAAAGTTTTGGTTTCTCTCCGATAATGGGTTTGGCTCACAAGACAATAGCAGTGACTATCTGTTACGCATCTATGAATTGGATCCCAACTTTACAGAGACCGAAAATGGGGATGGCACAGTTGTTGTGGAAGATTTTATACAACTGTCTGATCCGAATAATGAAATTCCCTATCCCATTGTTAATGAAGATACATCGGAACGATTGCTCACTGGGGCTGATTTTGATATCGAATCTTTTGTCATTGATGCTGATGGTGAGATCTGGGTCGGAGACGAGTTTGGTCCCTTCTTACTCCATTTCAACGCTGCAGGAGAACTGTTAGAATCCCCCATTCCAACACCGAATACCAATGAACTCAATACTCTAAACGGGCAAGATCCGATTGTGATCGGTCATCGGGGGGCAAGTGGCGACTTTCCCGAACATACCTTGGAGGCTTACAACGCCGCGATCGCGCAAGGGGCAGACTTTGTTGAACCTGACCTTGCCATCACCAGCGACGGCGTATTAATTGCCCGTCACGAACCAACCTTAGCTCAAGTAGAACTGGATGAAAATGGGGAAATTCTCTTCGACGAGAATGGCAATCCCATTGTTAAAGAAAATAGCACCTTAACCACCAATATTCCGGATTTACCCCAGTTTGCCGACCGACTGACGGTCAAAAATCTTGATGGCGAGTTAGTCGGGGGTTGGTTCGCCGAAGACTTCACCTTAGAAGAGATTAAAGAGAATGTTCGCGCAGTTCAATCTCGGGACTTCCGTGACCCGTCTTTTGATGGCTTATTTGAAATTCCCACCTTTCAAGAAGTCATTGAACTGGTTCAACAGGTTAAGGCGGATACCGGACAAGAAATTGGCATTTATCCCGAAACGAAACATCCTACCTTCTTCGATGAACAGGGTTTATCGTTAGAAGAACCGTTAATTGAAACCTTACAAGAGACAGGCTTCACTGATCCGAATCGCATTTTTATTCAGTCTTTTGAGTTCCAAAACCTGATCGAACTGCAAGGACAGCTTGATGCAGCAGGATTAGGCGATTTGCCGTTGGTTCAACTCTATGGCAATGCCACAGACTCGGCAAGTCCAGATAGCGGTTTCTCCGTTCCCTACGATATCCGCTTTAATGTGGAACAAGGGAATGACTTAACCACCATTTACGGTGAAGATTTCCTAGAGGCTGCTGAAACTCCCCTGTCTGAAGCTACCGTTTACAGCGACCTTGATAGTCCTGAATTTCTCCAGGTCATCAGTGAGAAATATGCCGAAGGCGCAGGACCTTGGAAAAATAATTTCTTGCTACGAGAAGACCTCGAAACGCCTGTTGATGGCGATGGGGATGGGGAAGCGGAAATTACCACCCAACTCACTGGCGAAGTCACCGCTTTTGTCGATGATGCCCAAGCTGCAGGATTACAGGTTCATCCCTATACCTTGCGGAACGAGGAACGCTTCTTAACTCTCGAAGCAGATGGGACCCCTCAAACCCCAGGGGAAGAAGTTGAACAACTGATTAATATCGGTGTCGATGGTTTCTTCACAGATTTCCCGCGTACAGGCGCTCCCGTTCGGGATGCGATGGTTGCCGAAGAAGTTCGTTCTCCGCAAAATCCTGACTTTGATTTTGATACGCTGACTGAGGAACCCCCACTCGTCATTGCCCACCGGGGTGCTAGTGGCGACTTCCCTGAACATACCTTGGAAGGCTATCGTGCTGCGATTTTCCAAGGGGCAGACTTTGTTGAACCGGACTTAGTCAGCACCAGTGATGGCGTGTTGATTGCCCGTCATGAACCGACCTTAGCTCAAGTTGAGTTAGATGAAAATGGGGAAATTCGCTTCGACGAGAATGGCGACCCCATTGTCAAGGAAGATAGCACCTTAACCACCAATATTCCGGATTTACCCCAGTTTGCAGACCGACTCACGGTCAAAAATCTTGATGGCGAGTTAGTGGGCGGTTGGTTTGCCGAAGACTTCACCTTAGAAGAAATTAAAGAGAATGTTCGTGCCGTTCAGTCTCGGGATTTTCGCGACCAATCTTTCAACGACGAGTTTGAAATTCCCACCTTCCAAGAGGTCATTGAACTGGTTCAACAGGTGGAAGCAGAAACAGGGGTTCAAGTGGGGATTTATCCGGAAACGAAACATCCCACCTTCTTTGATCAACAGGGTTTATCGTTAGAAGAACCTTTAATCCAAACCTTACAAGAGACAGGTTTTACTGATCCCAGTCGCATTTTCATTCAGTCCTTTGAGTTCCAAAACCTCATTAAATTAGAGGAAACTCTTAATGAAGAAGAATTGGGAGATTTGCCTCTGGTTCAACTCTATGGCAACGCCACCGCTTCTGCGAGTCCTGATAGTGGTTTCTCCGTTCCCTACGATATCCGCTTTAATGTGGAACAAGGGAATGACTTAGCCGCCATTTACGGTGAAGATTTCCTAGAGGCTGCTGAAACTCCCCTGTCTGAAGCTACCGTTTACAGCGACCTTGATAGTCCTGAATTTCTCCAGGTCATCAGTGAGAAATATGCCGAAGGCGCAGGACCTTGGAAAAATAATTTCTTGCTACGAGAAGACCTCGAAACGCCTGTTGATGGCGATGGGGATGGGGAAGCGGAAATTACCACCCAACTCACTGGCGAAGTCACCGCTTTTGTCGATGATGCCCAAGCTGCAGGATTACAGGTTCATCCCTATACCTTGCGGAACGAGGAACGCTTCTTAACTCTCGAAGCAGATGGGACTCCTCAAACCCCAGGGGAAGAGTTTGAACAACTGATTGAAATTGGTGTGGATGGCTTCTTTACTGACTTCCCGGCAACTGGCAGCACCGTACTCGAACCGTTGATTGAAGAGCCAAATTTACCGCGATCGCGCGGCTTTGAAGGGATGGCCTTTAGCCCCGATCGCGCGACAGCTTATCCCCTTTTAGAAGGGTCAGTCACCGGCGATCCCGATACCGCGTTGCGGATTTACGAGTTTGACCTCACTAGTGGTCAATATGAGGAAGACATTGTTGGCTTTTATGAAAAAGCGGAAGCCAATCACGCGATCGGTGATTTTACCCCGATTAATGAAACCGAATTCCTCGTTATTGAACGGGATGGCGGACAAGCAGAGAACGCAGAGTTCAAGAAAGTCTTTAAAGTTGATTTCTCCAACATCAACGAAGAAGGCTTTGTGGAAAAAGAGGAAGTCGTGGACTTACTCAACATCCCTGATCCTGACGATCTGAATCAGGATGGCGAAACCACTTACACCATGCCCTTTGTCACCATTGAAGATGTGTTGGTCATTGATGAAAACACAATTTTAGTGGCCAACGATAACAATTATCCCTTCTCTGTCGGTCGTCCCCCAGAAATTGATAATAATGAAATTGCCCTCATTGAGTTGGAAGAATCGTTAGATCTCGATCCGCGTTTGGGAGGAAGTTCTGAAGACTTGTCCAACGGTGTTACCTCGCCTCAAGAGGTCATCTTTGGCACTCGTGAAAACGACCTCTTTGATGCTGAAACGGGTAATAATAACTTCGATGGGGTTGGCGATCTCCTCTTTACTGGCGCTGGCAGTGACTCGATTGATGTAAGTACCGGTTCTAGTAATCGCATCTTCGGGGAAAGTGGAGATGACCGCTTCTTTGGCGGTAGTGATAACCGTTTAATCGGAGGAGAGGGCAATGATCAGTTCTTCTTTCCGGGCGGTGGCGCGAATAACATTGTTACCGGTGGCGCGGATGAGGATCGCTTCCAAATTCTAGGTCCTGATTTCAGTGACGGAACCAATACCATTACTGACTTTACTTCCGAGGAGGACATACTTGCAGTTGCGGGCGTAGAAGCCAGTTTTGCTGATGTTGTTACCACTTCAATTGATGAGGGAACCTTAATTAGCTTGAATGGTGAAGACTTAGCCATCTTGCTGGGAGTAGAGGCAAACCGCTTAAGTGAAGCTGACTTTAGTTTTGGCTAAGTTTACTCTCTCGGGGTCTGCCAAGGCAATTGTGATCGGTAGGTAACGATTAAGCGATCAAATCTTCTCTTCCCCTTTCCGGGTCAATTACTACTTTAACGGGACAGCTTTTGCCGTTGTCCCGTTCGTTATCCTTGTCCGTTAGAAAGATCCGTAAAGATCTGGTTTAACTCTCCTTGGTAGTATTCGTTACTGGCTTGCTGCGTCCTCAGCGCTGGGAAATTAAGATCGATGGGTGTATTGCGTGGGCGATCGCGCCATTGTTCTCCTCTGACAATCAAGCGTCGGCGCGTCCAAGCCATGCCTTGTAACCAGGGGGTTAAGGTGGGGGGAACTGTTTCGGCTAAACGAAACGATAAGTTAGGGGTCGACAGGAATTGCGCATATTCTGGGGTGAGAAACGGTTCATACTCTCTCGCTTGCGGAGTATCCTGCTTCAAAAACGCCAGCGTTACCCCACGAATCCAACCGCGTAGCGGTTCCGCTTCTCTTCCCATGACTTCCGGAACCAGCGTGCCTCTTCCCATTGCACTATGAATATTCTTAATATCGGTGACACTCATGTGAGTTGCACCAATAGCAGTTAGGAGATACTTTTCTCCTGAGAGTTGGGTAAAAGGTTTCAGTTGATTAGTAAGAGTCGGGGTAATCGTATCTTCACTACTACTAAAAATAACGGTGGGGATGGCTACATTTTCTAATCCGGTTTCGCCAAACAAATGACTGGTCATCGGATTGAGAGCAATGACTCGTTTCACCCGTTCATCTCGCAAGCGCACCGTACTATTCGGCAACTTGGCACCGGCACATTGTAACCAATCAGCAGGAGATCGTCCCAAGGGCGTTACCTGACGACAAAAGCGACGGACGGCTTTTAAGTCTAATTCTCCTCCGGCTAAAGCCAAGGCGGTGTAACCGCCTAGAGAATGGCCAATCACTGTCACATTTTCTGTATTAAATTGATTATGTAGCATCTGAGAATAATGGTTCAGTTCCCCTAGTTCATCTAAAAGGAAACTAATATCTTCTGGACGATTCAGTAACTCTTCAGGAGACAGTAACGCTCCGGGATTAAGGGTAAAATCACTATCAGATAACAGGTCAATATTACTTCCCGGATGTTCTAATGCCACCACAGTATAGCCATGAGAGGCTAAATGTCGTGCTAAATAAGTTAGGAAACGGCGATTCGCTGCGTAGCCGTGAGACAAAATCACCAGTGGACCCGCTTTAACCTCTGGAAGATAAAAATCAGTGAGGATTGTTCGCTCGCGCAAATGATCCCGAAAAAATAAACTTCGTTCCCAAAACTGATAATTCCCTGCTGCACTGGGATCAAAGTCAGGATGAAAGGACGAACGAGAGTCAACTTTGAGTTCTTGAGCCAGAATCGGGGCTAGTAATTTACTCTGAAGATAAGAGAGGTTTACTTGCACTCCCAAAGCAAGGGCTGCCGTTGCATCAACGGTTAATGTCTCTTCCGGATAGGCGGTAATAAAATCGAGAACATTTAAGCCATTTCCCTGCCGAAACGCTAGGTATAACCCCACCATTAATTCTTCCAGGTCAGCTTCCGGTAACGCCGTTTGTAACTGTTCAATCAGCGGTTCGAGTTGCGGTGATTGCAGAGTGCCAACAATAAACCGATCCACGACTCCCTCCTCGAACTCGAGGCGACGCGTTAAAAGCGTTTGCACTTCTTTTGTCAGTAAGGGTTTTAATAAATTTAAGGACTCTGGAACCTCTCCGGTTCTTGCATATTGTTCTAAATCTCGCACCTGAATCTGACGTTCTAAGGGACCAATGCGAACCTTAATTTGTTGCGCTGCTTCGGCATCGTTCATGATCAGTAAGGAGAAAACCCCGATTATTGATGAGATCATCGGCTTGGATAGCCACTGTTTAGCGAAAGTTTTTTTCACACCTCACTCCTCCCCACACGATTATCTATTGTGACTCCCTACACCTCATTAAAGATTCAGATTCTACCACCGTTTTTTACACTTTGGAGTTTAAACGGTATCCGGATCAATCCCTAACTCACGGAGTTTCGCTGCCAGCTTCCTGTTTTCTGCTTGGGCTTGTATGGCAATTTCTCCTCGTGTGGGTAGCACCTTTCCCTCTGGATCCGCCCATCGGATCCAAGTGGCACTCACTCCTTCATAGTCTCCCTCCCACCGGATGAGATAGAGTTGTAAGCCTTCCGAGAAATAGCCGGGTTCTTCCCAAGTTAACGGTTCATAGTTTCTTCCATGCAAGCGAAAACCAGCAAAGTCTTCCGGATTGAACGGATCATACCAAAAGTATTCGGGCACGCGCATCTGGTCTTGATAAACCTCCTTTTTAGTCGTTTTATCGTTATCGATTGTGCTATCCGAGAGTAATTCAATGACGACATCCGGGGCTTTCCCTTCTTCCCAAACCACCCAACTTTTCCGTTCTACTTTCGGCACATCTAACACCGCAAAAAAATCAGGTCCTTTGAAGTCTTGGTTTTTGATCTGGGCTGCACTGTAATAAATAAACATATTACCGCCAATGTAGGCGTTATCTCGTTTTTCCAGCCAAGGATAGAGGCTATGAATCAGCAAATCCATTTGCATTTTATGCCGTTGGGTTTCCATGGGAACGCCGTCATCACAGGGAAGTTCATTTTGTGTGGGTAAAGTAATGGGAGTAACTGTCATAGTTAATTAGTAAAGACGAAGTAGAATGTCGATGAGGGAAAAAAGGGACTTTAAACTACCCTTGACCCTTGATCTTTGTGATTCAATGATTACTGGTCACTGCTATTAAGATCGGAAAGGAGTACCCTATATAAAATCATTTTACTGTGAGTGTCTTTTCTCAAGAGCGTCTGTTATTTAACCCTGCTTCTCCTCAAAGCGATGCTTTACCGGTCATTTATGCGTTTCCCAACACCTACACCATTGGCATTACCAGTTTAGGTTATCAGGTGATTTGGGCAACTTTTGCCCAGCGCGAAGATGTTGCGGTAAGCCGTCTTTTTACAGATACTCAAGAATCCTTACCCCGCGATCCGGAACTGTTCGGCTTCTCTGTTTCTTGGGAACTCGATTATATTAATATTCTCAATCTTTTAGAAGCATTTGATATTCCGTTACACAGTGATCAAAGAAGTGATAAACATCCGCTTATTTTTGGCGGGGGACCGGTTTTAACGGCTAACCCGGAACCATTTGCAGCATTTTTTGATCTCATTTTATTAGGGGATGGAGAAGATTTACTGCCCAATTTAATTACAACGGCGAAAGAAGTGCGAGGGCGCGATCGCGCAACAAAATTAAATACTTTTGCCCAAGTGCCAGGCATTTATGTCCCCAGTTTATATGAGGTTAATTACGAGTCACCCGAGGGAAAAATTAGCCACATTTCCCCAATTGATACCAGTGTTCCAAACACAGTTGAAAAACAAACTTATCGGGGCAATACTCTATCGGCTTCTACTGTCGTTACCGAAAATGCCGCTTGGGAAAATATTTATATGGTGGAAGTGGTGCGCAGTTGCCCGGAAATGTGTCGCTTTTGTTTAGCTAGTTACCTGACGTTACCATTCCGAAAAGCCAGTTTAGAAGGGTCATTGATTCCAGCGATTGAATCGGGTTTAAAAGTCACGAATCGCTTAGGTTTGTTAGGGGCTTCTGTCACCCAGCATCCTGAATTTGAGGATTTATTAAACTATCTATCTCGCCCCGAATATGAGGATGTCCGTTTAAGCGTTTCCTCAGTCCGAACCAATACTGTAACCGAAAAATTGGCGCGAATTTTAGCCAGTCGAGATGCGCGATCCTTAACCATTGCGGTGGAAAGTGGTTCGGAAAACGTCCGCAAAATTATTAATAAAAAACTGAATAATGAAGAGATTATCCAAGCCGCAATTAATGCCCAAGCCGGCGGTTTAAAAGCCTTAAAACTTTACGGCATGGTTGGTATTCCCGGTGAAAAAGAAGAAGATATTGAAGCAACCGTTGAGATGATGACAGCGATCAAAAAAGCAGCGCCGGGATTAAAATTAACCCTCGGTTGTTCCACCTTTGTTCCCAAATCCCACACCCCTTTCCAATGGTTTGGTGTGAATAAAGACAGTAAAAAACGCCTCAATTTCCTACAGAAAAAGCTGCGATCGCGCGGGATTGATTTTCGACCGGAAAGTTATAACTGGTCAGTCATTCAAGCACTGATTTCTCGCGGGGATCGGCGGTTAACGCCCCTCCTAGAACTCACTCGCGAATATGGTGATTCTGTTGGGAGTTATAAACGGGCATTTAAGGAACTGAAAGGGCAATTACCCCCTCTCGAATACTATGTTCATCAAAACTGGGAAACGGAGCAAATTCTTCCTTGGTCGCATCTAAAAGGGCCCCTTCCCCAAGCAACATTAGAAAAACATTTAGCCGAGGCGATGACCCATGTTAGGGCAGAAAAACTGTTAGCGAAAAACCAAAAATAAGAGAATAATTCCGATTAAAGCCACCCAAATAAAATTATTATCTTTGCGATTAATTTCACTGGGATCAATCGGTTCCGGTTCTGGCAGTTTCCGACGGCGTGGTTTAACGCGACCAGCCGGTCGATACTGACTCGTTTTGGTATCTTCTTCTGAAAGTTGAGATAAATCGGGAATTTTGGTTAACCATTCATCAGGACGTTTTAAAGCAGGCGCTTTTAATATGTAGAGAATGCGCTCACTTTGCTTACGAATTTCTCCAGACGGATGTTTGGCTAAATCTTGACAGAGCGCGATCGCGCTCTCGATTTGACCGGCGGCTTGATAAGCACTCACTAACCAAATCCGTACCTCTCCCCCTATTTTTGACTGCGGATTAATCAGTTTTTTTGCTCGTTCTAATTCCTCGATACTTTCTTTGTAGCGTCCTCTTTCTAACGCTAATTTTCCTCTTTGATAGGCTTCTTGAAATTCTTCTTTTCGCTCCGTCATTAGATACAATTTAGGTCAATATTTGCTACAGATTTCGCAGTAAGGGGTATTGGTAAGCTATCCTCACCTGACTTCAGGCAACCTCGAAGGTACCATTACTGAAGACAAATTGTTCTACTTCAAAAAAGGTCATGGTTATACCGTCCGTAATAACTTCAGTAGAGCCGGGGGTAGTACCACTGCCGAAGGTAACTGCCGAAGAGTCAAATGCAAATACAGCGGTGTCAAACCCATTGCCGCCAAAAACAGTTTGTTCGCCGAAACCTTCGATGGTGTCGTTACCCGTTCCTAAATTTATCTCACCACCTCCGCTAAATCCCGAAAATTCATCTGGACCGATACCGGTGACAAGATCTTGACCAGCTCCGGTCTCTATTATGCTATCGTTGTTGATGCCGAAATCTCCGCCAGTAGCGGTAATCGTATCGCTGCCTTGTCCGGTCTCGATTGTGCCCTCGTTGTCGACGCCGAATCCATCACTCGTAGCGGTAGCAGTAATAGAGTCGTCACCTTTGCCCGTGATTATTGTGCTACCTCTGCTGTTGAAGATACCGTTGCCGTCCTTGTCTTCATCAATTTCGTTAGTAGCGGTAATAAGATCGCTGCCTTGACCAGTATCGATAGTACCACCACCAGTGTTAACGATTCCATTGACCCCATCGCCGAAACCATCAAAAGCAGCGGTAATCGAGTCGTTACCTAGGCCAGTCTTAATTGTACCAGTATTAAAAATGGCGTCAGAGGCTGCAGTAACAGTAATTGAGTCGTTGCCTTGGCCGGTATCAATAGTGCAGCTATTATCGATGCCGATTTCACCGAAACCTTCACTTTCAATTAAGTCGTTACCTTTTCCAGTCTCAATCGTACCGCTATTGTCGATGCCAACAGGAAAACCAATGCCAGTGATAGTATCCTCACCTTCACCCGTATCAATCAAACCATTGTTTAAGATGCCTCCTCCGTCCCCGAATGCACCTGAACCTAAACCTTCAATAAAGTCATTACCTCGACCGGTGTGAATTCTGCCGTCAGTTACGATTCCGTACTCGCTTCCTCGGCCCTCAATGAAGTCATCACCAGAGCCGGTTTTAATTATGCCACCATTAAAAATGGTTCCGCTGTCAATGAAGTCGTCGCCTTGACCGGTGTCAATCGTGCCATTGTTGCTGATGCCGCCCGTAGCTCCTCTATAGAGCTCTGTACTAGCGGTAATAGAGTCGTCACCTTGGCCGGTTTTAATCTGGCTACCGTCAGCGTTGAAGATACCTTCACCACCGGTACCGTTAATGGAGTCGTCACCTGGACCAGTGTCAATCTTGCCTTCGTTAATGATGCCCCTACCAAAGACACTACTGCCGTTAATGGAGTCGTTACCTCGGTCGGTGTCAATCCTGCCTTTATTAGTGATAGCATCATCATTAACAGTCTCGGCACTAATGGAGTCGTTACCTTGACCAGTTTTAATTATTCCACCGTTTAAAGTTTCCAACAAGCCAGACTGAATGGAGTCGTTGCCATCTCCAGTATTAATCGTGCCCAAGTTGTTGAGATTGCCATCGAATCCAGTACTGATGGAGTCGTCGCCTGGACCAGTGTCAATCTTGCCTTGGTTACTGATGCCTGTAGCAAAGACACTACTGCCGTTAATGGAGTCGTTGCCTCGGCTAGTTTTAATCGTGCCAGTGTTCTCAATTCCGATGCCGCTGCCAATCCCGTCTAAATTATCGAACCTCCCTTTGAGAGTATCGTTACCGGATAAAGTATCAACTGCATTACTGTTGAACAGACCTTCAATTAAATCTTGAGCTAAGTCTGGGCCTGGAGTAAAGTTAAAAGTAGTTAAGTCAGTTGCCATAATAATTAGTTAGCTAAATTAGATCAAGGCTAAAACTGTTGATTTAAAGTTCAATTCAGAGATGATGATCTTGCGAGTACCACACTTAAATATACATGATGTGCAATTAAAAACTAAGTAGAAATTAGATACTCAAACGGCAAAGTAATACTTTTCGTTTAAGCTCAAAACGAGGTAGCGGACCTCAGACTTATGATGCAAAAACAGTTGGTTGGCTGATGCAATGCAGAAGATGGGTCAGAGATTATGAGCTCTTGCCAGAAACATCACATCAGAAATATTGATTGTTCTTGCCCTGATCCGGATCATAGTGAGGCGCTTGGCATGATTTTTGACAGTTCAGAATTTTTCAAATATCTTCTTAGTCAATTGAATTTTAATCTTTACTTGTGACGACTGATTGACTAATTTTAGGTTCTTGTTCACTTTTAACTGCTTGAAACCGATCGCGCTGATTAATTAAATAAATACTAATCAAGGTTAAACCCACGCCCAACCATTGTAAGCCGCTAAGTTGTTCGGATAGTAATAAATTACCAAATAATAAAGCAAAAACCGGGGTTAAAAAAGTTAACGCCGCAAAGCTAGTTAAATTGCGAGTAGAGGCTAAATAAAAAAATAATCCATAGGCGATCGCGCTACCAAAAATGGTGGCATAACTAATCGCCAGCCAGCCATCAAAACTAATATTTTGCCATTGCTGCGTTTCCTGCCATCCGGACAGCACAAACAAGGGAATTCCCCCTAAAATCATGTGCCATCCCGTTGCCACAACAGCATCAGCATGCTGACAAACGTAGCGAATTAAAATCGTTCCCCCAGCCATGGAAAGGGATGCCAATAACATTAACCATTCGCCACTAGCCAACAAACGAGAACCGCTCACCTCAAAATTGGCAAAATTCCCCTGTAACCCTTGCCAAATCCACTCATCCGGTAAACCAATGCAACTGACGCCAATAATGCCAAAAAACAGTCCAATCCAGCCAATTTTTCCCACGCGATCGCCGAATAATAAACTGGACAGTAACGCCACCGTTAACGGTTGGGTATCGATCATGACTGAACCAATCCCTGCACCGGTTCGCACTAAACCTTCTGCTAAAAGCCCTTGAAACAGTGCCCCATCAACCAAAGCAAACAAGCTAATCCATCCCCAGGCTAACCATCCTCGGGGTTGGGGACGTTGAAAAATTATCCCGGCGAGAAGGACAAATAAGCCAGCAGGAAGGATACGCATTCCCCCAAGAAATAACGGCGTTGTGTCAGGAATAACGCCTTTCATCGCTACCATTGCGGTTCCCCAGAGGAAAAACGGTGCAATGAGTACAATTGGGAAAAAAGGGGTTGGCGCTTGCTTGGGTTTGACTTCCATTTAATTTAGCTTTCAGACAATGCTTTTCATTATTGTATAGTTTTATTAAGAATTCTTGCATAAGACCTGGGGATCACTAATCCATCAGGAAGGTAATCGTTGGGTTACAATAAAAAGTTCAAATTGGCGTACAGAAATTTATGGTTTGGTTGATTGGGAAACGACGAGGAAAGAAAATTGCTCGGATTGAAATTACTGGCGCGATCGCGTCAGAAACTCGCC
>CAZAYV010000119.1:0-12560 GCA_964489465.1 uncultured Dactylococcopsis sp. | reverse complement strand
ACAGCAAAGTTTTCTCCCCCCGCATTAGCAAGGGTCGTAATGTGTTCTACGACTAAATCCACTGTCTCTGTAGGATTAGGGAAATTATCTAAAGTAAAGAAGTTATTGCTGCCACCCGAAATAAACAATAAATCTTTTTCAGTCGGTGTGTTACTATTGAGATAAATGTCAATTTGGTTTCCAATATTCGGTGTCCCTTGTCCTGACATGCCATCCCCAAATTCGGCACCTCCAAAAGCGTAGTTGTCACCCCCTACAAGAGAAGGAGTTGAAGCCGATAATTCGAGTTCTTCGGCAATTCGTTCCACAAAAACCGGTCCATTGGAAAATCGTCCCTCAAAATAAGGGGGAGAAGGGGGTTGAGTTTGGTTCGTACTAAGGAAAACATTCCCCACATCCACGCTGCTATCACCAAATGTGATCAAGTTTTGGAAGGGTGAGGAATTAAAACTAGCAAAACTTATGAATTCCATATCATTTCCCTAAGCTAAACTTAGTTTTCTAAGACCGTCACAGTTATTATTTCACTTTATTTATCCCCTTTGTATTAACCTTATTTTAAGGAAAAGTAAATTAATCGTTACTTTATACTTAAGTCTCTCTTTTATGATTAATTTAATCACATAAAAAAAGGACGATCACGCGATCGTCCTGCCTGGAAAATAAGGGTCTACTCTTGATTGATTCCTGAGTCAATTAATCCTTAATAATTCCTAACAAAATGCAATGTTACGTAAGGTTACAATTACTCAATCATACTGCGTAACATCCATGCGGTTTTTTCATGAGTCCGCATTCTTTCCGTAATTAAGTCTACCGTTGACTCGTCACCGGCGCGTTCTGCGGCAGGGAAAGCCTCCCGCGCTGTTCTGACAACGGTTTCGTTCCCTTCAACGAGAAGACGAACCATTTCTTGGGCAGTGGGAACTTCACGAGTTTCTTGAACTGAGGACAGCTCTGCAAATTCGCTATAGCTACCGGGAGCAACCGCACCTAAGGTGCGAATTCGCTCTGCAATATCATCCACCGCTTGTGCGAGTTCCACATACTCCTCTTCAAACATTTGGTGTAAGGAATGGAACATCGGTCCGGTCACATTCCAGTGAAAGTAGTGAGTTTTCAGATAGAGGCTATAGGTATCGGCTAAGAGACGAGAAAGCCCTTGCGCGATCGCCTGACGATCATTTTCTTCAATACCAATATTGACCGGTGTTTTTGTACCTTTGGGATCTGCAGTTTGCATGATTATCTCCTATTAATGAGGGCTGCTTTTTTGGGTTTAAAAATTTAATCTTCTTAAGTTCATCCTATGATCAATCAAAGCAGATTGAATCATCCAAGGGATTGAACTTTCACTCTTTCTTGAGAGCAACCGAGTTAAGCAAGATGCTTTTGTAAAACAGCACGAGGGGCCCGGCGCACACGACATTTAATCGTTTCTTTGCCGAGACGTTGATGAGCTTCGTAGCGGTGACACCCGGAAAATCCATAATAATTCCCATCTACTTCTAAGACGTCGATGGGTTCGCGTAATCCTTCCTCGGCAATGGAAGCCATTAAACCTTTCACTTTTTCCGGATCGTTTTGTCGCGGTAAAGGACGACGAATTGCCTCAACTGGGATTTCTTTAATTTCCATTATTTGGTTAACCCCCTGCTGTAATTCCTTGCCTAAATCATAATCGTTATGAGTTTGAATTGCAACCCATCTTTGGGAAGAGAGTAGGGTTGATGCATCATTTGTCATTCGTGATTAAACAACAAAGGACGAAGGACAAAAAATAACTGCTCACTGATTTAAGCGAGGATGGTTTCTCCGGTTAAGAAGTCTTTTAATTGTCGTTCGTGATCATGGGCAAGATGACCAAAGGGGATTTGTTCGATGGCAAATGCTTTCACATCAGAAATTTCTAAATCGTCTTTCACTTCCAGATGACCCGCGACTGCTGCTTCGATTAAGATACTAATGGAATGGAGTCTCGGATCGCGATCGCGCGCCGAATAAACCCCAACTAAGCGTCGAATTTCCAGTAATTGCAATCCAGTTTCTTCCCACAATTCTCGTTTAGCGGTTGCAGCAACTTCTTCTCCCCAATCCACAACACCGCCAGGCAATCCCCATTCTCCTGTATCTCGCCGCCGGACTAAGACAATTTCGCCACTGGCAAGAATGGGAATAATGGTAGCCCCAGTGACAGGATGACGAAAGATAATACCAAGAACTGTAAATACGAAATGAGAAAGGCGGCGCATCATCACTAGAATTAAGTAAGAGAAATTAACTAAGTATATCCTACCATGTCTAGCCAAACTTAAGAAACTGATCAATTGATAAAAGAATTCTGCTCTTGATTACGGAAGTATTGATAGGTTTCCCGAGAATAGCGACGGATTAGTTCGTTGGCATTGCGATCATTGTGGGGACGTTCGACCATAATCGCAGCTAAATAGCGTTTACCACTGGGGCGGTCAATGACGCCGACATCTCCGACTAATGAGCCGATATCCCCAGTTTTATGAGCAATTTTAGCACCTGAGTCTAACCCTTGAGGAAGTAAGGTTCTCCTGCGGGTTTCTCCCATAATTTGGAAAATTTGCTCGCGCGATTCCGCTGATACTAACTCTCCCTTATCTAGCCTTGCTAAGAGCTTAACCAATTCTTTGGGGCTGGTGGTATTGGTTCCGTCTAAATCGGGCAAAGGGTTGCGAAGGCGGGTGTGTTCTAATTCCCACTCGGCAAATACTTCATTTAAAGCTTCTTTTCCGCCTAACCGTTTGATCAGCATATTTGTGGCAGTATTATCACTGATAATTATCATCTTGGCTGCTGTTTCCAAAGCCAGATACTGTTTTCCGAGGTCTTCGTACTGCATATTTCCCGAACCGCCAGCCCTGACCTCTTTTGTCATGGTGAGAGGTTCATCGAGATCGACTCGCCCTTTCTCCCAAGCCTGAAAAAATGCAATTAAAATCGGGAGTTTAATCATACTGGCAGCAGAAAAGGTCCTTTCTCCTTGTAAGTTGACATATTTTCCACTGTCTAAATCGACAATAAATGCACCGGGATTAAGCTGCGGTTTTTGACTCGCCAGATTTTGGAAGGTTTGCTTCAATACGGTGACTTCTTGCTTGAGTGATAAAACAGGCGGCTTTGCGGGAGGATCTGTTTCAACGGTTGAGGTGGCAACGGGCACTGGGGAGGATACCGGTTGCGATAAGTATTGATCTCGATCTAGAAAAGCGAGTACGGTTCCCGCGATCGCGCCAATTCCCACGGCAAAAATTGTTAAGCGGATCATCAAAATCAAGGATAATTCTGTACTTGAACGAGGAGGACGAACCGGTTGCCGTTGCTGGGGAAAAGGAATAACTTTTTCTTTTTGTCTCGGTTTGCGTTTTTTTTGCGAGCGTTTTTTTTGATGAGAAGAAAACTTGCGCCGAGATGGTCTCAGTTTAGTTGCTTTTTTCCCATTTCCAGATTGATATTCATTTTGCCAAACCACAATAATTACTCCTCATTTACCAGATCATTCTTTTGAATTGCCCATTCCGTCTGTCTTAAAATTCCTCTAAGTAGGGCTAATTCCTCTGGAGTTAGATTAGCACGATTAAAGATCTGACGAAATTTTTGCATCCTTGCCGATGCAGTATGGGGATACAAAAAGCCAATTTTTAGTAAGACGTGTTCTAAATGTTGATAGTACCCTTCTAAGGCTTCTAAAGTAACAGTTTCTGTTGGCAAAGTATCAATTGTTTTCTCTTTTGTTGCCACTAACTGCTGCAATTCATAAACACAAACTCCCACCGCCATCGCTAAATTCAAGGAGGGATAAGTCGATGCTGTGGGAATATAGAGACAATGTTGGGCATGGGTTAATTCGTCATTGGTTAATCCACTGTCTTCTCGTCCAAAAATCACGGCAGAGGGAACTGGCAATAACTTGGGTAGGACGTCTTGCGGCGGTTCGAGAGGAAGGGCAAGGGCGCGATCGCGCGCGGTTGTTGCCACGGCTTGTTGACATCCCACCAACGCTTCCGGTAGCGAAGCCACCGTTTTGGCCTGGTTTAAAACATCTCCCCCATGAACGGCCATTTGTTTGGCTTCTGCACTCTGAGGATCACACTTGGGGTTGACCAAAACTAATTGTTGGACTCCCATATTTTTCATTACTCTGGCAATAGAGCCAACATTTAAAGCTCCTGCCGGTTCAACCAGGACAATGCGAATGTCATCGAGGGAATGAGCCATGAATACTGTTATGGGTAAGGGATTGTTGGTTACTTTAGATCTAGAACAACCCTGATGACAAGTGAGTCTCTGGGTTCAAACATTGTTCCCTGATTTGATCGTCAAAAATTGATTAGGGTTATCCCATAAAAAAATCATCTTAAATTAAAGGAGGATGTAATGATTAAACGCGCAGTGATTATCGTTGATAACGGTTTTGAAGATACAGAATTTGCCTATCCTTTTTATCGCCTCCAAGAGGCTGGATTTACGGTTGAGGTAGCGACGAAAGGCAAAGTTGATGTGAAAGGAAAGCATGGCGTTGCTGCAAACGCTACGGTTGATGCCGATGAAATTAAAGAAGTGGATTATGATTTAGCCGTTGTCCCTGGGGGACGAGAATCCCCAGATCGCGTTCGCCAAATTGCCAATGTGCTTCAGTTTCTCCATGATTTCGACCAGAAGGGAAAAGTGATTGCAAGTACCTGTCATGGTCCCTGGGTACTGGTTTCTGCGAAAGTGGTTGCAGGACGCGATGTCACCGCTTATCCCGGCTGTAAAGATGATTTAGTCAATGCTGGCGGTAACTTCAAGGAGGAAGCGGTCGTGGTTGATCGTAATCTTGTCACAGCCACTCACTATCGAGATAATGCCGCCTGGATTAAAGCAGCGTTAACACAGTTTGAAACTTTAAACCAAGCCGAAGCAACCACAGCTGTTTAAGTTTTTCCTTCGAGAAGCCCCTCAAGCATTTACGGTTTGGGGGGATGTAACTGTGACCCGTTTCTTTGTCTTTTGTTGTTTAATGCCTAATGACCAATGACTAATAACTATGATGATTTTTTCCGCAGACAGAAAGGAATTGCAGACAGTAACGCCAAAAGAATAAGTGCAAGGAAAAAAGAAAGGCGATCGCGCCCTTGTAAGGCTTCCATTCCACTCACACCTAACCACGTATAAGCAAAGGTTCCCGGAAGAATGCCGACGAATGTTCCCAAGGTATAAGGAAGCCAATGAATGGGTGTTAAGCCAAATAAGAAATTAATCAGGTTAAACGGAGTAATCGGAACAAAACGCAACGTCAGGACAAAACGCAGCGGATTTTGAGTGACTGTTTTTTTGAGATAACCGAGAAGGTGATACTCCCCAAACTTCGTTTCCGCTAAATCTCGCAACAGATAACGCGCTGTCCAAAATGCCCCTAACGCCCCTAAAGTTGCCCCCAATACCGACCAAAGGGTTCCCCAGAACAAGCCGAAAGCTAACCCACCGGCAACGGTTAAAACCGTTCCAGGAATCCCAATAACTGTCAGAAGGGTATAAAGGGTAATAAACAGCGCCGTTGCACAACAGCGATAAGCTTCTAAATGCTGGAGAATAAACGCCTGATCAAAGAGAACATTTAAGGGACCGACTGTTACCCAAAAAGCTGCTAAAAAAAGCGCGATCGCGACCCAGACACGGGGCTTCCGACAAATCCGAAAAAAAGGGCACAACTGCTGATAAAATCGGCGTATTGTTTTTAACATTCCTGAGTATCAGTGAATTTCTAAAGCGTTGGTTGATAACTCCTTTTTTCTGCATTAAATGAGGACAACGATCCACTCACTCAACAGAAGGTTCGGCTTCCGTTTCTACTCTTTGCGCTAAGGCTTTTTTCGCAATTTTTGTTACATAAACGGTGACAGCGACGGTTGCAATAAATCCAATAATGCGGATCGCCCACTGAATTTCAGAAGGGGCAGTTACTTCTTCCGAACCTAAGGTTGCTAAATCTTTTGCTAAAGAACCCACATAAACATACATAATGGTTCCGGGTAAAATTCCTAACGTTCCAATTACATAATCCTGAAATGTTACTTTGGTTAAACCATACGCATAATTCAGAAGATTAAAAGGAAAGATTGGAGATAAGCGAGTGAGTAACACAATTTTCATCCCTTCTTCTGCAACCGCTTGATCGATAGCTTTAAATCGAGGATTCCCTTCAATTCGTTTTTCCACCCAACCGCGAGCAATATATCTTCCCACTAAAAAAGCCAGGCTTGCCCCAATACTTGCTGCAATAAAAACATAAAGTGAACCAAAGAAAATATCAAAAATAATCCCGGCACCTAAGGTTAAAATAGAAGCTGGGAAAAAGAAAACGGTTGCCACCATATAGATGATAATAAAAACAATGGCAGCAGAAGGACCGAGATCATTAATCCATTGCAGAGTATTGGTTAAAATTTCCTGTAAATTAATCAATTGAGTAGAAGCAATTAAAGCAGCAATAATCACAGCAATTCCGATATATTTGAGTTTTGATTTCATGATTTCTTCTCCTATAATCAGGATGAAGTTAAAAGAAAATTAAGCTAATAATGCGCCTCCACAACTCGAACCACTGCCAGCGGTACAGCCATAACAATAGGGACGAGTCTGAATCGTTTTAATTACATCAAGATCATTAAACTCTAACAATTTTTCTAAGGTTAGCGTTTCTCCTGTTGCTGTTTGAGCAGGAACATTTTCCATCTGATTAAAATCGCAATCATAAATTCTGCCCAAATAATCGACAGAAAGTTCATTCCGACACATCACACTGGGAACCGTTTCTGAATTATAGTTGTCTTCTAAAAACTTCAAGTACGACTGATGGAGTTGGTAACGGTGTAAAAAATCTTTAATTCTGCCAATAGGAAGATTAGTAATCGTAAACAAATGATTGAATTGAATGCCAAAATTTGCTGCTAAATAAGATTTATAATCTTGTTCTAATTTTTGTTGCTGCGGTGGTAAAGTAAATTGTTCCTCACGAATCGGAACCGGCGGATTATAAACTAAATCCAGGATTAAATTAGGATCTTGACCATAGCCCAGTTGATTAAGCCATTGTAACGCCCGCATCGAATCATTATAAACACCCGCTCCCCGTTGTTTATCAACATTATCTTCTAAATAACAGGGTAAAGAAGCAACAATTCGCGTTTGATGGTCTGCGCAATATTCCGGTAGATCGTCATAGCCTGGTTCAAAATAAATCGTAAGATTAGAACGCACAATGACTTCCTTATTTTGTGCTCGTGCTGCTTCAACAATCGGGCGAAAACCATAGTTCATTTCTGGTGCACCCCCGGTTAAATCAACTGTTTCAATTTGGGGGAAACGATTAATGATTTCGATAATTTGATCGCAAATCTCTGCTGAAAGTTCTTCCGTGCGTTTCGGACTTGCTTCAACATGACAATGGGTACAAGCTAAGTTACATTTTCGTCCTAAATTAATTTGTAAAACACTAATTTTCTCCTTTGTCAGAGGAGCATTAATTTTTTCCGCAAAGGGGGTAACACTATTATTATTTTTGATGTTTGTTTTGACCAATTTGATCTCCCTATTAAAATTTCCACAAGAAAGACTAAGGATTAGGTATTTTCAAAAATCCCTTGCGCTCAATTATATTAAATCGAAAGGAGATGAGTTTTTCCTGAGATGGCAGTAAGATTGAATTAATGACTGAGAATCTTGGCGATTTCAACGCAAGTCCTAAAACTGGCATCCGTTTTTAGGGCTTGGGGGTCAAGATGCGTTGCACAGGCGCGATATCCGTGTTGCTGTAGGGTTGCAATCAGTTGATCGCGCTTCGGTAAATCCAGTTTTCCCACTTTACCAATATTCTGTAAAGAATAAAAATAGGGGGCGACATCCGCTTCAGTTCGCATGATGTTAAGTAAAGCAACACGATTTGTCCATCCCCAAAATGTAGCTAAGGCGATCATAGCATCTAACATCTCGCGATCATGGAGGTTTCCCAACCACAAAGGACCACTGACGACTAACCGTTCTCGATCATGCGGACAGAAGGCTTTTCCTAATTGACGCCAACGGACAGTTTGATAATGTCCACATTGATGACAATAACCTAACCAACCATAGTTATCCATAGTCAGTTGAGGTTGGGTAACAAAGCGCATCATCACCCGATAGGTTTCCCCAGTAAAGTACGCAAAAACCGGTTCAACCCCCCGCGATTGACTAGCAGCTTGCTGCTGCAGACGACCCATAATCAAGCGTAACCCTTGTTCGTGGGCAGCAGGATGAGAACGAGCATAAGCCCCATAATACTTTAAACTGTTTTCTGGCGCATTGCCGGTTGCAGACCGTCCATCGGTACTGGTTAGGTAAACCAGTCCTCCAATTTTGGTTCCCCATAAAACGGTAGAAAGGTAAGGACTGGGGATACCAAAAGCATCAATATCAATCAAATCATAAAAATCAGATCGATTGTAGCAATCAAAAAAAATGCAGTTTGCATCTGTATAAGTAATTTGATATTGGGATGGATCAAGATATTGGTTTATATTTGCCTGAAGCGTTGGTGCAATTTCCCGATTCGCTTCGTTAGCCCAAACCCAGTCGGCATCAGCCTCTAGCGCATAACGTAACGCTCTAATGCCACATCCAGACATCGCATCCAAAACCCGCAAGCAACCTGTTTGTTGTCGCTGAACGGTTGCAGCAAGAATTCCTAGATCTCTGACGACAACAGTTGTCGGACGATAAAACGCATTACCAACATCAAAGGTTATGTTTCTTTCTTGAGATAACAATTTTATATTTTAGATTGCGTTTTTTGGGAATTGAGTACAAAGTGAGGGGTTGGAGGTTATTCCTCCTACAGAAAGTTACTAAAGAACACCAATCAAAAATGTCTTCCACGAGAGAGAGAACTATTAGTGAATAAATCAGAAACCGAAAGACTGAGGGTTCTTAAGCCTGCGGGAATGGGTAGAGAATCATCGTTTTCTTTGAGATCCGGTTGTTCCCCTTTCGGAAAAGTCATCACTTTTTGTTCATGGACATCAATCAACCACCCCATTTGTGCGCCTCGTTTTAAACAAATCAGAATATTATTCATGATCCGGGTTGAATTATCTTCTGGCGAGGCAAATTCAATAATCCAATTGGGAATTAAAGCGTGTTCCACCAAATTTCCCTTCTCATCAACTGGTAAATTATTCCAATTAAACACACTAATATCAGGAACAATGGAATATTTTTCAAAGGTACACCGTAAATCAGTAAAGGCAACTGCTGTCTTTTGACGTTTTCCTGTTTGATTAATTTTCTCCAGTAAGCGAGATAAGACCCGTTCTTGCTTCCCTTTGAGGCGAGGTTTTTGGTAGATCTTACCGGCAATATATTCACGGGCAGGTTGAATTTCTGGATAGTTTAAGAAGTCTTGTAGCGATAACTGAGAATGACTTTGGATGGGAGGCATAAACAATTGCAGGACAAAACAATACTAGGTGCGGATTTATTCTATCAGACTCCTGCCCTGGCTTACGCCCGACGCCTTCTGTCTTGGTAATAATAGGTCGGTGGTTATAACGAATCTCCCAGTCACTGTTATTAAAATGGAGATAACATTAATCTCATGCCTATCTATACTGACTGAGTTACAAAATGACGCGAAAAACACGCAAAAGCGCAACTGCTTCTTCTCGCTATTATGACGAGTCTCCGCCTCGCAGTTCCGGTTCTTCTCGATCGCCGCTTAATGCGACGTACTGGGCAATTATTGGGGCGGTGTTTATTGTTGGCATTGGTCTCGGGATGATATTTAGTTCCGCAACCAATTTAAATTCTGAAAATGTCACCTCCACTGTTGCCATTGATCGCAGTGTTCCGAATCCTGAATTTTGCGCCCAATATGGGGCAAGTGCAGTCGTTACAGATATGCGCGTTTACATGAGTTTAAGCCCTTTTAGTGTTTATGTGACGCAGCCGAAAATGGTTCCGGGTTGTGTTATGCGTCGGACGAACTGGTCAATTTTAGAAGATCAAAATTTAGTCAGCCGTGAACAAGTGCGAGATTGTAAAAATCGGATGAATACCTTTGCCTTTACCGGGAAACTGGAAGAGTCTCCTCAAATTAATTGCGTTTACCAAAATGATTCTGCGGGTAAATTCTTCCGTAATAATGGGAATGGTAGCTTTGTCCCCAGTCCAGAAAATGATGATTTCTAAAGCGGCATGATCTTGACTCTCACCTACGCTAGATACAGAAGTTGGTTCACTTTTTTTGTCAGCGTAGAACAATAAGCCTCAGCCAGATTCTTTTTAATGAAATGCCATCAACGGGCGATGGTTGCCAGTATTGCGATGATGGCTGGTATCATCGCCTTTCCTTGCCAAGCAAAACCTTTAAACACTGCTGTCGAACAACTCCGTAGCGCTAACCACCGTCTTTGTAGTGAACCTAAAAGCGATCAAGGTCGTATGAAAGGGATGTGTTTTCTGTTTCGTAAGGAAGGAGATCAGGTGGTTGGTCAGTATTTTAAACCTTATACAGAAAAATCAATTTGTGTGAAGGGGGTTGCCCATGGCAGTCTTATTACTGGCTTTGCCCGAGAAGTGATGTTCTCTCAATCTCCTGATTTAGCCGTAAGAAAAGCGTTACAAAATAATCAGTTAGCCCTTTGGGATCCTCAAGGTGATTATCTGAAAGTTGCACAGGGAGAAGTGATTAAAGAATTGGGAGAAACTCAACTTGGCTACAGTGGACTTGCCACCTTCAATGTTGCCTTGTTGAATTTGAATGAGTTTTACCGATATAACGCCGGAAAAAGGTTACCGCCTCAAGATTGTGAAAACCTCTAAGCTTATACGCATTTAATTTGAGATTTTTGTAGCCCAGACTTCTTACAGTCAGCCTTTTGAGGAATCAAAATTTCGATTTGGTGAGTGGCGCTCAATCAAAATAGATGAATAACAGCTTAGCGGAGTCAACTGATCATGAAATGGTATTTCTATTTTCTCCTCCTTTGCCCCATTTTAGCAGGCGTCTCGCCGATTGCTGATGCAGCGCAAGTAATTCGAGGACCCACGGACACCGCTCGCCAGTTCACAGTAGAAAGTTTACCAGAATGTGTTATCGAAGTCGCTTGCAGAACGTTATCAGCAGGTATTACAAAATCGAGCTGATGCTGGACCCAATGCAACCATTACTGGTCAAAGTATCAGTGACAAGTGTTTTGTTGTATCTGGATATCGGGGCAATTGGGTTTTTTATCAAAAAACTTTTTTAGAGAATGACAGTTTCAAAACCTTAGAGTTTAGCTATCCTCGTTCTTTTCAATCTCAATTTGATCCAATTGTTACTGAAGTTGCTCATTCTTTTCAAAGTGCCAAAAATAAGTGTAACTAACCTCCTTAATCTATTCCAAATCAAGTTGTTCTTGGATTTACACAGGAAGAGTGAAAAATCACCAATGATCAATGACTATTGACTAATCAGACAGAGCAATTGCATCTTTGATATCGCTAATTAATTCATCAATTCTAGATTGAGTGGTATCCCAAGCACAAACAAAGCGAACGCCACCTACGCCAATAAACGTGTAAAAATGCCAGTTTTTTGCTCTCAAAGCATTAATTACTTCTTGCGGCATCTTTACAAATACACTATTGACTTCCCGAGGAAACATTAGCTCAATCTCTGGTATCACTGCTAATCTCTGTTCCAAATACGCGGCACATTCGTTAGCCTGTTGAGCATTTCTGAGCCAAGCCCCTGTTTCTAATAATCCTAAAAAAGGTGCAGCAATAAAGCGCATTTTGGAAGCAAGTTGTCCGGCTTGTTTGCAACGATATGCAAAATCCTCTGCTAATTCTTTGTTAAAGAAAATAATCGCTTCCCCGAAAGCCATCCCGTTTTTAGTCCCACAAAAACATAAGACATCCACTCCACATTTCCAGGTTATTTCTGCTGGCGTTTTCTTCATGGCGCTTACCGCATTAGCAAAACGAGCGCCATCCATATGAATTTTTAATTGGTACTTTTCGGCAACTTCCTGAATTGCCATTAATTCTTCCAAAGTGTATAACGTTCCCAATTCTGTCGGTTGAGTCAAACTAATTACCCTAGGTTTAGGATAGTGAATATCTGTTCTTTTATTAACAATTGAAACAATTGATTCTGGCGTTAGTTTTCCATTGATGCCTTGACCTAACAATAATTTAGAGCCATGAGAAGCTAATTCCGGTGCCCCACATTCATCAGTTTCAATATGAGCAACTTCATGACAAATGACACTATGATACGATTGACAAAGTGCAGCTAAGGATAAAGAATTGGCTGCTGTACCATTAAAGACAAAAAAGACTTCACAATCCGTTTCAAATAAGCCTCGGAATTGATCAGCGGCTTTCTGTGTCCACTCGTCGTTCCCATAAGCCAGGGCATTACCTTGATTGGCTTGATGCATATATGCCATGGCTTCTGGGCAGATACCAGAGTAATTATCACTGGCAAATTGTTCTAACATTAACTCACAAAAACAATCACT
>CAZAYV010000118.1:0-12826 GCA_964489465.1 uncultured Dactylococcopsis sp. | reverse complement strand
CCACTTTTCTCAGTTGTAGTAGAATCTTGCTAAAGTTTTGATGTAAATTTATAAATTAATGTGCTTCGTCATCTTACCTGAAGGAAAACTACAATAATTAAGAAGTTTAACCCTCCGGCTTGAAATTAATGCAGTACCTGTTTTGCAAAGGTTGGGGTTAGTATTATTTCACTTTCAATTGAGTAATTTAATAATGCGGTTCGCATCTAATCACGTTTCAAATCAAGCAATTGTGCTATTGATAATGATATCTTCGTTTCTAGTCCTTAATTCTTAAATAAATAGTGATCGAAAAATGAAAGCGAAATCTCTCCCAACAGGCGCGATGGCTTCTCTGGTTTCCGTAGGAAATATCGCGCAGGTTAGATCACGCCAATACCTGATCGAAAATGTTGAACCTCCTTCTATTCCAGAAGGGGATACCACTGTGCGCTTGGTTTGCCTCGAAGATGATGCACAAGGAGAGGAACTGGAAGTTTTCTGGGAACGGGAAATCGACGCACAAGTGATTGGAACTGGGTCTTGGGATATTCTTGCCCGTCAGGGATTTGACAATCCTCGTTATTTTTCCGCCTATCTCCACACCTTACGCTGGAATTGTGTCACTTCCACTCAAGCTGATTTATTTCAAGCCCCCTATCGCGCTGGGATTCAAATTAAAGCCTACCAGTTGGAACCTTTGCGGAAAGCCCTGCAAATGCCTCGTGTGGGAATCTTTATCGCGGATGATGTGGGATTAGGGAAAACCATTGAAGCAGGCTTAATTCTTCGGGAAATGCTGTTACGGCAAAGACTGCAACGGGTTGTCATTGCCTGTCCCCCTTCGATGGTGCGACAGTGGGAAGAGGAGATGGAAAATCGTTTTGGGCTAACCTTTACCATTTTCGATCGCGCTTTCATTATCCAAAAACGACGGGAACGAGGCTATAGTATCAATCCTTGGACAACTCACACCCGCTTTATCATTTCTCATGCTTTGATTCGGGAAGAAGCCTATGCTGCCCCTTTAAGAGACTGGCTGGGGGATTTGGCAACGGGATCAATGTTAATTTTAGACGAAGCTCATAACGCAGCACCAGCCACTTCCAGCAAATACGCGATCGATTCTAAGCTGACAAAAACCATGCGCGATCTTTCCCCGCGCTTTGAGCATAAACTTTTTCTCTCAGCAACGCCACACAACGGACATTCTAATAGTTTCGCTGCCTTGTTGGAAATGCTTGATCCACAACGGTTTTGTCGTGGTGTTCCTGTTAAAAGCCGACAGCTTCTTGACTCGGTGATGGTAAGGCGTTTAAAGCAAGACATTCGGGAAATCAGTGACAGTGATTTTCCCAAGCGTGAAGTCATTCCAGTGACAATTAAAAACTTACCTGAAGATGCCCCAGAATTAGAACTGTCCCGTCTCCTACAAGAATATCGCCTTTGCCGACAAGCGCGGTTGCAAGGGGAATCGAAATCAAAGCGCAAAGCGGGAATGCTAGTGGTGACCTCTCTCCAGAAGCGGTTGTTATCTTCTATTGAAGCGTTTGCAAGAACGCTGCAAGTCCATAAACAAGCCCTAAACCGCCAAGAGGAGAAAAACGCTCAAACTTCCCAGAATTATGCCTTACTGGTCGAATCTCCCAGTGCAGATGACGATCGCGCTGAACTTCCCGAAGCAGAAATCGAAAGCGAAGAAAACACCCAGATGAGTGCAGCCACCGCAGCCAGTAGCGGTAGCATCAGCCAGCAAGAATGGGAGTTATTGGAACGCATGAGCGAAATTGCTCAAAACTCCCGTTATGAAACTGATTCTAAGGTCAAGGCTTTATTAGAGTGGCTGCGGAACAATCTTTGTCCCGATCTCGGGAAACCAGGGGCAAAATGGCGCGATCGCCGCGTGCTAATCTTTACTGAATACACAGATACGAAACGCTATTTGCAACAGCAACTCCGAGACGCGATTGCAGGTTGTGAACAGGAAGACGAACGCATCGACTGCTTTACAGGAGGAATGGGAGACGAACGCCGAGAAGCCATTAAACGGGCTTTTAATACTAACCCGAAAGACCATCCTCTAAGGATTCTCATTGCTACTGATGCAGCGAGAGAAGGGGTAAACTTACAGAATTACTGCGCTGACTTATTCCATTTTGATATACCTTGGAATCCCAGCCGTATGGAACAACGGAACGGACGCATTGATCGCAAACTGCAACGGGAACCCGTAGTACGCTGTCATTATTTTATTCTCCCCCAACGGGCTGAAGATCGGGTTTTGGAAGTCCTCGTCAATAAAACCAAAACTATTGTTAGCGAGTTGGGAAGCCTCTCCCCTGTGATTGAGAAAAATGTGTCTCAATTATTAGACGACGGGATTGAATCGGAAGCTGAACAAATCCTCATTTCAGGAATTGAAACCGCCGATCGAGCAGATGAAAGCACCAGCAACCGACAGGGGGCGATACGGGAAGAATTGGAGACAGTCCGCCCTGAAATCTATCAACTGCGACAACAAGAAGAAACCTTACAGCAGATGTTAAGTCAGTCGCAGCAGTGGTTAGGATTAGACGATCGCGCTTTTCGGGAAGCCCTTTCCGCGAGTTTAGAATTGTTGGGTGCTTCTCCTCTCCAACCCAAAGACAATGAAGGAATATGGGAGATTCCCAATTTAGAAACCCTCACCAATGACCCCAGTTGGGGAAATACTCTCGATACCCTGCGTCCGCTACGTCCACGGAAACAAAAAGTTTGGGAATGGCGCAAAGAAACAGAGGTGCGTCCTGTTGTCTTCAAAGATGTGGGCTATCTTGATGATAGTGTGGTTCACTTACACTTGGAACATCGGGTTGTGCAGCGATTGCTGGGTCGCTTTCTCTCTCAAGGCTTTATTTACGATGAACTGACTCGCGCTTGTGTTTGTCTCTCCAAAGACCCGATTCCGAAAGTGATCTTATTGGGACGATTATCCCTGTATGGCAAAGCAGCAGCACGGTTACATGATGAAATTGTTACTGTAGCAGCAGAATGGAGTCATCCCGAAAGTCGGGGAGAAGCACAACTGCGTCCATTGGAAGGGGAACAACAAAAAGACATTTTAAACCTGTTAGAAACCTCTCTTGTTTCACCCCAAAATCAAAACATTTCCTCTGGGATACAAGAAACCCTACAGCAATGTTCAAAAACAGATGTGGAACAATTATTACCCCATCTCGAAACCCAAGCTAACGACATTGAAATCAAAGCGGTGGAAACTCTAAAAAAACGTTCCCAACGAGAAGCCCGTCAAATGCGAGATTTACTCAAACGTCAACAAGAGAGGATTCGCAAACGAGAGCAGGAAATTCGAGGAGAATTAGATCAAAATACTCCCATCCAATTGGAATTTAATTTAGGGGAACTCTCGAAAGAAGAACAAAAACAACTAGAAGCGGATCGTCGCTATTGGGAAAGACGCTTAGAGAAACTTGAAGAAGAATTAGAATCAGAACCGCAGCGCATTCGGGAGAATTATGAAGTAAAAGCCCGTCGTTTAGAACCTGTAGGATTAGTCTATCTTTGGCCAATGAGTAGTTAAGATAAAGCGATTCTCCTCTGGAGATGCTGCGCGAACGTTGCTAAAATTATACATAGTATAACTAAGAAAGAAACGTTGACTCATGAAAATTCAGTTGAGAAGGTGGGGAAATAGTCTCGGCTTGAGAGTTCCCCAGAAAATTGCCCAAAATTATGGTCTGGATGAAAACTCCCTGGTGGAGTTGACCGAAACCCCAGAGGGAATCATGATTCAGAAAAGAAATCGGGTTTCTAGTCTTGATGAATTGCTATCTAGCATTCCCGATGATTTTGAATACCCCGAAGATACGAGAGAGTTTAGCGAAAGCAGTTCTGTTGGGGAGGAACTGATTTAGGGTTGAATCTATGGATATCGAACGGGGAGAAGTGATCCGAATTAATCTTAATCCAATTAGCGGTCGGGAACAAGCGGGAAATGCTCGTCCGTGTTTAGTCATCAGTCACACCCGATATAATAAAGCTCGCGGAAGGATTGTGATTGTTACTCCGATTACGGGAACAGTCAAACCCGAAGTGAAAATTATGATTCCCATTCCAGAGGGGTTTCAAGTTCAGGGGTCGGTCATCGCAGAACAGGTGAGGTCACTTGATTTAAATACTCGCTGGTGGAAAACAACAGGAGAAGTTTTACCCAAACCTTTTGTCGATGAGGTCGTGGAAACTTTAAATCTGATTATTGGAAGTTGACGGTTAAGGAAACAATGGGCTTTGACTACGAAACCTTAAAATATATTCATCAGCATCGAGAATGGTTGGGGTTTTTGCAACCTGTGGGGTTGGTAGTGTCTCCTCCAGCTTTGGTGAATCAAGGGGTGTATCTCGATCGCGATCGCGCCATAGAATATCAACAAACCCTCTCATCCCTCCCGAATCCTGATTTTGAACCCTTCGCTGAGAAAATCCTAGAATGGATACCAGACCAAGATTTAGTCACGCCTCCCACTGAGATTGAACTGGTTTTAGCCGACTACGGAGAAACGTTACGTCCGACTTACTGTGTTCCCGATGAGGGAGACGGTTGGCTGTTACTGGTGAAAACTTTAGAAGTAGGGACAGACTTTGATACTGATGAAAGCACAAGTTGGGAAGCAACGCCCCAAGAAAAGTTGGAACGGTTGCTGCGAGGGACGAATATTCCCATCGGTGTGTTGTGGAATGGGACGCATTTACGCTTAGTTTACGCCCCATCTGGGGAGTCTTCGGGGTATGTGACGTTTCCCCTAGAAGCAATGATGGACGTGGCGGGACGCTCCATTTTATCGGCGTTGGTGATGCTTTTGGGTGCTGACCGTTTGTTTAGCGTACCGCGCGATCGCCGTTTACCCCAACTCCTCGCGGAAAGTCGCCGTTATCAAAACAATGTTTCCGAAAGCCTCGCGGAACAGGTATTAGATGCGTTGTGGGAACTTTTGCGAGGGTTTCAAAGAGCGGATGGGGAACAAACCAGTGTTTCTGATGAAACTCAGAGAATTGGACACCTCGCCACTCATTATCCTCAACATCTCTATGGCGGGTTAGTCACCACTTTAATGCGGTTGGTATTTCTTCTTTACGCCGAAGAACGGGATATCATGCCAACAGATAGCATTTATCAGCGTCACTATGCGGTTTGTGGACTCTATGAGAAGCTGCGGGAAGATGCGGGAAACTATCCAGACACGATGGATCAGCGATATGGGGGGTGGTCGTGGCTGTTGAGTCTGTTTCGCTTAGTGTATGATGGGGGCGGTCATTATCCCGACTATCTCCCAGCCCGTCACGGACAGTTATTTAACCCTGATGAGTATCCCTTTTTAGAAGGGCGACCCCTTGAGACTTCTTTCCGAGATTATCCCACATTGATCGCGCCACGCATTCGGAGATGGGGTTGTGTTTCGGATGTTGGATAATTTGTTAGTGTTGGATGGCGAACGGTTATCCTATCGGGCGTTAGATGTAGAACAAATTGGTTCGGTGTATGAAGGAATTATGGGCTATCGGGTGGAAGTCGCGCAACATCCCTCTATAGCCGTTCAAAGTAAACCGAAAGGATCAAAAACCGTTACCGCAGTTGTTGTTGACTTACAATTGCTACAAGAAACCAAACCGAAAGATCGATCGAAGCAACTCAAAGAATGGGCGAACTGCGAACTCTCTACTAAACCCGCTAAAGCCTTAAAAGAAGCGAATACCCTTGACGAAATCATCGCAGCATTAGGAACAAAGATTTCTAAACGTACTCCCAACACTTTACCAGCAGGAGCACTGTATTTCCAACCGACAGAAGAACGACGTAGATCAGGGTCTCATTATACCCCCCGCAGTTTAACCGCACCTGTGGTTAATACGACACTTCAACCGATCTTCCAACAGTTGGGAAGTCAACCGACACCCGAACAACTGCTAAATTTAAAAGTATGCGACTTAGCAATGGGAAGCGGAGCATTTTTAGTTGAGGCTTGTCGTCAAATTGCCGATAGCCTTGTGGAAGCATGGGAAAGGAACAAGGCAATTTCCCCTGATACAGAAGAACCTGTTGTCATCGCGAGACGCATGGTAGCGCAACAATGTATTTATGGAGTCGATAAAAATCCCTTTGCGGTGAACTTAGCGAAACTGTCTCTCTGGTTGTTTACTTTATCGCGCGATCGCCCTTTTACTTTCCTCGACCATGCGTTAAAGTGTGGCGACTCCCTGGTTGGCTTAACTCGCAGAGAAATTGGAGAATTTGCGAAAGACCCCACCGCCGATTTACCCCTGATGCAAATGTTACAGGAAATCGAGGACGTAAAGAACTATCGGGTGGAAATTCAAGCCTCCGATACCCGTACTGATGAAGATGATACCCGCAAGCGGAAACAATGGGAACGGGCGGAAACGCAGTTAGCAAAAGCGCGGTTTAGTGCGGATGTGGCTGTGGCTGCGTTCTTTGATGCAGAGAAAAAGACCAAAACAGCACAGAAGGAGAAACAAGAGGAATATCAAGGAATTTTAAGAAGTGATACTAGCAAGGTGAAAGCAATTTCCCAACGGTTGCGGGAAGGGGAGACTGGAATCAAAGTGTTTAACTGGGAGATTGAATTTCCCGAAGTGTTTGATCGCGCTAATGGCGGGTTTGATGCCATACTGGGGAATCCTCCCTTTGCTGGTAAGAATACCACGATCGCGGCTCATGCAGAAGGCTATCCCGACTGGTTAAAAATTGTTCATCCTGAATCACATGGAAATTCCGATTTAGTCGCCCATTTTTTCCGCCGAGGGTTTACTTTAATTAGAGAGGAAGGCGCATTGGGATTAATTGCAACGAATACCATCGCGCAAGGCGATACACGCAGTACAGGATTAAGGTTTATTTGTAATCATGGCGGAATTATTTACAACGCCAAACGACGCTACAAATGGCCAGGAATGGCTGCGGTGGTTGTTAGTTTAGTGCATATCTTTAAGCCCAAGAAAGGAGGTTAAACAAGGTTTGTCATTGTTTATATTTAGCTGTTCCCTTAGATACCTATGAAATTTTTTTCCAATCTACTTTTGCTCAGTTAGCGGTAAAAGAATACCAACTTAAATTAATTATATATGATTCTCAAAACGGAGGGCTAATCCAATGGATAAATTAATCCAGTATCGGACATTGATTAAAGCATTATTATCAAGATATGCTTCCTATAAAAAAGATAATGAAGACTGGGAATTACAATTAATCTTTGATGAAGAACGAGATCATTATTTATGGTTTGATGTCGGTTGGAAGGGAAGCAAGCGAATTTATCATTGTGTCATTCATTTTGATATTAAAGATGGTAAAGTGTGGCTACAGCAAAATTTAACTGACTTAAATCCTGCGGAAGATTTGATCGAGTTAGGAGTGGCGAGAGAGGATATTGTTTTGGGACTTCAGCCTCCTTTCAAACGTCCCTATACGAATTATGGAGTTGCTTAGATTCACAACAAAAACCTTTAAGCATAGAGATGAAGGTGTAATTTTATGACTCCTTTGACAACAGACCTACAATTAATTTTAAGCCAGAGACTGAATGTTTATAAAAACGACATCAAAGCAATTTGTCAACGGTGGAAAATTGAGGAAATGGCTTTGTTTGGTTCGGTTTTACGGGAAGACTTTGACAAAGATAGCGATGTTGATGTTTTAGTAGTGTTTCAAGAGAAACATGGCTGGAGTTTATTTGATTTAATGGACTTACAAGCAGAGTTAGAAAATTTGTTTAAGCGTCCTGTTGACCTTTTGCAGAAGAAAGAATTAATACCATTTTGAATTATTGGCGCTACACACCAACTCATTATTCCCCCCTTTCAAAGGGGGGTTAGGGGGGATTTAATGTAACATCACTTTTTGAAAACTATCTAACAAGGTAAAATAATTGATATTATGTCCTTAGAGTTTACAGTACAATACCCAGAAAATTTTCCTGATCTGTTAGGAGACACAGAAAGTTAATACTATTTTAATTGGAGATTAGAAAATGACAGATGCGATGATTTCTATTTCAAAAGAGACACAAAATAAAATCAATGAGTTAGCTAAAAACCAAGGAAAAACAACATCAGAGCTAGTTGAAGAAATGGTAAACTTATATATAAACCAGAAAGCGAGAAAAATTCCGAAATCTATAGGTAAAGGGAGGAGTGAAGTCCAAAATTTATCAGAAAGGGTTGATGAACTTTTATGGAACGACTAGAAAAAGTTTTAGCAGATACAGGGGGAATTATTGCTTCTTTAGACCCGACTGACGATAACCACTTAAATGTTGTTGAAGTAATTTTAAGTTCAGAATTTATTATTCCTGCGACTATTTTACCAGAAGTGGACTATTTAGCAACTAAGTATTTTGGAGAAACAGTATCTAGATTATTTTTTGAGGATTTAACAGAAGAAACATATAGTTATCTGAATTTAACCTCGGTTGAGTTACCGTCTGTTATTAACTTAATGAAGCAATATTCAGATTTTCCAATTGGGTTTGTTGATGCTAGTATTGCAGTTTTAGCCGATAATCATAAAATCAAAAATATTCTCACCTTAGACCGTCGGCATTTTTCGATAATTCCTTCAAAGGTTTACGGTACTTTTAATTTATTGCCTTAGAGTAGGGTGGGCATTGCCCACCCTACGAGATGTAACACCTACTTAACCGAGACAAAATGATATTTAAGGAGGAATTATGAATCGTCAAGAACTTTTATCTCGCATTTCCATCAATCCTAATATTTGTTTTGGAAAACCTTGCATCAAAGGACATCGGATTTGGGTGTCTCTAATTTTAGATTTTTTAGCCAGTGGAATAACCATAACAGAAATTCTAGAAGAATATCCGCAATTAGAAACAAAAGATATTCTTGCTTGTATTGCTTATCGTGAGGTAGCTAAACCATGACTAAAGAATTGTTACCGCCCAATGTTCCCATTCTCTTAGACGGAAAACCTGTTGAACAAATTACCGCTTTTCTAGTGGATAAAGGAGGAAATGATGATCCTCATAAATTATTAGCAAATGAGGGGAAAAGTTTTATTGGTAGTTATGTTTTAGGGATGGGGTTTACTTTTGATGATACCAATTCTGATGCAACCCCTATCGCAGAAATGCACCGTTTAATTGAGGAAAATCCCAAAAATCAAGAGGTAATTTTTCCTTATATTGGCGGTGAAGAAGTTAATAGCAGTCCCACTCATGCTTATCATCGCTATGTGATTGATTTTTTTGATCGAGAAGAGAAAGAATGCTGGGAAAACTATCCTGATCTGATGCAAATTGTTTATGATAAAGTCAAGCCAGAGCGCGATAAACAAAAGCGTAAGGCTCTACGTGAACGCTGGTGGCAATATGCAGAAAAAAGACCTGGATTAAAATATGCGATCGCGCACCGCGATCGAGTTTTAGTTATTTCTCGCATTGGACAACACGCAGCATTTACATTTTTACCCAGTCAAATTGTTTATTCTGAATCATTAGTTGTTTTTCCCCTAGAAACTTATTCCGAATTTGCCATTTTACAATCCCGTATCCATGAAATTTGGGCGCGATTTTTTGGTTCATCAATGAAAGATGATCTCCGCTACACACCCTCAGACTGTTTTCAAACCTTCCCCTTCCCTAAAAACTGGGAAACTGACCCTACTCTTGAACAAATTGGCGAAACCTACTACACCTTCCGCGCTGATCTCATGGTACGCAACAACGAGGGCTTAACCGACACCTATAACCGCTTTCACAACCCCGACGAAACCGACAGCAACATCCTCCAACTGCGTCAACTCCATGATCAGCTAGATCAAGCCGTCTTAAACGCTTATGGCTGGAATGACATTACTCCTACCTGTGAGTTTCTCCTCGACTACGAAGAAGAAGACGACAACAGTAACCGCAAAAAACCTTGGCGCTACCGTTGGAATAATGAATTTCAAGACGAAATTCTCGCCCGTCTTTTAGAATTAAACAAACAGCGCCACGAAGAAGAAGTCCTACGGGGAGAAAAAAGGAAAAAGACCACAAAGTCTCGTGAGAGAAAGAAGAAACAACAATCAACCAATACCCTTAATCTTAACTTGTCGTGAAGCCTTCCAGGATTCTTAGTTTAGTGTTCACTTGGCTATATTGAGAAAAGTCTTTTCAATAGTATAGATATTCAGTATAGAGCTTGCTCAAAGAACTTTTATTGACGACATTTTTGATCGGAAACCAAATGATGAGCTTAGAAAGCTACTGCACTCGTTAATATTGGCTCTACAATTTTTAGCTATAGGCAATCAGGAGTCAGATGTAATCAATTGATTCCCTGTATTCTTTGGCTTAAAGGTGATTTCCTCTCTTACTCTTTCAGATCAGTTATATCAGTCGAGGATAATTTCCTTATTCGCAAAGTCCTTGTTCGCATAGCTATCGAGACAACCCAAAATTTCAAGATTAATCTTAAAGAGTAAGCACAGCTAAGAGAAAGTTGAGCCTTTTGAGAAGTCATGTTTAGTAAAGGTTCACTGATCAGTTGTTAATTTCATCTGTTGCCATTAATCTCTGAAGCCAATGAACAAAAAACTGATTTATCCCTCCATTAACGGACTCATTTTAGTGTTAGCTTTATTTGCAGGAGTAACGAGAAATTTTCTGTTTCCTCCCGCTAGTAAAGCCCAAAATTATCCTTCTTTCGCTCAAACTGTTGTCGCAGCTGAAAATAAATGTACGTTCAACAAAAAGGAAGTGACAACCTGGATTGATGAAACAGGAACGGAACAGCGAGATGTAAGACACTACAATGATTTAGAGCATGGTTGCACGGACAACATTTTTAATGGGAGAGTGATTGAAGGACTATTAAAATATGATCGCGCCAGAAACAATATGTTTAGTGGTGGACCCGTTGTCACCTTTAAGGGTAATGGCTTCACTACTTATTGCCGCGATGCTGGCAGTGGAAATGTGGACTGGTTTCAAGAAAATAGTTGGAAAGGGCGAGAGTTCATCGTTGTTGCAGTTTATGAAGATTTAGAAGTAGGGGTAACGTCTTCAGACATTAATGTCACGAGTTGCGAATACTATAACCCGTAAAGGCGTATAGATTGGGAAGATGAGAAAGCACTCTCATCTTTAATTTTCCATATTCTTGGGAAGTGGGGAACACTTCCCTTTGTGATTACAGTTGCAATAGACGTAAGTTATTGGTCTAAATTAGTAATATTGATCAATTTGGAGAGAATAAAGATGACTTTATCATGTCACATCCTCATTGGCTGTCCAATTCGTCAAAGGTCGGAACTAACGAAAACAATTGCTCAGAAACAACCTGATCATAAAGTAATTTCGGGGGTGACAATTCGAGAACGATTACTTGCATCGGGAAAAGCAATAGAACTTGACTTAGAATCGGAAGAAAGTGAAAAGATAGAAGCAGAGATTTATCAGCAAATTGATGAATCTCTCAAGGCTGGGGTTCCTATTATTTATGAGGCTGATTTCATTCATGCCAAGCGACCCGCCCGTCTGCGTCTGCTTTCACATTTTCGCGAGAAATATCCTGATGTCAACTGGATAGGCTGGTATCCGCAACTGTCGCTTAAAGAGACTTTAAATGAAATTCCTAAAGAAAACCACGACAAGGTTAAACTGATCCATCGTTGGCTGCGAAAATTTCCTCCCATGGCAGCCGAAGGATTCGCCATTGTCTATGATTTAGACTTGAAAAAGATCATCAGGAAAGAAGTTTCCTTAAATCAGGAAGTCACTCAAAAAATCGAACATATCGACCAAAATATCTGCCACCGTGTAAGAGGTCGCGAGAATCGCAATCAAGGTTTCCAAAGACATCGTTATTCACGCTTAATTGATTTTGAGCGGTTAATGTATCTGATTCGCCTCTTGTTGCACTATCCTGGTGTGGGCAATTTACAAACAACCGACCCAGATCAAATCATAGATGTTTTTGAGGAAGAAGAACAGTTTGAAAGCGAACTTGAGGAAATTTGCGCCTTTTTGGCAAAAATAGCCGATCCCGTCTATGCTGATGCTTCTGCGGTGGAAGACGATCTGCAATGGTTAAAAGAGAATGGTTTGATTGGCGTCGGCGATATTAAAGGCGATCTGAATTTAGAGATTCCGGAAAATAACGATAGCTATCCGAGAAATGGATATGGCGATGTTAAGGGGTATGCTGATAAAGATCCTTTTGAACGTTTAATTAAAATTATTCGTCTCATCATTAATTATCCATTTATTCGAGAATCGGAACAAAACCCGCAACAAAGTTTGGTTGACCGTATTAAGGAAGAAAAATTACTTGATAATAACTTTTTAGATAGCCTGCAAAAAGATATAGAAAAAGTTCTGAAACCCTATGAAATTCTTCCCAACTTTCGTTTAGATTACGGATATTTTGCGGGAACGGCCGTATTATCGGAGCAAGATTTAGTCAAGGTATTTCGCTTACTGGAAACCTTGGCAAAAAGTTTGGAAGATCCGGAATCCTTGAGAATTTATGAAATGTTTAAGGAACGGATTGAATGGTCGCGATTGGTTGATCCCAAATCTTATTCTTATCCGGTTCGGACAATTCACAATCGCAATATTGTGGATTTGGAAAGGCTTCCTGAATCAGCGTTGGCTCGAAAAATCAAAAAATTGGAAACAGCAATTGAACAAGGACAGTTATTAGAATTAGGACGAATCCAAGGCAGTGCTCGTCATCAAGCTGGATCGAATAATTTCTTTAAAGCTTATCCGCTGCAGTTAGTCTTTAACAATATCGGTTGGTATTTAGGCTTAGAACGGTATGATGGAGA
>CAZAYV010000117.1:0-13060 GCA_964489465.1 uncultured Dactylococcopsis sp. | reverse complement strand
AAGAACGAGAAAAGTTGCGTTTCCAGCTTGAACAAGGCGAACTACAAGGCTTAGTTGCCATTCACTGTTTAGACGAAGGAGTCGATATTCCTGCCGTGCGTCATGCCGTTATTCTCGCTAGCACGAGTAATCCCCGCCAATTTATCCAGCGGCGAGGGAGGGTTTTACGCCCTCATCCCGGAAAAACGGAAGCCACGATCTTTGATATGATTGTAATTCCGCCGCAGCTCGATCGCGACACCTGGGAAGTGGAACGGAAGTTATTACGTAAAGAATTAAAACGCTTTCTCGAATTTGCCAAACTCGCTAATAATGCTGAAGCCGCCAGTCAAAAATTACTGGCTTTACAAGAACAATATCAACTGCAACTTTAGCCCCCGTTACCTCTAAGCCAAAATTGTACCGCCCATTAACTTCAAATAGCGCCGTTCTAATTCTTTCTTCAAACGAGGATAGTCCTCTAAATTTTGATCGGTAAAAATGAGTTTCTCTGCTGCTTCTCGGGCTAAGACTAACACTTCTTGATCTTCGACTAAACTCGCCAAAGCAAAATCTGGCAGTCCTGACTGCCTTTTTCCTAATACTTCCCCAGGTCCGCGAAAACGCATATCCATCTCGGAAATGAAAAAGCCATCGCGGGATTGTTCTAACACCCCTAAGCGTTGTTTCGCTGTATCGGTTTTCGAGCCACTGATTAAAATACAGTAAGACTTATATTCTCCCCGTCCCACTCTTCCGCGCAGTTGGTGCAGTTGCGATAAGCCAAAGCGTTCTGCGTTTTCAATCAGCATCACGGTGGCGTTGGAAACATCCACTCCCACTTCAATGACGGTGGTGGAAACAATCACTTGCGTTTCATTATCCCGAAAGGCCTTCAGCGCCTCATCTTTTTCTGGGGAACTCATCCGCCCATGGAGCAAACCCACTTTAAACTCGGGAAAAATGCTATCTTGGAGTTTTTTCTGTTCTTCAATGGCGGAACGAACATCTAATTTTTCTGATTCTTCGACTAAGGGTAAGACAATATATGCCTGTCTTCCTTGGGCAATTTCTCGCCGAATTAACTCATACGCCTGACGACGGTCTTTTCCTGATAAAGCTGTGGTTTGAATGTCTTGTCGTCCGGGGGGCAGTTCATCAATTTGAGAGACATCTAAATCGCCATGCAGGGTTAAGGCAAGAGTGCGAGGAATGGGGGTTGCGGTCATACTCAGGACATGGGGAGAATGACCTTTATCTAATAATCGCGCGCGCTGTTGCACCCCAAAGCGATGTTGTTCGTCGATGACCACTAACCCTAACCGCTGGAAGTTCACCGGATCTTGAATCAAGGCATGAGTTCCCACAAGGAGAGGGAGTTCCCCGGTTTCTAGCTGTTGATGAATTTCCCGTCGTTTTGCGGTTTTTGTTGATCCGGTGAGCAGTTCGACGGGTAGATGCAGTAAGTTAAACCAACCGACCAGTTTGCGATAATGTTGTTCGGCGAGAACTTCGGTTGGTGCCATTAACGCCGCTTGATATCCCGACTGAATCGCGGCAAGAATCGCAAAAACAGCTACCACGGTTTTCCCTGACCCGACATCACCTTGTACCAGCCGGTTCATGGGAGTTTCGGAATTTAAGTCTTGGAGAATATCACTAACGACTCGCTGCTGGGCGTTGGTGAGTTGAAAGGGCAGAACTGCCTTAAATTGGTCAATGAGTTTGCCGGTAGGGTTAAGGATAACACTTTGCTGCGTCTCTTTTTGCTGCTGACGGCGAGTGAGAAAGCCCAGTTGCAAGAAGAAGAATTCATCGAAAATTAAGCGCCGTCTGGCGTGGGCGAGGGTATCATGATCCGAGGGAAAGTGGAGGTTACTCACGGCTTCCGGTAGGGACAGGAAGCCATACTGTTGACGCAGGTGAGAGGGGAGGGGATCTTTAAGTTTTTGGGCTGCAGGTAAAACGGTCATCACTGCTTTACGGATCACATCAGCGGAGACGCCTTCGGTGAGAGGATAGACCGGTAAAACCCGCCCAATCTTCACGGAGTCAATTTCCCCACCGGGAGAGTCTAAGAGTTCAATTTCGGGGTTATCGAGGGTAATCCCATATTTATTTTTTTTCACGAGCCCAGATGCTGCCACGATCGCGCTCTTGGGATATAATTTCTTTTGTTTCTCTTGCCAACCGCGATGGGTAAAGCGAGTTCCGGCAAAAAACCGACTCAACTTTACTTCTCCGGTGCGGTCTTTAAGCGTCAGTTGAAAAATACTCAGTTTTTTATTTTTCGGACTGGTAAAACAATTGCAACTTTTCACTATCCCCACAATCGTCACCGTTTCTCCTGCCGCTAAATCTTTAATATTGACTTGCCGGGCATAATCAATGTGTTCTCGGGGATAATAAAACAAGACATCTCTTACAGTTTCCAATCCCAGACGATAGAGACTTTTGGTGTAACTTCTGCCAATGCCAGGGGCTTCAGTGAGGGGTTGTTCGGGTTCGAGATAATGACTGCCGGGAGTAACCGGTGTTTTCGGCTTCACTTGCGGTTGGGGAGAAGATTCAGGTTGTTTTCCCTGCTGGACATCTTTGAGCAGACGACTGGCTTTCACCACCAATTGCTGACGTTCGGCATGGTCTTTTTCCCCATAATGGGCAAAGGCTTGAGCTAGGGCTTGCCAGCGCTGTTTTTGTTCGCGGGTTGCTTGGGGCGGTACTTTCCCGAAGGTTAAACAGAGAAACTCACTGAAGCGATACTGTTTACCGACGATGTCAGAATATCCCGCTTTCGCTTCGACGGCGAGGGCTTTATGGAGGCGTTCCCAGTCAAGACTGCTTGTGTCCGTCATTGTTAATTCTCGTACCAACTGTTGCGCTAGGCGTATTCTCTTCTTTAGTGTAGGGTACTTTCTGAATTGTTGGAATGGCTTGTTAACCCTTGAGTTTCTCTACAATTACCCGCTAAATTTGCTATAGCTCGCACCAATTGTTTGATATCAATTGGTTTTGCCAGATGAGTTTGATAACCGCTAGCAATCGCCCGTTGTTGGTCTTCAACTTGGGCATAAGCCGTGAGCGCGATCGCGCTAATTTGTCCCCCCGCTGCCGCTGGTAAGGCTCGAATCTGTTGAATTAGATCATAACCATCCCGCTCAACCATTGCCAGATCGCTCACTAAGACATCAGGTTGAAAAGATTCCAGCATCGTCAGCGCTTCAACCGCAGAAGCAGCGGTTTTCACCTCAGCTTTATAAGCGGTCAGAATGACGTTCAGTAACTCTCTTGCCTCTGTTTCATCATCAACGGCTAACACCCGAATTCCGCTTAAATCGGGTTCTGAATTGGGGAATTGTTCAGTGGGCGGGTTCTGAAATTCAACACTCACCAGTGGCAACCGCACCGTAAAGGTTGCTCCCAATCCTTTTCCGGGACTTTCTGCCGTAATTGTTCCACTGTGGGCTTCGACTAAATAACGAACAATCGATAACCCTAAACCCAGTCCGCCAAACTGTCGGGTCAGGGAGGAATCTTGCTGACGAAACGACTCAAAAACATAGGGGAGGAACTCTGGACTAATTCCTCTGCCTGTATCTCTAACTGTAATTTGAGCCTGATTGTCCAGTTCGGTTAGGGAAATCTTGACTGTTCCTCCTTCTGGTGTAAATTTAATGGCATTAGATAATAAATTCCAAATAATCTGCTGCAGTCGCACCGGATCACCGGAAATCTTTGGCAGTGAGGATAATTCAGAATCAATCGCAATTGATTTCCCCATGGCAGCGGTCGTGACGGTCTCAATCGCTGCATTAATAACAGTAGCAAGATCAACACTAGTCAGATTCAACATGAGTTTCCCTCGCAAAATCAGGGCGCTATCGAGGAGATCGTCAATTAACTGGGCTTGAATAATGGCGCTGTGCTCAATCGCAGCAAGGGCTTTTGCCGTTCGCTTGGCATCAAATTTCTGAGTTTGGAGTAACTGCGACCAAACCAGAATTGGACTGAGAGGTGTCCGCAACTCGTGAGAAAGAATGGAGAGGAATTCATCTTTGATGCGGTTATTGCGTTCTGCTTCTGCTCGCGCTGCCTGTTCTCGTTCTAAGAGTTGTCGTTGCTCAATGAGATCCGCAGCTTGGCGGGCAAGTAAATCCAGAAAATACAGTTCTCGTTTCGTGGGTCGATGGTGGGGGTCACGCCAATAGGTAGAAACCCGACCAATCATCTGGCCAAACCGGTTAATCAACGGTGTCGATTGGGCAGAATGATAGCCAGCATTCCGATGCATTCGCATTGAACCTGTGGGATCATTCCCATCGGAAACATTGAAATCCAGGAAAATCCGCTTCTTTTTTGCCAAGGCAAGACCACAGGAAGTATGAGAACTGACATCAATTTCATAAAAATGCTCCGTCAGGCTTGTATCCAATCCTTGACTAGCTAGCACAATTAGCTTTTGCCTCCTGGGATCCAAAATTTGCAGGGCTCCCGCATCAGCTTTCATTAGCTTAACGGCAGCAGTTACAATATGCTCGTAAAGGATCTGACTATCTCCTTCGCCAATGAGCTTCACGCTCAAGTTCCGTAACAACTGTGTCTTGGCCAAATCTTCCTGCAAATGAGCTTGAGTTTGTTGCTGCTCAAGGAGGTCTGTCATCTGACGGGCGATGACATCAAGAAGGTGTAGTTTCTGTTGGGAAGGGTGATGGGGTTTTTGCCAATAGGTTGCAATTATTCCCATGAGCTGACCCTGGCGAGACATCAGAGGAGTGGACTGAACGGCTTTGATATTGGAGAGACGAAAAAATGGATAGTCCTCTGCCTCCAAGATTTCAGCGCATGTGTCAATATTGGGAATAATGACCCGCTGACCTGCCTTGAAAGTTATGTTACAGCAACAGTCAGCATCGAGTTGTACCCACTGCCAAAAATTGACGGATGCCGAATGAAGACCGCGGTGGGTGAGCAAACGCAACGCATTCTGTTTGGGATCAAACCACTGCAAAGTTGCCATATCTGATCCCATCAGCGCGATCGCGGTATCCAAAATTTGCTCATACAAGGTCGTAATATTATTCTCTTCGATCAACTGGGTGCTAATCTGCTGGAGATGTTGGGTATCAGCGAGTTCTAAAGCCGGTTTCCTTTTACTATCGAGTGAGACAGCAGCTTCCCTGTCTTCGTTATTCATCATTGTCCCTTTTCCTGACCCTTGAATCATTTCAGGAGGACGTGACATTTCCTGAGCATGACCAATAGCATTTTTAATCGCTTGCGTGAGGGTCGTGCCCGTTACTTCATCTTGAATCAGATAATCCGCCGCTCCTGCTTTCATCGCTTGCACTGCAAGTTTGACATCATCCCGATCTACGACAATAATCGGCGGGCATTCTTTTCCCATCTGCATTTGCAGCTGTTCTAGGACCTCAACGGTACTGTCCTCTATAGCGGAGGCGTCTAAAAGAATAGTGTCAATTCGCTGCGAACGGCATAGAGTCACGCTTGAATGACTAGATTCTGCAGTAACAACTTGATATAGTCCCTTGCTCTGATCTTGCAGGAGCGGCTTGTAAGTATTTGTACCGTTATGAAAACAAGTAATTACAAGCACTCCATAGTTATAGTGGTTCATTAAAGCACTGATTCATCAATTGGCTTATACAGATACACTCTCTTGAAAGGGCCTTATTTCCTTCTTGCCAGCTTAAAAACGTCTTGTCTCTTCCTCAGCAAGTGAGTGTCGAAAGCAACGTCAATCGATTTTTCTCTGCAAGTTTAGGTACTAAAGCTGACTCCTCATGCAAACACTTATTTCCTTTAAGTATATTCAAGCATTTTTTGACAAATTATGCAGGCATTTAGATCACTATATTTAAGTATATATAATGAATAATTGCTCCTTTCCATTTTGGTTGAGTTTTAATAAATCACCCTTTTGGAATCTAAAACTTGCCAAACTATAGGGCTATTTCAAAAAGAGCAAGCATCAGTAAGTAATAACCGTTGTTAAGTGGATAAATACCACGGAATGCTTTTCAAAAATAAATTCACTGTAGTCGGCAAGATTCTCAAAACCCACCCAATTGAGTAAAATTTCTGCCATCAACCACATCAATATTCTCGTCCAGATTTTCTGCTGTCGCGATTGCATGAGCCCTCTCCTGCTTACGATGGGTCTGAGTTGAATTACTGAGAAATCCAATGATGAAAGGCTCAGAGGATAAAGTGCTGTGCCGGACACACAGCACTAACTTGAGTAACATAAGAATTACATGGCATGAACTAAGTCTTTTATATCATTAATGTAAATCACTGTCAAATTAAATTAAAATCACAATTTATACAAGTTGGAAACACTTTCTATTAACGACAGATTTGCCATGCTAGGGAGAGGCTGCTCAGAATGCTGTGCAATCAATAAATTCCCTGCCGTTCTAATAGTAGGGAATTCAGGGAATTCATTGAAGTTGATTGTTAAGAATTAAGCAGAGGTCAGAGGTTAGATCAGTGGGTTATTGAAAGACGGCATAGATCGCGGGAACGGTAAATAAGAGCATCGCGATCGCGAGACAGCCATACACGCCAAATAAAGCGGAGTGAGCATGAATCGGGGTCGTATTCAGTCCTTGGGAATAGTAGAGAACAAGCGGCGGATTAATCAGGAAACCGAAGACACCAGCCCCCACTAAGTTCCAGAAACAAGTAGCAAGGAAAAAGCGCAATGGCCACCGATAGAAGCCTTCTGCTTGTTGGGAGAGACGGAGGGTTTTCACCACTTCAAAGCCAATTAGGGTTAATGGCACCACTTCTAACGCTGAAGCCACTGCTCCCATCGCGGCAATAAAAGAGGGAGTTCCCGCAAAGTAGAGATGGTGTAGCGTACCAATCACCCCACTTCCTAAATAGAGAATCGTAGTTAAACTAAGTGGCGCGTAATGCCGAAGACTTTTGACAGCGATTAAAACAACAACGGAAACAATTGACCACACCAGAAACTGACCGGGCGCTTCATTCCCAACCAAGTCATTATGGGGCCAGTTTACGGTATAAGAAAAGGGGGCATTGGGACGGTTTGCTGAAGCAGCCCAAGCTGTCCAAGTAAAGAATGACGTTACATCCTCTGCCCAGATAGGTTTCTTGTCCGTGTTGAATTTCTTCACCCGTTAACAAGACCTCTTCTTGGGGAGAAGCGATGGTTGCCGGTTGCGGTGGGGCATAACATAATTAGAGATGGCAGCCCCAGCCCCCAAAAGCACGCTAAACGTAAAATCGCTTTGAATGTGATAGTGGTCGTAATCGTGAACGGCTAGCAGCGCAAACCCACACAACATATTCTGATAAAACTCTGTATCATCCCCCTCCATGGAAACCCAGAGATGTTCATTGGCAATATCGGTAAACATCTTCTCAGCGCGATCGTAATACAGGGTATAGCTGGCTTGTACTGCAAACGGGAGTTGTTGGAATTGTTCGAGAATCCAATCGCAAAATTCCGCTTTCGTCTCCTCAGAAACTTGGGCAGGCTGACCATTGAAATATAATTTCGCTAACGTTTCTAAGGTTGGTTTTGGGTTGGTTGTGACAGGGGTAATCATTCTCGAACTCTCCGTAGCGAGATATTTCCAATCAGCACTTTGATTCTTTTTAATGCCGTAACTGTTCTCTAGCATCGGCAGCTAAAACTAAACACAATAATGCAACCGCACTTTGCCATTGTTGACGAATTTGTGTGTCCTCTACTTGATTAAATAAACTCACGAGGCGAGGAATTGCTTTTTCTAGTGCTACTGGTGGAACGGGACGATGCAATTCCACTAAATGTTGAATACTTTCTTGATTATTAAGAAAATTCGCCACCCAAGTAGTTGTATGGTTAGGACTATCAGGAACCCGCTTAATTGGTAATTCTTGTTTGAGCCAAACGTAAAAAGCAGGAAGTTGATTTTCTAAAACTGATTTGGCAGTGGGTAAAGTTTCTCGTAAAAGATCAAGGTTGAGTGTTCCTAATTCCGTTTGAAACGCTTCTTCTTTCGGTAACTCCGTTGCATTTAAGTTGAGCAAGGTTTCTACTGTTGATTCGGATAGATTGAGATGTTGGGTAAACGTATCGACAGTTGCTGTTTGATTCATTCCTAAAATTATGCTCCTTGGGTTTCTACTGCTGATAAAACAAGCCAAAAGGCGAGATTTGTGGTTGCTTCGAGAGCGTGGAGGGCGTGCGCTGGCATATTAATGAGATAAACAAGCCGCTAAATCTTCTTCAGGAGTTTTAATTGCCTGTAAGCCATAATTATCAGATAAAAGGTTCAAAACATTGGGGGAAATAAACGCAGGGAGAGTTGGACCTAAGCGAATATTTTGAATGCCCAGATGAAGCAGAGTTAATAGTACAGCAACCGCCTTTTGTTCGTACCACGATAAAATCATGGACAGCGGAAGATCATTCACATCCATTTCAAAAGCATCAGCGAGGGCAAGAGCAATTTGAATCGCCGAGTAAGCATCATTGCATTGTCCGACATCCATCAGGCGCGGTAAGCCTGAAATTTCTCCCAAATTTTGATCAAAGAAACGAAACTTTCCACAAGCTAAGGTCAGAACAACACAATCTTCTGGAACTTTTTCCACAAATTCAGTGTAGTAAGTCCGCCCTGGTTTAGCACCATCGCACCCTCCAACTAAGAAAAAGTGTCGAATTTTCCCCTCTTTGACGGCATTAATCACGGTGTCAGCAACACTCAAAACCGCATTATGTCCAAAGCCAACTTTTACGGTTTTTGGCACTCCTGTTTCTGTAAAGCCAGGCAAGGATAATGCTTTTTCAATCACTGGCGAGAAATCAGGAAAGCCATCTTCACCTTCTTGTAAGTGATTCAGATAAGGATACCCCACTGGACCAAGACTGAAGAGTTTATCGGTATAGTGATCATGAGGAGGCATTAAACAATTGGTGGTGACAATAATGGCGCCAGGAAATTTAGCAAAATCTTTCGTCTGGTTTTGCCAAGCCGTACCATAATGTCCGTAAAGGTGCGGGTAGGTCTCTTTTAGTTTCGGATAGCCATGAGCTGGTAACAGTTCTCCATGAGTATAAACAGTAATTCCTGTTCCTGCTGTTTTCTTGAGAATTTCCGATAACTGTCGAATGTCATGACCCGAGACTAAAATTGCTTTACCGGGTTTAGGATTGAGAGGAACGGTGGTTGGTACAGGATGACCATAAGTTTGAGTATGTCCAGCATCAAGAAGTTCCATTGCCCGCAGATTTTGTTTTCCCACCTCTAGGGCTAAGTTGACCCACTGTTCTAAGTTTAAGGTTGTATCAGACAATGCAGCGAGAGCCTGATGGGTAAAGCGATAGACTTCCTCATCATCTTGGCTTAACTCATGAGCGTGAAACGTATAAGACGCAACTCCTTTAATGCCATAAAGGACGGTAAGTTTGAGAGAAAAGATATCAACGGCATCTTTCCCCACTTGGCTAATAAATTTTAAGGCAACCTCTGCTCCTTGTTCAACGAGGCTTTCTTGAAAGTCGGGTTCAAAGTTAGTAATCGAAGACCAGTTGATAGAAGGATTGATTGCTTCAATTTGAGTTTTCAGGGTTTCACGGTGCGCGATCGCGCGGGTAATATAATTCTCAAATCGGCTCGGATTGAAATTGACGTTGGTCATGGTGGCAAACAAGGCTTCACAGGTAAAAATATCGGTGCGGTAAGTCTCAATGCCTTTTGCTTTTGCCTCAAGGGTCACTATCGCTAACCCTTGCAGACAATGAATCAATAAATCTTGGATCGCGTTCACTTCTGGGCTTTTCCCACAAGCTCCAAATTGATGACATCCGTCGCCACTGGCTGTTTGTTCACACTGTTCGCAAAACATGAGTTATTCTCCCTAATTTTCAATTGATGTTCCTTGGGTTTCTACTGCAGATAAGATTAGCCAGAAGGCTAAATTTGTCGTTGCTTCTAAAGCGTGGGGGGCGTGCGCTGGCATATATACCACTACACCTGGCGTTAGCGTGATGTCTTCACCATTGAGGGTTAACGTTCCTTCCCCTTCCATTGCCATCACAGTGGCGTTTTTAGACGAAGTATGTTCTTCTAACGTCGTTCCTGCTGCCAGACAAAAGAGGTTTTGTTGACTGTGGTCATCTTTGACAAAAACTTTGCTCAGAATACCGGTTTCCGGATATTCAATGAGATTTTTGAGCGTATTGTGATAGCTGGTGTCAGCATTGGTAATCGTTGCAGCCATGATTGATTACTCCTTAGTTGCCGAAAAAGCAATGTAACCGAGTTGGTCACGGTATTGATTAAAGGTGTTTCTCATTTGGAAAACACGCTCTCTGATTTCCGCTTGCGTGAGGACATTCCAAGCAATTTTCAGCGCCGGGAATAGCCCTTCATCTTCAATCACTCGTTTGGGGTTGAGTAAGCCCATTTCTCCAGTTTTAGATTGTTTAAAGGTTAATCCCGCTTCTGTACAGGCTTGTTCCCATTCCGTTTCCGATAAAGGCTGAGCATTCACCCGAATCACTTGGGAAAGGGCGCGGTCAATCTCCTCTCGATTTCCACCCGCAATCATTTCATGAGAGAGGAAGATTCCTCCTGGTTTCAGCACCTTCTCAATCCCTGCTAAAATCTTTGCTTTCCCGTTCGCTGACTGCATGGTCAAAATTGCTTCAGCGAAGACGTAATCAAAGGTTTCAGTGATTTCTGCGAGGTTAAAGATATTCCCCTCGCGAACTTCTACTTGTCCTTCTAATCCCGCTTGACAGATGTTTTCTTGGGCGATGCGAATACTTTCAGGATTGCGTTCAATCCCAACGACTCGTACGCCGTAACGTTGCGCTAGCCAAATGGCACTTTTACCAAAACTTGCGGCTAATTCCAAGACGGTTTCTCCAGGTTGAAAATCAGCCCACTCTAGCAGTTGACTCGTGGCTTCTAGCCCACCGGGGCGCAGCACGGTTTTGCCCGCTTTGGCAAGCACTTCATGTCCAGGGGCAGTTTTGAAATTGATTTTTGATGCTGTGGTACTCATGATTTGATTCCTCATCGAGAGGGAAAGATCAGTGGCTAATCCCTGTCTGGGAAATTGCTATAGTTTTAAGATGACAAAATTTTTCAGCTATTTCTCTGAGGTAGCTCAGTTTCGCCGTTATGTTGGCAACGATTGAACAACTGCAACAGCTTTGGATACTCCGCACCCTCTCTGATAAGAACTTGTCGCAACTCCAACCTCATGCCGAAATTCGGATGTTTCAGAAAGAAGAGATGGTCATGATTGAAGAGGACGAGTTGCCAGCTTGTTTATTTGCTCTAGTCGAGGGGACGTTGCAAATTCAAAAAACGGCAACAACGGGAAAAGAAACGGTGGTGAGAATGATTCACGCCGGAGAAATCTTTGCCGCCCCCGCAATGTTTGGCAATCAAATCGCCCCCGCTACTGTGGTGTGTCAACAAAAATGCGTAGTGGTAATGATTGATAAAAGTGCCATCATTGATGCGATTCAGGAAACGCCAGAAATCGCCCTACAAATTCTCGCCACCTTTAATCAACGCCTGCAGCATTTACATGAAACGGTACATGGTTTAATTTCCGAACGTGCAACGGTGCGGTTAGCCCGTTTAATTCTCTATCAAGCGCAAGAATATGGCACAATACAGCAAAAAGAAGGCGATGTTTTAAATGTAAAACTCCCTTATTATCAAATGGCGCGAATGGTGGGGATTACTTATGAAGAATGCACCCGTTTATTGAAGAAGATGGAAACGGCTGTCAGTTATCGCCGTGGGGGAACGATTCTGATTCATGATTGGGAGTTAATGGCTTTTTTTACCCATCCAGAACAAGAGTGAATTGCTAATGATTATTTTTCATCCAATTTCTAGTACCAAAAGACTGACACGCTTGCGCTGCAATTTTTCCGGCTGACGCGATCGCGCTCTCAAATTCTGCTTGTAAAATATAGTGGCAAAATGCACCGTGAAAAATATCACCAGCGCCTAAGGTATCGACAGCAGCAATTTTAGGAATAGTAATTTTTCCGCTATGTTCAGGAGTTTGATAAAGAATGGGATGCTCGCCTTGGGTAATGGCAGAATAAGGAATGCCTATCTGTTTAAGGTAGTTAAAAACATCCGTTTGCGTTTGACAATTGGGCGGGTAAAAATTCGCCGAGCAAATCGCATAGTCGGTAGAAACAAGTACGGTTTCAAATCCAGGTTTCCAGCTTCCCCCATCAACCACAACAGGAATCTTTTTTGCCTGGGCTTGTTGAGCAATAACAGCACTGACTGCCATCTGATGGCCATCAATTAAAACTAAATCAACATTTGATAAGATATTTTCTGGAATCTGATTGGGATCAGCTTGGCAACGGATGGCATTTAAAGAAATAACGGCGCGATCGCCGCTCGATTGGGTAACAATAATTGATGATGTAGGCGGTGTTTGTTGCCACTGAGGTTGTAAGTCTTGATGTTCAACTTGTTGCTGGTCTAAATCAGTTGTAATTAAATGGGTAATGGGATGATTTCCTAATACGGATAACAGTCGCGAGCGATTCCCTAAATAACTAAAAGCGACACTAGCATTAGTGGCAGGTCCTCCTGCGGAGAGGGTACTATCAAGAGCACTCAATTTTTCATTCGCTTCTGGGAGATGCGGCGCCAGATAAATAATATCAACGGGGGAGATATTAACATGGTCCGTAAAATAGTAGAGAAGATTCCCGATGAGCAGCTACAAAAAGACCTTGAAAAATACCGGCAAAGAGCTATTGAGCTCGGGGCTACAGATGCCAAGATTATCACCACTGATATGATATTGATTGACGAGAGAGTACTGGCGAAGTGTATTTATCCCAAATGCCGTTTCTACGGAACTAACGCTGACTGCCCTCCCCATGCCATGGACCTAGATTCAGTCAGGAAAGTAGTGAATAATTTCCGATATGCTATATTTTATATGATGAAGGTGCCTTCTGAGGTGGTGGCGGGCACTAAAGTCAGAGACAAGTACTTGTTTCGCCCAACTCAAATAAAAAATTTCGAGATTACATCGAAGATTG
>CAZAYV010000116.1:0-13210 GCA_964489465.1 uncultured Dactylococcopsis sp. | reverse complement strand
AAACCGTTCCCAAAGGTTCTGGCTTTGTTGTTGCTGTAAGGTGGTTGTCATTGTAAGGTATGATTCCGTTTTGAATATAAATCAGAGCGTTTTTGTTTAACGCCTTGAATTAACTATAAGCTAATTATTTCGATTTGTAAAGTTTATTCATGCGAATTTAAGATTTTTCTCTCTGTAGACTTAGCCAGGCGGCCATGTCATAGGGCGACCCCCCAAGATATGTAAGTGGAGATGATCTACAGTTTGACCACCATCGGTTCCATTGTTAATAACCACACGATAACCATTGCCTAAGCTTGCATCGGCAGCCACTTGCTTAACAGTTAGTAACAAATGACCGAGTAGATCTTGATCTTCAATTTCTGATACAGCAAGCTGAGGAATTGGTTTTTTGGGGACCACTAAAATGTGGGTTGGGGCTTGCGGATTAATATCTTTGAACGCGATCGCGCGATCGTCTTCATAAACGATATCGGCAGGAATTTCGCGATTGATTATTTTGCTGAAAATCGTATTGCTCATATAGATTAGGTAAAAATGAAATTGAGCATTGTCTGTGACAATATAGGCACTAGTCTCTAGTCTAAGAACTAATTCTGTCGCAAGAAATGCTTCCCCGGTTGCGCCATCAATCATCCACTGAATTTTGCTCGATGCAACTGCCCCGTTGTGCTTGCTCTGGGGTCATCTTTGATAGCTGGGAAACCGTTAAATCTCTAAAAAGGCTAAAACTCCCAAGGGGTTGAAGGTTTTCGCTATTTGTTATTGTCTCTTTCTGGTAATTGTAGCAACAGTACGCTCGCACAATTGCCTCATGCACTTGCTCGTTATCATGTTAATTGTTCTTCTAACTTTCAATAACTAGAAGCTGCCTTTTCAGAGCCATTTCTAGCAAGCCAAAGCAATTAACCATGTCTTATTTCAACTACAAACGCCGTCAAATCTTACGTTTGCTAGGTCTAGCCACCGGCGCTGCTGTTCTTCCTTCTGCCTGTAGTTTAGGCAAATCAGGTAATTCCCAAGCGCCAACTGCCTCCTCAATGCAGTTAAAGGGCAATCCATCGCCAGACCAAGTTTCTCGCGTGGCGTTACTCAAAACAGACAATCGCGCTTCAGCCGTTCCCAAAATTCTTGATCTTCTCCAACCCGACGGCTTTACGGACAAAACTGTTTTTATTAAACCCAATTACAATACAGGCGATCCCGCACCCGCTGCAACCGATACCGACTTACTCGATAGCCTGATTACAGAAATTGAAAAGACTCAACCCGGAAAAATGACCATTGGCGATCGCGCAGGCATGGCAGATACTCGCGAAGCTATGCAACGGAAAGGGGTGTTTGATCTGGCACAAAAACGCGGGTTAGAAACGATTGTCTTTGATGAAATGTCGGCTGAACAATGGCAGTATTTTGATCAAGAAGGCACCCACTGGCAACAAGGTTTCGCGATCGCGCGTCCCATTTTAGATGCGGATGCCGTGATTAATACCTGCTGTTTGAAAACCCATCGTTTCGGCGGACACTTTACTCTCTCTCTGAAAAATAGCATTGGCTTGGTGGCAAAATATGTCCCCGGTGACTCGTTTAATTACATGGGAGATTTGCATTCTTCCCCGCACCAACGGAAGATGATTGCGGAAGTCAATGCTGCCTATGATCCCAGTCTGGTCTTACTCGATGGGGTAGAAGCGTTTGTCAATGGCGGACCGGCTAATGGCAAAAAAGTGCCTGCCAATGTCATGATTGCCGGGCGCGATCGCGTGGCAGTAGATGTTGTGGGATTAGCTATACTGCGATCATTAGGAACCACAGAGCAAGTTTCCCAAGGGTCAATTTGGGACTTGGAACAAATTCAACGGGCAACCGAATTAGGATTAGGCGTGAGCAATGCTGAACAAATCGAAATTCTTACAGCCGACAAGCCGAGTCAAGATGTAGCCGATCAAATTCGACCGTTAATGAGTTAAAGGATATCACTAAACCGAGAGTAGGTTGCTTAAGGCGTCTGCATTTCTCAGCAAAAGCCGGAATATCTTTGCTGTATCGCCAACTCATCACAATGTTTCGTCAGTGGTCCAATGTGTAATGACTCTAGTGGGCTATCAAATTTCAAGTGAGGGATTCTGTGTCACCTTCTCACCCCCTCTCCCCTGTCCCACCTCAATCCATCATTTCAAAACTGACCGACTACTAGTTGCTGTTAACCAACGCTCAAAGCAGCGGTCATCTTTGACCCATCGTTAGAGTTAATGAGTTAAATGCGATAATCCATAAGGACGTAAACCAGAGTTGATCTATGGATATAAAAGCACTGATTCGCGATATTCCAGACTTTCCCAAAGAGGGCATTATCTTTCGTGATATTACAACTTTACTGCGCGATCGCGAGGGGCTGCGCTACACGGTTGAGAGTTTTGAGAGTAAGTTCCGAAAAGCTAACCTGATCCCTGACTATGTGATCGGCATCGAATCCCGAGGCTTTTTATTTGGTCCTACCCTTGCTTATCAATTTGAAGCTGGCTTTGTGCCCGTCCGTAAACCTGGCAAACTGCCCGCAGCAGTCCATAGTATTGAATATGATTTAGAATACGGCAAAGATAAGCTTGAAATGCACCAAGATGCCTTACCCGCCAATTCTAAAGTCATCATTGTGGATGACTTAATAGCGACGGGTGGAACCGCAAAAGCAACCGCTGACTTATTAGAAAAAATTGGCTGTCACCTTTTAGGATTTGGGTTTGTTATCGAACTAACCGGGTTAGCCGGGCGGAATAAACTGCCTGAGGTTCCCATTATCACCCTTGCAGAATATTAGTTTTGGAAAAACACCATTTTAATCCCCCAAAACTTGGGGGATCTCAATCTTCTCAAATGCCAGTTCCGTGCAAGAACTCTTGAATTTCCCGATCCTCTATCCGACACTGTGGCGATTTTTCAGAGGAATCGGTTGCAGAAACCACAGAAGCGGTCCAAGTTTGCTGACGTTGCAGGTTCTGAACTTCCTGTTCCAAGGTTTCAATGCGATCCACTAACGCTCGAATCACATTCGCCTCTGAGTCAGGAAGACTGCCATGTTCTAATGGGTCAACGCGAACTCCAGAACGATAAACGACGCGACCGGGAACACCAACAACGGTACAACCGGAAGGGACATCACGCAAAACAACTGATCCTGCGCCGATACGAACATTATTACCAATTTGCAGGTTACCGAGGACTTTTGCCCCGGCACCAACGACAACGTTTTCACCGAGGGTGGGGTGACGCTTGCCACTTTCTTTCCCCGTTCCACCCAGGGTTACGCCTTGGTAAATCAGGGCATAATCCCCAATAATCGTCGTTTCACCAATCACGACTCCCATGCCATGGTCAATAAAGACACCTTTCCCGATTTGCGCACCCGGATGAATTTCAATGCCAGTGAGAAAACGAGATAATTGGGAAATGAGGCGTGGAATCAGAGGCAGTCCAATTCGATATAACCAATGGGCAAAGCGATGAAATAAGATCGCTTGTAAGCCCGGATAACACAAGATAACTTCTAACCAGTTACGAGCTGCAGGATCGCGCTCGAAAATAATCCGAAAGTCTGCGGTGAGCGTAGATAGCACAGGTCTTCCTAAAATTTCGGTCTAATATATCACCAATTATTCTATCGTCTCTTGTTCCGTCTGAAAATCTCTCTTTTGTGTGAACACATGATGGTAAAAATATTGACGTTTTTCTTGGGTCTAGTTATGGTCAGCTACTATATTACCAATGTCGTGATATTTTCCCCTTTAGAGCTCATCAAAACTTTGAACTCCGCCTTGGGTTACGTCGCGCTTATTTTTGGCGTTGCGCTAACAATTTGGTTGATGGGAGATTAATGCGTTTTCCAACGGAGAGGGAGGGATTCGAACCCTCGAGGAGGTGTGAACCCCCTAACGCCTTAGCAGGGCGCCGCTTTCAACCACTCAGCCACCTCTCCAAGGTTATGAGACGATTTCTAATTGTAGCGGATGATTGCTTGGCTGTCAAAACACTCAACGATTAATTTTGCCGGCAGTGCGCAGAATTTGTCCCGCCAAAATTGCTGCACCAAATCCATTATCAATATTCACCACGCCAATGCCGGCAGCACAGGAGTTGAGCATCGTCAGTAAAGGAGCAATTCCTTCAAAACTCGCACCATAACCGATGCTGGTCGGAACCGCAATCACCGGACAATCGACCATGCCCGCAACGACACTCGGTAGTGCCCCTTCCATACCAGCAACCACAATCAGAACGTTGACTTGGCTTAAAAGTTCACGATGGCTGAGTAAGCGATGAATTCCTGCCACTCCCACATCCCAAAGCCGTTCCACCGTAAAGCCACAAAGTTGGGCGGTGAGGGCAGCTTCTTCCGCAACAGGAATATCAGCGGTGCCAGCACTCAGTACCCCAATTGTTCCTGGTTGTGGGGCAACAGAGGCCGTTTCCAGAACGCAAATGCGGGGAATAGGGTAATACTGCACATCTCGAATCTGGCTTTTAATTTGCTGGAAGACTGGGGCATCGATGCGAGTTGCCATAATCACATTCGCGCGATTACTCATCGCTAGCATAATTTGAGCAATTTGATCGGGCGTTTTGCCCGGTCCCCAAATTACTTCCGGAAAGCCCGTTCTTAAAGCGCGATGATGATCTACTTTCGCAAAATCAGCAATAGGTTCAAAGGCAAGATTTTTTAGTTTTTCTTGTGCTGTTTCTGGGGAAATTTCGCCATTGGCAACAGCATTTAAAAGAGCATTTAAGGCTTGGGAATCCATTCGTTTTTGATCATTAATACTTACTCACTATTCTGGGCTCAGTTTTAATTTTTCGAGGTTCCAAAACGCGCCACCCAGTGCAGAATATTCAATTCCTTGAACGCGATCGCGCACCGCTGCTAAGGAGAGAGGATTTACCAAATAAATGTAGGGTAAATGTTCTTGGACAATTTGTTGGGCTTGGGCATAAAGGTCTTTGCGTTTATTTTCATCTAACTCTCGAGAGGCTTGAATATAAAGGGCTTCAATTTCTTTTTCCCATTCCCTCACTTTTCTTCCTTCTACGGGGGTACTTCCCGAACGAGCGGATTGATTAAAGCTGTGTAAATTGCCATCTGTTCGCCATAAATTAATGCCAAAATGGGGCTCATTCCCACCAGTAAAGCCTAATAAATGGCATTCCCAATCAAGAGAATTAGACAGTTTATCCACTAACACATTAAACTGAATGGGCGTAAAATCAACGGTAATTCCAATTTGCGCTAAATCTTGTTTAATTTGTGCGCCCATGGCTTCTCGACTTTTATTACCAGCATTGGTAATTAAGGTAAAGCGAACCTGATTCCCTTCTGCGTCTAATAATTTCCCTTCATTATTATATTGAAACCCGGCTTCTAACAGTAATTGTTTAGCTTTTTCTGGGTCGTAACCATAACTTTTGACATCTTTATAATAGTACGGCGATTGCACAGAAATCGGTGAATTTTGCGGTTCTCCTAAACCCCGAAACAAATTATTAATCATCTGTTGGCGATTGATACCATACGCTACTGCTTTTCTGAAGGCAAGCGTATTAAACCAGCGAGATTTTACTGGATCAACGAGCGGTTTACCATTACGAGTGCCTGTATTTAAGTTAAAACCAATAAAAGTTGTTCCATAGTCAGGTCCGCCATTGTAAATGGCAAAATTTCCTCTTTCTTCTTCCCGTTTTAATAAAGAAAAATAGTCAGGGGTAACACTAATTGAATCTAAGCCACCGGATCGAAATTGTAATAAGGCAGTATCTTGGTTTTCCACAATTTGCCAAATCACACGATCAATATAAGGAAGTTGATTTCCTTCCTCATCTTTTTCCCAATAAAATGGATTTTTTTCAAAGATGACGCGCTCACTCGTCGAATATCCTGCTAACTGATAACGACCATTAACAACAATGTCTTGTGGCGGTGTATCCACGCCCCATTTCGACAAGAAAAGGGGGGTTCCTTCCGCATCTGTTTTTTGCACTGACTCCAGAAGAGCGTGTTTGGGCATGATGGAGATGCCAGTGCTTTGTAAGAAGGGTGCGAAGGGTTCAGGAACGGTAAATTTCACCGTTTGACTGTCTATTTTTTCGACAGTTGGGAACTCCCCACTTTCCCCAATTCTTAAACTATCTCTAATATTATTAGGAATTTTGGGATTAAGAATTAAATCATTGTAAGTAAAGACAACATCATCTGCCGTTAAAGGTTCGCCATCTGACCATTGCAAGTTATCCCGAAGCGTAAAAACAATTTGTTTTTTATCATCAGAAATTTCCCAAGATTTTGCTAAAGCCGGTTCCACTTCACCTGTGAGGGGATTTTGATCCACTAAGCCTTCATAGGTTAAACCAAAAACATTGGGGGATTCTTGGGAGAGAACCGCATTGAAGGTTTTCGGGTCACTTAAAATGGCTTGGACCACTTGCGGCACCTCGGAAGCGGTGCTTTCAATCAGAGCCGGATTACAAGCCGTGAGTAAACTGGCAATAAAGGTAAAAATAATAGAAATGAAAAAAGAGTTACGATGTTGAGAGAACATTTTTTAGTTTAATTTGAATTAGTCTTTCGAGGAATAAGAGCGCGATCAATAATGTTGCCATTTTTATTAATGCCACGGACTGCAATTTGATCGGCATAAACATCATAAGTGGCAAAACTAAGTTGACTTGTCGCATAATCAGTCCAATCTGATCGTCCCACTCGACGCAGTTTTGCCCCAGCCCCACAGGTTAAATAAGTGGTTCCATTAATCGGCTGTGTTCTTTCATAATGATGTTCGTGACCATTAATATAAAGTTGAACGTTATAGTGTTTAAATAAAGGGGTTAGTTGAGACACTAAGCGCTGATTGACGCCATATACCCCGGAAGAATAAATATTATGATGCCCAAAAACAATTTTCCAGGGGGCACTCGACTGACTTAACTGTTCATCTAACCACTCCAATTGCTGATCCCAGTTGGCATTGCGATTGGTATCTAGGGCAAAAAATTGGACAATTGAACGCTTAAAGGTATAGTATCTATCCGGCATATTAAATAAGGGATATTCTAATTGAGGCGTGCCATTTTTGGTGCGAATATCGTGATTGCCTAAACAGGCATAAAACTTGACTCCCTGTTGCAGCAACGGTTGGTAAGGACGCTCAAAAACCGGCTCAATTTTTTCAATCTTGCCGTCATTGTAGATATTATCGCCGGCTAGGAGTGCCAGGGGAAAGGGAGAACGACGATATAATTGGGTCATTGCTTTAGCAACCGCATATTGTCCCCTGTTTCCGGTTCCGGTATCGGCGAGGGAAACAAAGCGCAAGCGCGGTTCCCCTTCCGGAAGACTCAGTTCAGAATTGTCTAGTAAATCAGCACTTTCTTGGGCATTGGCTTGACCAAAATTAGATAATTGAGTGGCAATGAGACCGCCAATCCCTGTAATCCCTAACAGGGCGAGAAGTTCACGTCGTTTCATAACAAGGTCAGTTAATTGTCTGTTTCGATTTTAGTGCAGGAAAAGGGGTGGAAGTTAAACCGGAAAGCCTCAATAATAAGTAAGTAATGAAGCACAAATGGCAAAGAACAAATTATGGATATTATTCCAGCAATTGATGTACTAGAGGGCAAATGTGTCCGTCTCTACCAAGGGGATTATAACCAAGTTGAGGTATTCAGCGATCGCGCAGTGGACATGGCACAGCATTGGGTGGAACAAGGGGCAACTCGCTTACATTTGGTCGATTTAGACGGGGCAAAAGCCGGGAAACCGATGAATCAAAAGACCATTGCCGAAATTGTTGAAACGGTTTCTATTCCGGTGCAAGTGGGAGGCGGATTGCGCGATCGCGCCAGCATTGCAGAGCTGCTATCTTTAGGAGTGAGTAATGCCATTGTCGGGACAATTGCCGTGGAAGAACCGGAATTGGTACAAGCCCTCTGTCAAGAATTTCCCCAACAGATCACCATTGGCATTGATGCCCGGAATGGAAGAGTTGCGACCCGCGGCTGGTTAGAAACCTCGGAAGTCATGGCAAAAGACTTAGCGCAACAAATGGCAAATCAGGGTGCAGCAGCCATTATTTACACCGATATTCATCGGGATGGTACCCTCTCTGGTCCCAATCTTGATGCCCTCCGCGACTTAGCCGAAAATTTGTCGATTCCGGTTATTGCCTCAGGCGGAATGAGTTCTATCACTGACTTACTGAGTTTGTTGGCATTAGAACCGATTGGTGTCACTGGTGTAATTCTGGGACGTGCTCTTTATGCGAATAAAATTGACTTGAGAGAAGCTGTGCAAGCAGTGGGAAATGGACGTTTACAAGATGTCCCTCTCAACGGAGATTTCTCCACGTTTGCTTGATTTTGCTTTGCCCCCAGGTTTGAGGGAATCTAGCATGAGACACTGAAGTTAACCACAAAGACACAAAGAACACAAAGAATGGGTTAATACTGAGTTTGCTGATTCCTAAAAGATGCCCTCATAAATATCTTCTAGGGCGATTTTGACGCCTAATGACTTCAACGCGATGACGTCGGTTAAGTCTTCTAAAATTTGCAAGTTCCATTCCTTCCTAATCAAAGAGTATCCAAGGCTGACTCCTTATTTGTTTTATCTACTATGTTAATTGATTTTTGGTTAAAAACCAGTGGCACTTGGATTAATATTTTAACAGTCCTTATCGGAACAATTATTGGACTTTCTCTGAAACAACGACTACCGCCAAAAATTAAGGTTATTATTCCCCAAGGCATTGGTTTACTCACACTTTGGCTGGGTTTTTCTATGGCGGGAGAACTGTCTCAAGTGAAAGTTGGTGATTTTCCAGGGGTTATTTTAGGGTTAATATCGATTATTATTGGGGGGGCATTAGGGGAATGGTGGTGTGTTGAAGAAAGATTAAATGGAATTGGGGATTGGCTAAAATATCGATTTCGTTATTCGGGACAGTTTACGGAAGGATTTGTTGCCACTAGTATTTTATTTTGTGTGGGACCGGTTGCGCTGGTAGGAAGTATTAATAATGGACTATTAGGGGATAACACGTTACTCGTTTTAAAGGCAATTATGGATGGAATTTCATCAATTCCTTTTGCCAGTCGTTATGGAATAGGTGTCGGCTTCTCAGTATTCGTTATTTTAATTTATCAAGGGGGAATTTCCTTGCTTGTTGGATTATTTGCTGCTAATTTAGCTGATCCAGCAAATCATCCTTTAATTTTATTAATCACGGGGATTGGTGGCTTAATGATTCTAGGAATTGGTTTGAATTTATTAGAAATCACCAAAGTGAGAGTAGCCGCATTTCTCCCCGCGTTACTAATTGCACCTTGCCTTTATGGTTTACTTCAGGTTCTATTTTCCTAATTGAACAACGGTTACCGGAACTCTAATGAAAACAGGTACTTTCCCTGCCGCTTTCCGCAATTCAGGAAGGTGTAATCTTTGACTTATGTCTTTCTCACTCAAGGTAGTTGTAATTATTTCCTAAGATTAATTATTCATTGCTCTTCGTTGTTGCAATTGAAATACTGTATTTTGATGGGTTTCGCGGTCAATCGGATAGAGAAAGATTAATAGTAAACTAGCAAGTAAGGGAATAGTGGGCAAAAGAATGACAGTAATCGCAATGGTAACTAACGCTGATTCTGGTTGTTCTAGGGGAGGGAGGGCTTCTCGGAACCCCGCAAACGCTAAAATTTGTCCAAATAGAAATAAGCCCAAGGCTTGTGCCATTTTGTTAGCAAACAACATAATACTATTAAACACGCCTTCTCGTCGTTGTCCCGTTTGTAATTCCTCCCAATCAATGGCTTCCGGGACCATAGAAGGGGGAATGAGAAAGGCTGCTGCCATGCCAACTCCTTGTAAGGTTGCCATCAAATAAATCCATTCTGCTTGTTCAGGTTGTAAATAAAAGAGTCCGCAGTTGCCAATCACCCAAATGCTAATTCCTAACCAAAACGTTGCTTTTTTTCCCAGTTGAGCGCTAATCGGTTGCCAAATAAAAATAGCCAGGAAGGTGGCAATTTTCATGATTAGAGTAATGGAAGTAATCGCTGATTCCGGGAGGCGTAAATTATTAACAATAAAATAGGGTAAAATCGTCGGGGCAACTAAAAGTGCCATCCAAGACAAGGAATAGATGCCTAAGAGAAACCAAAACGGTCGATTCTGAGTAATCTTTTTTAAGTCTGCTAGGTTCAACTGCCGTTTCGTTGCTTTTTGTTCTTCTTCTTCTGTTTGCCAAGAACACCACCCAATGGAAAATAAGGTCGCGATCGCGCAAACCGTTCCCAAAATGGGCAGTTGCTGTTGCGGTTGATCACTCCAGCCATTTAACCCCTGCATCAGTAATAGCGAGAAGGTACTGGCACTCATCGCAAAGCCAAACCGCCAACTATTGAGACGAATATGTTCTTGGTTGTCTTCGCTGAGATCGGTTAAGAGGGCGCTATAGGGGATGAGAAAGCAAGCAAAACTGACTTGAAAGAAAATGGCAACGATCAGATAGTAACCGTAAAGTTGCCAATCCGTGAGGGGTGGAATCCACCAATGTAGCGCAAAGCTAATTGCCATAATTGGCGCACTGGCAAGCATCCAGGTATGACGTCTTCCCCAACGAGTGTGGGTTTGGTCACTCAGGGGACCCACAATTAAAGTGGCAATGGCATTACACCCTTTACTGATTAATAAAATCGTTCCCGCAATATTCGGGGGAACGCCAGCAGCAGTGGTGAGGAAGAAAAAGAAGAAGATAATCAACACATTTAAGGACATCGAAGGACCGAAATCTCCAATTCCGTAAGCAATGCGCGTTGATCGGGCGAGTTTTTCTGTCGATGGCTGTGTTGAGGTCATAGTGATAGGTCATTTGTGTGGAAAGTGAGTCTTCCCTCTCCCTAAAATTAAAACACGCTTAAGAATTCTTATCACTTCTGCCCTGAAAAAGAGATTTATATTAATTTTTATAATCTTTATTGAGGTTGGTCAAAACAGCAATTCGTCATCCATCGTGGGTAATACTTCAATAAAAATCGCTAAGAATACTGTTATAAAAAGATTTAAGTCAAAATCACCTTTTTGAGACCCTGACCAAAAGGAAGATTAATCTGAAAAATGAAAGTGCGATCATGACATCTTTCTTAACAATATTCTAAGATAAGGACGGCGATACTTCCCTCGCAAAAGCAAATATTGTAATCATCCTCAGCAGAATTAATAGAGAGTATTGGCAAATGACGATCACCAACGATAAACCGAGTCAAAAAACCGCAAGACCTGTCACTCCCTTGGGGATTTTAGTTCAGCAGTTAGAACAAATTGTGGAACAAGGAAAACAAGAAGGGATTTCTTCTGAGTTACAAAGCGCAATTGAAAGTGCATTTGAACTGGGTGCTGGACTCGACCCTTACCTGGAAAAAATTACCACCCAAGAATCAGACGCCTTAGCCAATTTGGATCGCAAAACCCGTGAGGAAGATTGGAGTCAATGTTTTTCTGATGGGGAAACCGTCCGTCAATTAGAACAGGAAATGCTATCGGGTCATATTGAAGGACAAACCTTAAAGATGTTTGTTCACATGACCGGCGCGAAACGAATTTTAGAAGTGGGGATGTTTACCGGCTATTCCGCACTCGCAATGGCGGAAGCCCTTCCTGAAAATGGTCGCGTGGTTGCTTTAGAAGTTGATCCTTATACCGCGCAATTAGGTCGTAATTGCTTTGATGTCTCGCCTCACGGTCAAAAAATTGAAATTATGGTTGATTCTGCGATTAACAGCCTGAAAAAGTTAGCTGCAGATGGTCAGTCGTTCCAACTGGCGTTTATTGATGCAGATAAGACCGAATATAAAGATTACTATCGCCTCTTGCTAGATGAAGGACTACTGGAAGCGGGTGGTTACATTTTTGTAGACAATACCTTGTTACAAGGACAGGCGTATCTCCCGCCAGAAAAACGTAGTGTTAATGGTGACGCGATCGCGCAATTTAATCAAATGGTCGCTGATGATTCCCGTGTGGAACAAGTTTTACTTCCTCTCCGTGATGGTTTAACTCTGATTAGAAAGCGATAAATTATTTCTACAAAACACAGGGAAAGGTTGATCGCATCAGCAATTTTTCATTCTGTTGCCTTTTCCCTGTGCTCTTTCAAAAAAGAACGAATCACTCAGAACCCAGAAAAAATAACAATGCTTCTATTTGTCCAAGGGCGACTCAATTCCGCACTGAAAACGATGGGGACGTTAACTTTACTGTTAATCACCTTCCCCATCAATTTAATCACCGTCTTATTTTCGGGTTTAACTCAGGAGAAACTTAGGCAAGCCGTAACCACCAATCCTAAGCGTATCCTGATTACTGGTGGCAAAATGACAAAATCGCTACAATTAGCGCGATCGTTTTATCAAGCCGGACACACGGTTTTTCTCGTTGAAACCCATAAATATTGGCTATCCGGTCATCGCTTTTCCCAAGCCGTCAGCGGGTTTTACACCGTTCCCGCACCCGAAAAAGACCCAGAAGGCTATCGTCAACGACTGCTGGATCTTGTTAAAAAAGAGCAAATCAATGTTTTTATTCCTGTTTGTAGTCCCGTTTCCAGTTACTATGATTCCACTGCAAAACCGTTACTCTCACAAGTAGGTTGTGAAGTCATTCATTTCGATCCAGAAATTACGGCAATGCTGGATAATAAATATGAATTTTGCAAACAAGCGCAAGCAGTCGGACTATCTGCACCAAAAGTTTTTAAGTTCACTTCTCCGCAACAGGTTTTAGATTTTGACTTTGAAGCCGATGGTAGTCGCTACATTATTAAAAGCATTAATTACGATTCTGTTCGCCGTTTAGACCTGACTAAACTTCCCTTTCAAGGAATGGAAAGCTATATCCAAACCCTTCCCATTTCCGAAGATAATCCTTGGGTGATGCAAGAGTTTATTCGGGGGAAAGAGTTTTGTACTCATAGCACCGTTCGCAATGGCAAAATCCAAGTTCACTGTTGTTCTGACTCTTCTCCATTTCAGGTGAATTACCAACAAGTGGATCACCCAGAAATTTTCGCTTGGGTGAAACATTTTGTTGGGGAATTAAAGTTAACCGGTCAAATTTCCTTCGACTTTATCGAAACCCCAAATGGCAACATTTATCCCATTGAATGCAATCCTC
>CAZAYV010000115.1:0-13395 GCA_964489465.1 uncultured Dactylococcopsis sp. | reverse complement strand
TTGCCAAGTGGATTCTAATTCTGCAATTTCACTTCGAGTTTGGTCACACTCTTGTTGCTGTTCTTTGAACTTAATTTCTAATTCTTGAACTTGATTGTGTAAAGTTTGTAATTCTTCATTAACTTGGTGATATTCATCTTCACTATAGTCACGTTGATTATCAACTTTATTAAAAATTGGGCTTAAATCCACTTTTTGAATTTCCGGTTCCCAATTACTATCCCCTTGACGACGCTTTAAAATAATTCTATATTGCTCTATAATGTCTTCCCGCGACATCAAATTTCGGCGTTGACCCACTAAAGTTTTTTCTAAAAAGCGGTAGCGATCTTCTTCTTCGGCTAATTCATTTTGAATATTTTCTTTTTCATTGCTACGAGCTTGCTTTAATTGTTCTTCTAGCTCACGAACACTTTGTAATTGGTAATCTAACTCTTCTTCTTGATCTTTAACAAAGGAAACAGCCTGCTCAAAGGACTCTTGCATGGTGTTCAACTCTTGTTCTAGTTGTTCGAGGGGCATTGCTTCTAAGGATTGGAGATCCACATCTTGCTTAATTTTTAATTGTGGCGAATTGATGACTAAGCGAGACAAAATATCTCTAACTTCACTTTGTTTTTGTAATTGAGTGCTTAAATAAGTAACGATTTGCTGCTTCGTGTCGATTTGGCTTTGAGCAGTTGCTAAACGTTGCTGGGTTTGGAGTAAATTTCCTTGTTGTTCTTGCAATTGCTGGCGAAGGTTTTTTAATTGCTCGCTGAGTTGGCGGGCATCATTTTGTCGTTGTTCAGCCTGTTGACGTTCTCCTTCTAGGGTTTTCCATTGGTCTTTAATGGCTTGGGTTTGCTGTCCGACCAAAGTTTGAGCCGAATTGAGGGGGTTGATCGTTGTTTGCGCCGCAGTGATCGCGCCTTCGACGTGTTGGATCAATGCACGCAAAGATTCTCCTTGTTGTGGGCTTAGCCCTTGTTTCCCTTTCAGTTCTTCTTGTTGGGTTTCTAGGCGCTGTTGTTCTCCGCGTAGTTGTTCCCAAGCCCCTTCCAACTCAGCGCGATCGCGCTCCCATTGTTCTCGTAATTGCTGAATTTCAGCTCGTTCTTGCTCTAACTCACTCAGTTCTTCTTCTTTTTCTTCAATTCGGACTTCAGCTTCTTGTAATTCATTCTGGCGTCGGTTCAATTCTTGTGCTTGAATGGTTAAAGATTGCTTCCACTCTTCAATCTCTTCCTCTTGCCCTCTCGTCTTTTCCACTTGCCGAGAAAAGGTTTGTAACAAATTAGCCACCCTTGGTCCTGCTAAGTCTAATGTCCCTTGTACTTGACGATTCGGTCCCAAATTAACTGTGACGATTGCTCCTTCTGCAAATTGCTGTGTGACATCATCAGTGGAGAGTATGTCTTCTCCTGGAATAGCGCTCCAACGGTTATCATTTTGTTGACAAGCCAGTAAATGAAGAACGGTTTTCATCCCGCCCATAAACGCTTTTGTCTGTTTCTTCACTTCTGCAATATACAGCACGACCCTAGTCCTCTTTTTTATGTTTTACTCACGTGGCTTCTGCTAAATTTTACATACCGTGAATCCGTTTTTGTAGGAAAAGACATCAGGGATACAACAGGCAATGGGATTGATCTTAACTTACTTGAATAGTTTAGGTTGACAAGCCCTAGTTTTTTCAATCTCTCTCTAGCAGAATGAATTTCGTTATTAATTTTGCCCTGATCTCACTGATAGGAGTTTTCACTAAAACTTATGTATGGTAGCTTGCATGAATTTGATATCCGTAGCTTATTAGAGTGGATTGAGCGTGGTCAATACACCGGACAACTCTTAATCGAAACGACATCAGCATTTCCCAATCAAAAGCAACCTTTTTCCAATGGCGCTAAGCCTTCTTTTTGGTTGCTCTTTTTTAGTAACGGACAACTGACGTATACAATTAACCAAAATCACCTCCATTTACAACGTTTACAAGATTATCTTCGTCGCTATCAGGTAGAAGCAACTGTGGAATATTTACCAAAAATTGAGAATATTCCTTTGCCCATCCACTCTTTCCAGACAACAGGAAGAGTTTTACCTGAATATAACTATTTATGGGTTTTGCTTGAGCATCAGATTCTGACATCTGAACAAGCCATACAAATTCTTGAGCATATTATGCATGAAACCTTATTTGATTTATTAAGTTTAAATCAGGGATACTTTATCTTTGAGCGTAAAACTGGGCTTCAACCTCAGCTTACTACGATTGAAGTCACTCCAACTTTAAGACAAATAATACGAGAGCTGCAACAGTGGAAACAGCTTTATCCCTATATTACTTCTCCAGAACAATGTCCCCTGATCATCAAGACAAATGAGCTCAAGCAAGCCTTAACTGCTTCTGCCTATCGTAGCTTAGCTGTGGCGTGTCAGGGTCAACTCTCCTTACGGCGCATTGCTCGTTATCTCAATAAAAACTTACTGACCATTAGCCAAGCGCTTTATCCCTACATCCAACGAGGCTGGTTACAACTGCTAGCAGAAGAAGAACTTTGGGCAGAGTCGAGTCGCCATTCCTCCACAATTGAACAATCCCCTTCCTCCAATCAAGTGGTTTGTATCAGTAAAGAAAAGCAAGTTAATCAACAAATTAAGGATTTTTTAAAACGGCAAGGATATACGACCACGATCATTGACGATCCCCTGTCAGCACTCAGTCTGGTTGCGCGATCGCAGCCTTGTCTCATTTTCTGTGCTTTGGAAATAGCTACTTGGTCGGGGGAACAACTGAGCTATAGTTTAAGAAATATTCCAACGTTGGCTATGACGCCGATTGTTCTGCTGATTCCAGAAACGTTGGATCCGCTTCGTTTGATCAGAGCCCAACTTTTAGGCGTAACCAGCTTTTTAGCACAACCCATTACTGAAAAAAATTTGCTAAAAATTTTACATCAATACAGTCAATAAATTAGATATAGATCACAGGCTATAATGATTTTAAAAAATCTAGTTACATTTTCTATCATCACAACGCTCCAAATTCCATTAGAATCGGATTGAAATGAACTACCAATCTTAGTCACAGTTTAAGACCGTAGTAAGGACACACAATTGTATGAGTACTGTTTTAGTCGTTGAAGATAGTGTAACCCAGAGACAGATGATTTCTGATTTACTAAAAGGGAGTGGGTTAAATGCATCTGTCATCAGTGTTGGGGATGGAGTGGAAGCCTTAGAACAAATTAAAACGCAACCACCTGATATTGTTGTTTTAGATATTGTCATGCCTCGGATGAATGGCTATGAAGTCTGTCGTCAAATTAAGACTGACCCTAATACCGAAAATGTCCCTGTTATTATGTGTTCTTCCAAGGGAGAAGAATTTGATAAATACTGGGGAATGAAACAAGGCGCAGATGCTTATATTGCCAAACCGTTTGAGCCCACCGAACTGATCGGCACGATTAAGCAGTTGCTAAGGGGATAGAGTGAAATTGTAATGACTAATCCGGCAGAATTTAATGAAAACACCTCAATCTCTTCTTTTACTCTAGAAAATGACCTGAGTTCAGATCTCCAGTCATACGAACCGCCAGAAGGAGAACTGCATTTACGACTTTATCTTCCTTCGCAAACCGAACTCGCAATACCAGCAACTGGCATTCGAGAAGTTGTCTCCCAATCCCCAAACTTAATTACTCCCATTCCCAATGCATCTGTCCTCTTATTAGGTACAATGAATCTCCGAGGACAAGTGATTTGGGTCGCCGATTTAGGCAAGTTTTTAGGAGACCCTGGCATCTTAACAACTGAGCGATCTGAAATTCCAGTTATTACAATCGAAGAGCAAGAAATGATGATGGGACTAGCAGTCGAGAAAATTACTGGTATGGAATGGCTTGAACCAGAAGCATTAGAACTTCCCAGTAACTTATCTGATGACATGGCTCCTTTTATTAAAGGAGAATGGGAACTCGACAATTCTTCTTTACTCTTACTGAATCCTTCAGCAATTTTGCGTTCAGCGCGGTGGGCTGCCTAAACAAAACACTTAGTTTCGGGAGAAAACTGAGTCTAATTGATTGAGGATAAAGTTGAGCTGGAGAGGCGGTCTTTACCCTCTTATAAAATTCAAAAACATTCATCTCTCCTGAGAAAAATTTATTATTAAATAGGAAATTGGGAGGCACAACGGGAAATGGCATCAAGGACCCATAAAAACCAACAAGAATATGAGCGAGCCAAAACCGCTTATATCACAGCCAACTATGAAGAGGCGGCAGAAATCATTGAAAAATTAGCTCAGGAGTCACCCCAGGATCCAGAAATTTTACTCCTGAGAGGTCATATTTATTGTTATTTTCAAAATTTTGAAGGCGCTAAAGAACAATATAATTTAGTGATTAAAAACACTAATAACGAAGACTATATTGAATGTGCTAATTCAGGGTTGGAAACAGTTGAGCAATGGGAAAGAGAAGGAGTTGAGAACTTTTCTGCTGGATCAACCCAAGCACCTGCAACAACAAATACTAGTCAATGGTCGACAACCTCAACAACGCATATCGCTCAATCTGGTTCTGACGGAGAAGATATAACGGGGATTTGGTCAGAGGAAGAAAACTCAGAGTTTGAAGACGATGGAGATGAATCTATAGGGGATTTAAGTCAGGATTTAGCAGATTCGTTTGATCATGCTCCTGCCAACGCTACGACAGAAGGAGAACCAGTCAATCCCTTTGCTGAGTTGTCAGAAGATGAAGTAACCGCTATTTCTGCATTAAATGATGATTTTGATGAAGAAGATGAAGAGGTTACTAATTTAGAAGCATCAGACATGACCAACTCATTTCATTCCCAAGACTCGCAAAATTTAGAGAATCAAGCTCCAACTCGCTTCAATCCTAGCACTGGTTCTGCGAGTAATCATGATGATTCACAAAATCAAGGCACACTTCTCTCGAATCTTGAAAACGCTGAATCTGCATCATCTTCATTTTCAGAAGGGGATAGTACAGATGCAAGCTTGATTGAGGAAGAATTTGACTTTGATCAGTATACTGATGAAGACTTCCTAGAAGATGGAGAAGATGATGATTTACATACTTTTGGTTACATCCAACCCCAGCAAACCGAACAGTCTGCTAATTTGAATCAGGGTTATACTCAATCCTCGGGCCAAGGGATGTCTTCTGGTGCTTCCTGGCAAAATCACGAAGAAAAAAGTCCTCATGATCAGGATACAGGAACGGGCCAAGAAACTTTTGATCACTCCTTAGGGGAAGAGAATGCAAACTTCACTGATGGAGATAACACAGGTGGTGGTCAAGGATTATTTGCCAGTTCTCCTGAGCAAAGGCAAGGTGCTGAGTTATTTAATACGGCAGGGAGTCCTGAAGCAGGTGCTGATCGCTCGTTAGACGCCAGCAGCCAAGATGACGAACCCGTTGTTGAACAGGAGCAAGGGTCACTTGCCTTTTTAGAAAATGCTTCTTTAGCGAAAAAACAAAAAATCTTCTCTGGTGCTGTGGGAGTTGCTTCTGCACTCGTAGTAGCCGTAGGGAGTTTTGCGCTATCCACAGTGGGAGAAAATAAACCTGCCGGTTTTGCTAATTTGGTCAAATCGACTGCAGTGGGATTAGTTGGAGGTGCTGCTAGCGGTGCTGTCACTTGGGTAATGGGTGGTGTTGTGGTTAAGCAAATTAAACGTTCCACTGGCGATTTACAAGCACAGTTATATGCGGTTCAGCAAGGAAATCTCGAAGCGAAAGCGACAGTCTATTCTCAAGACGAATTTGGGCAATTGGCCTCCGGTTTCAACCAGATGACGCGAGTCGTGTCTACAACAATGAATGAAGCCCAACGCAAAGCCCAAGAACAAGAACAAGCAAAAGAAGATTTACAGCGTCAGGTTATTCGCTTACTCGATGATGTGGAAGGGGCAGCCCGAGGAGACTTAACGGTCCAAGCGCAGGTGAGTGCCGACGTTCTCGGTGCGGTGGCTGATGCCTTTAACTTAACCATTCGGAGCCTCCGGACAATTGTACAACAGGTGAAAGAAGCGGCTCGACAAGTTAATGAAGGAGCAGCGGAAAGTGCCTCTTTTGCCGGTGGATTATCGGAAGATGCCCTGCGCCAAGCCGAAGAGTTAGCCGTCAGTTTGAATTCAGCACAGATGATGACGGAGTCCATTCAACGGGTTGCAGATAATGCCAAAGAAGCAGAATCTGTTGCTCGTAAAGCCTCAGAAACAGCACTGAAAGGTGGGGAAGCGGTTGATAGTACTGTGGCTGGGATTCTCCAAATTCGTGAAACCGTGGCGCAAAGTACCCGTAAGGTTAAACGTCTTGCCGAATCTTCCCAAGAAATTTCCAAGATTGTTTCTGTCATTTCCCAAATTGCCACTCGGACGAACAACTTAGCCTTAAACGCCTCCATTGAGGCAGCCCGTGCCGGAGAAGCCGGACGAGGGTTTGCTGTGATTGCCGATGAAGTTCGACAGCTTGCTGACCGCTCAACGAAGTCTTTACGGGAGATTGAAAAGATTGTACTGCAAATTCAAAGTGAAACGAGTTCGGTGATGATTGCGATGGAAGAGGGAACGCAACAGGTGATTGAAGGAACAGAACGGGCGGAACAAGCCAAAAATGCCTTGGAAGATATTATTCAAGTTTCTAATCGCATTGACTCCCTTGTCCAGTCGATTACGGCTGATACAGTGGAACAATCAGAAACCGCTCAATCAGTCGCTCAAGTGATGCAATCCGTAGAAATGACCGCGCAAGGAACCTCCCAAGAATCGCAACAGGTTTCAACAGCACTCCAAAATCTGGTAAGTTTAGCGGGGGATCTTCTAGCTTCGGTAGAACGATTCCGGGTGAATCCTGAAGATCAGCAGAATAACTAATCAAAATGACGTTGAAAACTGGGTTAGGGTCGTGGGCGCAGCGGGTTGTGGCAGCACTATTTTTAGGGGGACAACTCCTGTTACACTTACAACCCCACAAAATTCATCGTCGCAATACTTTAGAACAGATGGCAGTTGTGGGTCCTGATTCCCTTGTCATTGCTTTGATTACAGCAAGTTTTGTCGGGATGGTATTTACCATTCAGGTGGCACGGGAGTTTATTAATTTTGGCGCAGGAACTGCTGTTGGAGGTGTGCTCGCGATCGCGCTGACTCGAGAACTGGCACCGGTTTTAACCGCAGTGGTCATTGCGGGGAGAGTTGGCTCTGCTTTTGCTGCTGAAATTGGTACCATGCAAGTAACTGAACAAATTGACGCCCTTTATGTTCTCAAGACAGATCCAATTGAATATTTGGTCATTCCCAGGATGATTGCCTGTTGTACCATGCTGCCCATTCTTACAATTTTATCCCTGATGACAGGGATGGCAGGAGGGTTACTGATTGCAACCACAGTTTATAATCTCTCTGATACGGTTTTTTTAGACTCGGCTAAAAACTTTTTACAATTATGGGATTTAGTCAGTGCCTTGATTAAGGCTAGCGTTTTCGGCGCTTTAATTGCGATTATTGGTTGTAGTTGGGGATTAACCACCACCGGTGGGGCAAAAGGAGTGGGACAATCGACAACAACGGCAGTTGTCACTGCCTTATTAGCGATTTTTATTGCGAATTTCTTATTATCCTGGCTGATGTTTCAAGGGGCAGGCAGTGCGTTTCAAGGAGTTTCATGAGACGATAGAAAAAATACTAGATATGAGGTTTATTAATCATGACATCTTCTGCTTCTACCTCAAAAACGATCACGTTATCTCCTGATTATCGGTTATCACTCGCTGTTTTTGTGATCGGGCTGGCTTTGATTTTCTTGGGCAATACCCTTGTATTCAGCAGCAAAATTTTGGCTTTGGTTGGAGTCATCTTAGGCATAATTATTAGTTTGTTTTCATTTTTCTTAATGTTGCAAACGGTTATTATCCGACTCGCTTTTACGGAAACCTCGCTTGAGGTTTATCGTTCCGAAAAAAGAATCCGTCAATTTCCTTATGAGGATTGGTTAAATTGGAAGATTTTTTGGCCGTCTGTACCGATTTTATTCTACTTTCGCGAAGTTAAAAGTATTCATTTTGTTCCCGTTCTCTTTAGTCCCAAACAATTAAAACAGTGTTTAGAAGAAAAAATAAAACTTGATCGTTCAGAAGCAATCCCTAATTCTAAATAAAAATAATCAATCATAAAAGTAATTCATTTATGCCAATCGAAGAATCTAACTCTCCCCAACCGATTGATCAAAACCGGAAAAATATTCATGAACAAGCCTTGTTGAAAACCAATCAACAGGAATTTCCTGCAGTGGATATAAACGCTGATTTAGAACAGTTACAAGCCCAAAAAGCACAATTAGAACAAGAAATTCAAACCCTAGAAGCCCAAAAACAACAACGCATTGCCGAGGAAACGGCTGCTGTCAAGCGCGCGATCGCGCAAATGGTCCAACAAGGTGTGCAAGAACTAGAAGAAAAACGGCAAAATTTGCAACAGTCGGTTGAGCAGTTAGAACGACGGCGCGATCGCGCCATGGAAGAAATGCGGACGACTTTTGCCGGGGCGTCCCAAGAACTGGCAGTGCGAGTGCAAGGCTTCAAAGACTATCTGGTGGGAAGTTTACAGGATTTAGCCGTTGCTGCTGAGCAACTGGATTTACCCAGCTTAGAAGAACCCGTAGCCGAAGAAAATCCGCTACCGGCTACACCGCCACCGGAACCGAAAAAGGCTTCCCCGCAATTTGCTCAGCAGGAATGGGAAGAAGAAGCCCGACAAATTCGGACCTTGCTTGATCAATATCGTACCTTTCCCGACTACTATGGTCCCCCGTGGCAATTACGGCGGACATTTGAACCAATTCATGCTGATCGCGCTCAGGAATGGTTTTTCACTCTAGCGGGGAGAGGGGCAATTCCTACCATGGGGAGTCGCTTACAGAATATTTTAGTGGCTTCTGCGATTATTGCTGTATTGCGGGATCTTTATGGGGAACAATTACGCACCCTGGTTTTAGCCGATTCTCCGGAACGCTTGGGGGAATGGCGTCGTGGTCTACAAGACTGCTTAGGAATTTCTCGGAGTGACTTTGGACCCAATCGCGGTGTTGTGTTGTTTGAAAGCCCAGAATCGTTGATACAGAGAGCGGATCGCATAGTCGAAGATGAAGATTTACCCTTAATTATTATTGACCAAAGTGAAAATGAAGTGGATCTTTCTTTGCTACAGTTTCCGCTATGGCTAGCGTTTGCCAAAGCCTTTCAAGATTCTCCGAGCTATGACTTTTGATCTTCAAGAGGAAGCAGTGAAACGGAAAGGGCGGAAAGGACAAAGGGATCTAACAGTTCCTTTATCCTTTTTCCTAAATCAAGCGTTTACACTTGCTCCTTATCCTTTTTTTAGGCGGAAAGAATCTGGTCATCAAGGGAAAAATCAATCTCGGCTTCGTGACGATTTTGAGCGAGATAATCCTTTTCAAAAGATTCTTTTAAGCCACTAATTAAATCATATTGCGGTTGCCAACCTAAATCCATTTTTGCCTTACTAATATCGGCAAAAAAGTGTTGCATTCGTAAGGGAAATGCCTTCTTTTTTCCAAAGTCAAAATTCTTGGGATTATAGTGAACTAACTTGATATCATCGGGAGATTTGCCAATGGCTTTTGTACAAGCGCGAGCAATGCCGTTAAAAGTAACATAACGTTCACCCGAGATATTATAAACTTGTGCCAAGGCTTTTTTATTTCCTAAAATCGACGCCATGGCATAGGCTAAATCTTGAACATGACCCAGTTGGGTCATATGTTCGCCATGACCCGGGATCGGAATCGCGCGATCGCGCACAATCCGGTCAAAAAACCACGCTTCTAGGTCATTATAATTCCCTGCCCCATAAATATAAACTGGGCGCACAGAGGTCCAAGGAACCCCCATTTCACTTAAATAGTTTTCTGTATCATGTTTTCCCTTATGGCGACTTTTGGGATCAATGGCATCTGCTTCATAATGAGGCATTTGATCCGACTTTAAATAAACCCCTGCTGAACTGACATAAACAAAATGTTCAATTTGATCCTTAAATAACTCTACTAAGGGTTGTGTATCACTTAATTCTCTTCCATTATTATCAAAAATGGCATCAAAACTTTCTGTTGCTAGTTTTTCTTTCAGCTGTTCTGGATCTTTTCTATCACCGTGAATTTCTTTCACACCCTCAATAGGAGAGGGTTTATTCCCTCGATTAAATAAGGTTACTTCATGTCCTTGTTCGACTAAAATTTAGTTTGGGCAACCCCAATAAAACGGGTACCACCCATGATTAAAATCCGCATTAGACTTGACTCCCTTTAACACAAGCAATCATCATTTTATTGTCTCATCCTTTTTGAAGCACAGGGAGAATTTATCAAAAAGACAAATGTCGTTTCGCCATGAACTCTATCTGTCATTGAAGACGTCTGTGCTGAGCGTTGGTTAAGATGATAATAATGTTGTGATGACTCACATTGCCTTCAATCAACTAATGCAACCCACTTATTATTTAATTAAGAAACGACAGGCTTGGTGGAAACGAAAACTCCGTTATCTGTATCTCCGAATTATTCGCTTACGTAGTACCACTCCCGCGATCGCGCGTGGGTTAGCAACGGGTGTCTTTGCGGGCTTATTCCCTTTTTTTGGGGCGCAAACCATTCTCGGCATTTTCCTGGCGATTCTCGTGCGAGGGAATAAGTTAACTGCCGCTGTGGGCACTTGGATTAGTAACCCCTTTACCTATGTTCCGATTTATCTGTTTAATTTTAAAGTCGGACAACTTCTCCTCGGAACCCATGAGTTATCAACAGATGTCGATTGGACATCAACATCGGAGTTGCTGCAAGCGGGACAGGTTTTTGCAGTGACCTTGCTGTTGGGTTGTACGGTTGTCGGCGCGATCGCTGCCATTATTGCTTATTTTCTGGGCTTATGGCTTATTCCTCGCCTTAGAAAACACTCCAGGTAGTGCTTCACAACCCATCACTTGTAGCAATATGACAATCATTGAAATTTTATCCGCCGCAGAAATTAAACGTTCGATTACGCGGTTAGCCTCACAACTATTGGAAAAAGCCAGCGACCCTTCAAAGCTCATCCTCTTAGGCATTCATACCCGTGGTGTCCCTCTTGCCCAACGCCTCGCCCAACAAATTGAAACGTTAGAAGGCATCACGGTTCCTGTAGGCGCATTAGACATTACTTTTTACCGGGATGATCTCGACCAAATTAAAACCCGCACTCCCGCCAGAACGGATATTCCCTTTGATCTCACTGACAAAATTGTCGTTTTAGTAGATGATGTGATTTATAAAGGTCGTACCGCTCGTGCTGCGCTGAATGCGGTTACCGAATATGGACGACCGGAAGCGATCTGGTTAGTAGTCTTAGTGGATCGCGGACATCGCCAACTCCCGATTCATCCGGACTTTACCGGAAAAAAGCTACCCACCGCCAGCGAAGAACAAGTGAAGGTCTATTTAGAAGCCTTAGATGGGCGAGATGCAGTGGAACTTACTAAGTCTTGACTGATTCAACTGTCGGCTATCGGTCAATGTTCAGTCTAGTCTGGTACTCGCGTCTCAAATTAGAGGGGTTAGTGCGGTAGGTTAGTTGCGCCGGTGAATCCCCACTTTGATTGACAAGCAACTAACCTATAAGAAGTTGTACTGTAGAAATTACTGACTTGGGGATAGCCATGGGGTATTTTCTTTGTTTTGGTGCTGGTGTAGTTTGTGGAGTCTTGATTTCCGCGTTATTCGTTTTGATTGCAATTGGGAGAACGCACGAAGAAACAAAAAGGGAAAAGTAAAGAGTAGAAATTTAGGACCTCATCCTTAATTCTGGGCGCGATGATAAATTCCTGGCAACCGCCACCAGGGAACATTGGGATGTTCATGATGTTCTTGATGATAGCCGAAATGATAGCAGGTAATGAATGACCAAAAAACTGGAAGAGCAGTACTTTGAGCATGATGGGGAGGGCAATATCCACCCTGGGGTTTCCGATGTGGGAGAAACGTCCCAAAATAAAATAATTGCAGTGAACTCAACATTGAAGGCAGCAGGACAAAGCAAAAGAGATTGAGCAGAGGCACCTCTAACCCGAAGCTGATGAAGCTGAGAGTGGCAAGTAAGCCCACCAACCGCTTCCAACTCCAGTAGTTTTTCAGGAAGTAACAGTACCAAGCCCAAAAAGCGCTATTATTTCCATCATGAAAATCTGGGTCGAGAGCACTGGCAGGATGGCGATGATGCAACCAATGTTTGGCCAATAATTTTTTGTAGGGAAAAAGAGCGTATAGCTTAACAGCAGTTAAACCGATCAGATGATTGAGTTGAAGGTGGTGAGGACAAATGAGCCCGTGCATCCCTTCATGAGCAGTAATGAATAAACCGGTGTAAAGAAAAGTCTGCCACCAGATGGCGATTAAAATTTGCGGAAGATGACTCTGAGAAATCTCCCAGGTGAAGAAAACTAACAGAGAGCTCATCCAGAGTGCAATAATCGTTAAGGCAATGGTGATTCCTAGAAAATTGTCTTGACTTGTCTTGATCTCTTGTCGTGACATCTAAACAAGCCCCTCCAAAGCAGCAGCCACCACTTGGTAATCAAAATTTTTCCGGAGTTTCAACAGCGCTGCCTGGGTTTCTCGGTGATCAAACTGTTTCAAAACAAGTGCCACTTGGGCTCGAACTGTTTCCTCTGTGGAGTCAACTTCAATTTGATGGAGTTCCATAAAAATCTCTAAATTTTCTAGGTGTCAATTTTCGGTGGATAGGACTTCAGAGCTAAAATTTTGCCAATGGGACTGCCATAGTCAGGTTTAGAGTCCGATAGTGGTGTAATCTGGAAAAATTCAAGGAAATAACTAATGCACGTGGTGTAAATTATTATAACTTAATGTAAATTTTCGTAATAAAAACTTGACTTTCGAGAGCAAGTAATAAGTTAAATAATGGGAAAGACTTCCAGCTGCTGCTCTCCTTCGCAAGCCGCCAGGGCTAAACCAGGAAAGCCTCTGAGAGTAACTTCGTCCACCGGAAATCCGCTTCATTGAAGCTCCAATTCGTGCTGATCTCGGTGACAACTTAACAAAAGGCCAATCTTTCCTGAAGTACAGAGATTTAGAGAAAGCGCGATCGCGCGCGATGTTCCCTACTGATTCTCTAACTCGTCTTTTTTTATTTTTACGGGTATGAGTCGCTTTCCATTCAGAACATTGCATCGAGCACGCCAAAAACTAGGTATCTTCGAGCGCTCGTCCAAGCAGTTCTCGCACTTGCTCGATCATGCTTCGACCTCTGGGACTGCGAGCACTTCTCCTAACCAAGCCGGCTTTTATTGATAAAATACACTATTTTTTA
>CAZAYV010000114.1:0-13430 GCA_964489465.1 uncultured Dactylococcopsis sp. | reverse complement strand
GATATCAAGCACCATCAGTTTCTTGAGTGTTTACAATTTTTGTCCTGTACTTAGTTAAAAACTAATTCGCCAAATTAACACACGCCAAATCAACACAAAGGTTTAATTATAAGCCAGTATAAATTGAAGAAACTACTATAAAGATTTTTTAGTGCATACATAAATTTATACTGGAGTAAATTGTCAGGAACATACAGTTCTCCAGCATGTAACCAATCGTTATCGCGTTTTATTTTAAGCTTTTGAAATGCTCGTCTTTTCTCCATAATGGTTGGCCAATACTTAAAAACAGCGATAGTTCCTTGGAAATAATCTTTCCCAACACCTTTAATCAGCAAGAATAGAGCTTGTGAAATTTCAAATACTAATAAAGCCGGACTTAAAAAAATCAATGTTTTCCATGAATATAACTTTAACATGAAAAACCAACGGTTACGAACCATGTAAAAGGCTTTAGAAGTTCCTCGTGGTTTAGATCTATGATGTACGATTGCTTCAGGGATATTTAAACACAAATACCCAGCCAATGTTAATCTTACGATAAAATCACCATCTTCCCAATTGAAAAAATAATCTTGATCAAATCCACCAATAGCTAGAGCTTTTTCTCTCTCAACGAGGAAAGCTGCACCAGATAATACATCAAACACTTCATATTCCGGTCGTTCTCCTAAATCCTTATTTCTAGAAATAAATGTCCCGATATAATGAATATAACCGCCATTATAATGATAAACAAAGGGGTCGTTATCATCACAAATTTCTGGATGACATAATGCAGCATTAGAAACTTTTTTTTTGACTTTAAGCAGCTGATTCAATGTATCAGGTTCCAGACTAATATCATTATCTAAAAACAAGATATAATTAGTTTTGGTTTTTTCTAAGATTTTTTGGCGAGCACCAGCTGGTCCTCGATTATCTTCTAAGAAGAAGCATTTAATTTGAGGATAATTTTTTTTTAGCCATTCCTGACTGCCATCTGTGGAATTATTATCGGCTACAATTATTTCAAAATCAGGGTAGTTTAAATTTCTAATTGATTCTATAGTCTCTGGTAGAACATTCTTGCCATTATAATTAACAACTCCAATTGTTATTTTTTCTGCTGTTTCTGTCATGAAAATATTAACCCCTCTTCAAAATTTTTTAATAAATATCAAATTTGGCAGCTCTTCGAATCAATTTTTCATGAAATATTTTCCAAAGATATTTCCTCCCTTTACCAGGTAAGCGAAAAAGATAGTCATCTTTAATTCTGGGAATATAATAAGGATCATCTCTTTTTTGGTTAGTATTACGCTGCTCAATACTGACCCAAAAATTACTGCTATAACCTGCTTTTTTACTTAATGATACTCCTAAATTACTAGATATTCCCCATGGATAACATAAATGTTTAATTGGTTTGTTTAATCTTTTTGATAAAACATTTTTAGCGTTGACTAAATCTTCTAGAATTTTATTTTCTGTCTGTTCTTGGGATTCATATTTCACAAAACTAGCTTTTTCACAAACACTTTGATAGATTTTATTTAACTCTTTTCTCCAATTATCACGATTAAAAAAATCTTTTGACCCTTGATATTCTACCCAGCTAATACAAGTATTGCGAATTTCTTCATTATCAATATATCTCGGAAAAGCTGCCAATCTAGGTGCAGAGGAATATATAGGGGTTCCCCACTTCAATTGATTAGTATAAGTACCATTATCTTCAATCCAAGGAATATCTAGTCTCCATGAATTAGTAGAATAGTTAGGATTAAAAAAATCTACTAATTTTGGTTCTATAAAAATCTGAGCATGGTAAAAACTATGAGATTCAAATTCAAATATTCCACTTTGCTCCATTTCTAGCAATTCAGGCCAAGATAACCAACCTTTACCATTGGCTACTTCTGGCTTATCTTTAATGTAGTAAGGAACAACAAAACCTACTGCATGAAATTCATACTGTTTCAGTAGAGGATATGCAATTTCATACCAGCTTTTTTCTCCATCATCAAAAGTTAATAATACAGCTGGTTCTTTTAACTCAATCTCTCCTTGCAAAAAAGCCATAAAAGTTTTTAAATCTAATGTCTGATAACCATTCGTCTTTAAAAACTCTAATTGAGCTTTGAAAGTAAAATGATCCACACTATGGAACATAAATACAGGAACTTGCCCACCTAATATTTTTATATTATTTTTAGTTACAAAATCAGGATATTTTTTTTTATAAAAACGTTGTATTTCGATAGGTATTTCCTGAAAAGATTTAGTTATTTTTTTGTAAAATTTATTCATTTAAAGTTGTCTATTGTGTTGATAAGGCTCTCAGCTGTTATGCATCTATGCCGTTTACTTTGGATCAAAGGGATCAGCTAGTTGAATTTGGGTTTGATTGTGCTTTGGCATCTTGACGAATCTGAATAACGCGGGCGGGTACTCCCACAGCAATGGCATAATCAGGGAGATTTTTCGTTACTACGGCTCCCGCTCCAACAATGGCTCCTTTGCCAATTTTGACGCCATCTAATATAGTTGCGCCAGCACCTAACCAGACATCATCTCCAATCACAACGGGACCTTTTGAATAAAGTCCCTGTTCCATCATGGGAATATCGATCCGGTCTGAAATGTAGCGGCCGCCTCCGATGTAACAGTTTCCCCCAATTAAAACCGAATTACCGATAAAAATACCTGCTCCTGAAGTGATAATTGTATTACAACCAATATTTGTTTTTTTTCCAATCCATACAGAACCGGTTTTTCCTTGAATAACACAGTTTCTGGAAATTATTATGTCTTCTTCTAAGGTAATCCCCTCTTCTCCAGCACCACTAGCATCAAGGAGAACATAATCATCAATCGCTACCCGATTTTTCAAAGTAATATGTTGGGGATGACGTAAAGCAATTCCTTTACCAAAAATGGCACCAGAACCTACATTCTTAAAAAGAGAAGGATAAAATTTTTTCCTTAATAAGTATCCTAAGGCTCCAGCAAGATTCCCCAACAGTAAGGTGATTAATTCGTACTTAATTAAAGTAGTGAATCGCTCATCTCCTAAAACTTTGGACTGATATTTTTTTAGCGGAGAAGAATTTGAGCCATTGAGCTGATTGCTCAAAGGATCTTTATTTATATTTTTTTTTCTATATGTTGCCATCATCCATTTGATTAATTAGAAAATTTTCTAATTAATTACTATAATTTCAAAATTAAGACAGAGTCATTTATCGATTCATACGAAGATGAATCCATTCTTGATCTAGATACCATTGCGCTTGTTCTTGTAACCCCTCTTCATCTGAGTGAGCCGGCACAAATCCTAATAAATTATTCATTTTTGCCGTATTAAATGATCGGTCTTTCGTATAAAAGGCTAATCTTCTCCTATATATCGGCGGCTCTATTCCTAAAGGACGGCAAATCAATTCTAAAAGATCCCCAATGGCAAATATAGGTGCTGCGGGAAACTTAATAAATTTTACAGAAACTTGATAATATTTACTAATAATATCTACCATTTCTTTAAATGTCATAGCTGATGGGCTACCACAGATAAATGTTTCTCCTACTGCTTTGGGATGAGTCGCTGATAAGATAAAAAAGTTAGTTAAATCATCAACATGGATGAAATGAAGTAAATTGCTACCATTTCCAATCAGGGGCACTCTCCCTTTAGCAACCCATTTAAAGATTTTCAATAATCTTTTTTCCCCAGGTCCATAAATCCCTGCTGGTCGCACTATAGTAACAGGTAGTTGTTTCTGATTAGCAAAATTCCTAATCCAAGTTTCTCCTTCTAACTTAGTTTCTTGATAAATATCTCCTGGTTTCATTGGACAGTTTTCGTCACCAGGAGGATTCTCAACATGACCATGAATACCAATTGTAGAAACATGAATAAAACGTTTAAACCCTGGTTCTTTTAATACTGCTCGTGCTAAGAGTTGAGTACTTAGAACATGAACATTGTAGTAACTTGTATCAGCTGATTTGGCTTCCCGAAATGGAGTCACCATGTGAAAGATATAGTTAACCCCTTTCACAGCTTCATTGATTAAATTCGGCTCAAACACATCTCCTTTGAGCCATTTGATTGGCAAACCGTCAAAGGGTTTCAGGTTTGAAGTGGGACGCGCGATCGCGACTACTTTCACACCTTGCTTGACTAATTTTTTTACCAGGACTGAACCAGTGAAGCCCGTTGCACCCGTTACTAAAGCGCGAGAGCCTGGTGGTAATTTATATTGATCGTCTTTCTCCATATTTTTCCGTAAAAATCTAATCAAAACTTACTTTTTTGAGAATTTGGCAATCACCGGAGAACCTAACAAACTGGTTAATCCTGATAACCGAATTGAATTTTCTAGTACTGAGGAAACACGAGGAGATTTTAGAGCGCGGTGAATAACCATTGGTATGAAAAACTGAGGATACCTTGCTGTTAGTTTTAATCCTAAAGATTGAGAATAGTTTAAGATTTCTGACTCTCGATATGAGGTAAAAGGGCGTGTATTTCCTTCAATGCCCTTTTTAATTTTAAATAAATAAGGCGCGATCGCGTTAATACTACGTTGAGTAGGATAATCAACGATTACCGCTTGCTTAGCTACCCTTGCTAGTTCGGAAATAAAATTTTGCCATTGAGTGACATGAGCTAAAAAACGATAGGAGATGACAACATCAAACGCTTCATCTGGATAGGGCAAAGCCAAAACGTTTGCGACTTCAAAAGAACAAAGGTCTTGATCAAGATAGGTTTGAATGCGTTGCTGACAACTGAGGTCGCTACCTACTACTTTCACTTGATAACCCTGATCGATTAAGGGTTTGGTCAGTTGACCATGTCCACCCCCCACATCAAGGACAGTTTTTGTGGGGTCAGTAGCGAGCATTTCTAAGGTGGCTTTTGCTTGAACTTCCAACAACCACTTTCCAATCGCTCCTGAAAATCGAGAAGCATAATCTTCAGAAGCCGTTTCGATATCAGCTATCTCTGGAAAATTTATCATTTCTGTGATGGGTAATCGATTGACGGTTTTGGATCAAAACATAGACTGAGTTTCTGTATTGATCTTTATGCTGTAGGCTATTCAAGCTCAGCTCAGCCTAAGCATGAGTTGATTCCGAAAAAAGCGAAGGGGCGTTTCTAAATCACCGTAGGGTTCTATAGATTGAGAAGAATTGTCTAATAAACGCTTCAAACTTGCTGCCGGACAATCTTCACTTAACGATCCCATCAGTTTAAAACCAAAACTCCCGACACGACGATATTCCTCTTTTAACGGTAAAGGATCGGTACCCGGTAAGATTCCTATTCCTTTTCGCTCAGCTTGCTGGAAGTAAACTGGTCGAAGCCAGAAAGTTGGTCGGCCGCTATTATCTCCTAAAAAGAGAGAAGAAGTCTGTTCAGTTTCGAGGAAGCCTCTAAGAAGGGAACCTCGCCGCCCGATCCATTTTCCTACTCCCCAAGGAAGAACTGGCAAAGCCCCTGAAGAAACAATCGCGTGAAGCGTTTTTTTTAACGGTAAATGTTCGGCAAAATCTTTTTCCGTCATCAGACCCAAAACTTCGATTGCTTCCTCAGTTACAATTTGACGCCCTAAGATAATGACAATTGTTCGCCCATCACAATTATAAGCCTTGAAAGAATAAGGCTCTCTTGTTTTCAAAAGAACCCAACGCTTGCCAGAATTAAAATCCAGAGATTTAGCTGAATCTAATATTTTGTCACTGAAATGATCAAGCCATGTCCGAGGTCCAATATCAGCAGTTAAAAGAACCCCTACATAAGGTTCAGACTGAAGCTGGCTAACTTGGTCAAAGTTAGCGAGTGCTGCATCGAGAAGGTTTTCCAAGTCAAAACAACGATGAATATGAACATGGGCATCAACCAAAATTTTTGTCATTTCTTGGATGGGAATTGTCATGCTGGAATCAATAAAGAATTAAGTTTATTTTAAAACACTTTTTCTGACACGCTTCTGAAAAAATTGCCATTTCCTTAATCCCCATAGAAATAAGACTGAATAAGCTAATTCATAACTAACAAAGATAATATGGCTGAGGTCAAGTAGACCTCGCGAATGGTGAACAGGAGGAAACAAAGAAAATGGAAAGCGATAATAATTTTCAGTAAAAGGCCAAAGTAATTTCATTCCCAGTCCACCAGCAGTGAAGGCATCTAAAACTAAATGGAGACTATACATGATCAAAGTTATCCATAACAGCTGTTTCCAACGCGATTTGCAAAAAATAAAACCGATTAAGCCGGCAAAGAAAGTAACGCCAAGCGTCGCTGTCACGCTGTGAGTGAAACTACGATGAATTTTCTCATCTGAGAAAAATTGTAGAATGAAATCTAGATCGGGAGCATTAGAAACAAACACCGCATAAAACAACCATGGATTTTTTATTTTTCGGAAAATTGTCCCATTTCTTCCTCTAGACCAAAACTTAGAGACAACATAGCCAGAAACTGAGTGAGCAATCGATGACGGCATTTTTGTGACCAGTAAGAGATTTACAATTGCCACTAAACCAGTGCAGAACATTCGTTTGTCTATGCTGCCAATGCACTGACAATATTGGCACTTCTAATTTAGCGTAATCATCACTAATTAGTAAAGTTTATTTCACTTTTAGATTGTGACGAGAAACTGCATGATGGTAAGTTCATGTCAAAGAAATGTCTAACTTCTTGCAGTTCCTTCTGAATCTTTTTCAAACCCCAGCCAAGTTCTTGTCCCATCACATCAGCACAGAGCTGCAGAGTTTGGTGATTTGGCAAGCCAGCAGAACCCAACTCTGTCCGTCTCAAAATTAAGTCGCTGAGCTTTTGCGCCATTTCTTCGTTGACCACGTATCGGATCTCCCCCTTTAAAGCTTCCAAATCATTAGTAGTTTTCTCATCACTCCTTCGTTCACCCTCCCAATATTCTAAAACTTTGGGATATACGGAGCCATAATTATAAACTAACCGTCTCACTGAGGTTGTCGATAACAAAGAAGCGTGATTTTTTTCCGCCTGGTGTAAGAAGGTATCAAATTGCTCAATTGCCCCTCCATATAGAGAAGTTGTTGAAGAAGTGGATCGCCTCGGTTGTTCTCCTCTCATTTTGAAGATCCAATCCACAGCTTTTTCGGCAACACCTCTAGCTGTCGTATATTTAACCCCAACTACTGACAGGAGTCCCGCCAAGCCCTCTCGGTGGTGATCATAAAGCTGATAATGTTGGGCTAGCTTAATCTCTTCTCCATGGGAGCCCTTTCCAGAACGGGGCAATAATCCTTGATGCACAAAGCTCACCTCCTCCATACGAAGTTTTGCAGCCGGGTAAACCTGATTAATTTCTTGCACAAAGTTTGCAATCTCTTGCTCACTCACTGTTAACGAATTGGGATTACCTTCGTAAGCTGAGTAAACCGTACCAACCAGCGACTTGCCCTGCCAAGGAGCGATAAAAAACAAGCGCTTCCTTTGTCCGGTTTTTTTCTTCTCTCTAGTCTCACTGGAAAGACCTACCGCATAAGAATGATCGAATAAAGGACGAGTCACCAGATTCATCGCTTTAGCGAGCGGCATCTTTAAAGAAGACCCTCTTCCTTGGAGTACTCCCAAGACTTGAGTTAGCCAAGGCCCACTTGTGTTGATAATTGCTTTTGCTTGTAGGTCAAACTCGTCACCGGTTAGAGTATCTCTAATTTTAGCACCATCTACTCGCCCTTTCGATTGGAGAAAACCAGTGACCTCAGTGTAATTAGCAACGTTTGCGCCATGTTCTACAGCAGATTGAATGAACGCCAGGGTCAATCGCTCGGAGTTGTAAACTTGCGCATCATGAAAAATCGCCCCACCGCTCAAATTAGAAGAAGCTGTCAGATCTGGTATTAATTGACGAATTTCTTCACGAGAGATCAGCCGACCAGAAGGAATGTGCTTTTGAGAATCAGCTAGGTCTTGATTACGATCCCAACTCACTACATCGTTCATTTTGAGTGCAAGTCCTAACACTTCCCTACTGTTAAGCCCATGACCGAATGTTGGTAGTAAGACAGGCAGTGGGTGAACTAAATGAGGAGCAATTTTCAAAAGGGTCTTGCGCTCAAGAATCGAGTGCCTCATCCGGCGGAAATCAGCACTTTGAAGGTAACGTAATCCGCCATGAATAATCTTGAGGCTATTAGCAGAAGTGGCTGAGCCAAAGTCATTTTTCTCTACTAAAGCAACAGATAATCCTCTTTGACTCGCTTCCCAGGCTACACAAGCGCCATAAATGCCACCACCGATAACTAACAAGTCGAATTGTTGACTTGCCAGCTCACTCAAATTACGCTTCATATTTCTAATCCTCGCTGGTTTTGATGATTATGTTTTAGTTCCCTCTCTAGCCAAGAGATAGCACGATCAAATTTTTGAGCAAAAGCATCGCGAGAATAGGAAGTTTCGATGAGATGTTTACCTGCGCTGCCCAGTTGTTCGCGTAATTTTTGATCATTGAGTAAGGTAATTAAGCCTTGAGAAACCGATTCTGGATTAGGCTCTACTAAATAAGCAGTATTATGCTCTACCACTTGGGTGTGAGTAATTAAATTAGTTACTAAAGTCGGCTTGCCAGAGTGTAAATAAGAAAATAATTTCATCGGTGTATTGATACCTTTCAGGCGTGGAGAGACTAAGATATCAGCTTGAGATAAATAACTAGAAAGCGTCTTTAATGGTCGAGTCCCAATTAAGTAAACTGAATCATCAATGCCTAGCCGAGAAGCAAGTTGGGAATACTTAAAAATACTTTCTTGGTCCCCTCCAATTATGACTAAACTAGCGCTAACCTTTTGTTCCCTAACTAGATAGGAAAAAGCTTCTAAAAGTAAGTCAATCCCTTGATAGAACTCAAGATTACCTACATACATAATCATTTGATTTTCAATGCCAAAAACTTCGCGCAGATTTTCTTTTGGACATTCGACATAAGATTTACTAACGACCATAATTAAAACTCCTACCTTCCTTTAAAGGTAAAGATTTGCAAGCTGAGTCCAATCAATTAAGACTGGGTCATGGCATTTTTAGCCACAATTGCTGCCAGTAAAAACTGAATTCTTAATCGACAGCGACATCAGTTAAAACAAATACTTTCCGTGGCTTATATTTGCCAACTGATGATGCCAAACTTTCACAAACTGCTAAAACCATGAGTGAATTTTTAACGGCTAACCTTTCCAAAAAGAAGCAAATCGGTAAAATTGGTTTTAACCAGCCGTATTTTTCATAAAGTTGTTGCGGTAAAGAAGAATCCATATCGTAGACATAAGGTATGGCTAAGGTCAACTTTAAAGCAAGTGCAATAAAGACAGATTCTTCAATGGCATGCAAACAATCATATTTATTAACATATGCTAGTCTGAAAGCTTCAACAGTCATGAAAAAGTCACAAATGACTTTCTTCCAAGAGAAACCGGGTTGAATCCCATAAGTAAATTTTGGCTGAAATATCCTTTTGATGCGAACGTTATTAATTGCAACATCTGTTCCCTCTGAATAGGTCAAAACATCAATATCATGACCTCTTTTAGAGAGAGATTCCAACAATAAACGGACAGCTATAGGCGTTCCACGCTCGCTATAAAATGGCTGCGGCGCTAGTACTAGTATTCGCATGATCACTCTTCATTGTTATATTGATAAATGTTCATGTTTTTATCTCCATTCACTACAATTCCTAAAACAGGAGTGCGTGATACCTTCAGTTTCTGCATTGTCTCCTCAAGCATAGATTGCTTTAATTTCCCCATACCTGTAACTAGCACAAGACCGTCCGTTGCCGGAGCAAGCAGATAAGCATCTGTAAATCCACTTAGAATTGTAGCATCGTAGATAACAAACTCAAACTGACTTTGGAGATGTGTCATTAAACGCTGCATTTTTTCTGAAGCAAGCAGTTTGCTAGGATCGGGTGGTAAATGACCAGAGGAAAGAAAAAATAAATTATCTTCTACTGAACTTTGCTGAATAACCTGCTCAACTTCTAAGTTTTCTTGATCAATGAGATTAGTTAAACCAAGGGGATTAGTTCTTTCCGCGGGGTAGTTTGGCTTAGTTTTACGTAAATCTGCATCAACTAGCAAGACTCGTCGTCCCATTGCAGCAGCAGCTTCAGCAAGATGGGTCGAAATGGTTGATTTCCCTTCCCCCGGAATGGATGAGCTGACTACGATTGATTGAATCGGAACATCTGGATTGAGAAGTCGAAGATTGGTGTAGATAGAACGGAAAGACTCAACTGCTACAGATGTTTTTTGTTCAAGAGAGGATTGACTTTGGTTGAGTAGCTTCGAAGAGGCTGGTTGTAAAGATTTGACAGTCGTGTCATCTCTCATAACCAACACCTTATCATACGGAATACTGCCCAATAATGGCAGTCTCGTCACAGTTTTAATATCCTTGGTGGAGTGTAAAAGATCTCTGAGGCGATCTAAACTTAAAGCCGCACCAATTCCTAACAATAATCCGAGGGCAGAACCGAGTACTAAATTCTTGGTGACGCTAGCGGAAGAGGCAATGGGATCATCAGGAGGGGTTAAGACTTCCCAGGGGCTTTCACTTTGTGCAAGGTCGATTCCTAGCGCTTCTCGCTTGGTCAAAAACTGGTTCAAGTTTTTGCTTGCAATTTCTAATTCCCGCTGGAGATCAGTATATCGGCGAGTCGATTCAGAAAGCTCTTTGCTCTGTCGATTCAGACGAACAATTGTCTGGCCAAGTGCCCGATCGCGCGCTTGGAGTTCACGAATTTGACTCTCAACTTGTCTTTGCGCGCGCTGTGCCTCGGCGCGAAGAAGGGGAACTAACTGTTGTCTTTGCTGTCGAAGCGTCTGAATTTTAGGGCTATTTTCAGAAAAGATTGCGGATTCTTTGGCAATTTCAGTATCAATGTTTTGTAATTCCTCGAGGAGAGCCTCATAGCGAGGAGTTGTTAATGCAGATGCACTTGCTTTCTCGATACTCTGCTGCGATAGCTCTTTTTGGAGGTCTTGAGCCAGCAGTTGTGCTTCGTCTAATTGTGCCTGTACTTCTAGGCGCTGCTCAACAAAGCCCCCAATTTGATCAGAAAGTTGCTCAGCTTCCATAGTCGGATCGATAAAATTATTTTCTTGTCTCAACCGTTGGAGACGACTTTGGATTTGATCAACACGGGATCTCAGCTTTGGGAGTTGCTTTTCAACAAATTGTAGCCCCTTGTTCAGTTCTGATTGACGGACCTCTAAGCTAAATTCCAAATAAGCATCTTTCAGGTTCTCTAAAACCGCTCGAACTTGCTCTGATTCTTCATGTGTATAATTGACTTGAATAATATTATTTTCTTGATCAATACTTAGTGCTAGATTATTGGTGAGAGAATCGTAACTGAGCTCAGGATACTCTGACTGTAAATCTTTAATCAGTGGTTCTAAAACTCGAGGACTTTTTAAAACCTTTAATTTGGCCTCGTTGGGAATAACACCTACTAGTTCTTCACGACTACTCGACTCTGGAGTAGTTGCTGAGATAACTTGAGATTCCAACGATACAGGTTCTGCCAATAGTTCAAACTGAGCCTGATAAATGGGAGTGTCAGTCGCTGCTTTAATTCCACCCATTGCTGCACATAACATGGTGGTCCCAAATATCACCCAAGATTGGCGACGCAGTGCCCCCAAAACCTTCCCAAAATCGATTCCCCCTTCATCCTCGCTTCCTACAAACTGAGTATCCTCAGTCTGTTGAGCTTCAAGGCGGTGAGATAATTGATTAAAAGGTTCTTTATCTCGAATCGTATCAAGTGTCATAGTTAGTTTCCCAAGTTTTTAAGGTAACGAAAGATGAATAAAACTAAAGCTTTTGCTGTTCCCAAGTTCGCCGTAAAGTCAGACTGAGTAATTGCTTTAAAGCAAGGTAGATAAACGGAGGAATTGTTTTACCATAGCGCGGCCCTAGACGACGGGGTTCTTGAGCAAATCGGTATAGCCATTCCAGACCTAACTGCCGCATCCAACTCGGAGCTCTCTGATTCAGTCCGGCATATAAGGGGAAAACTGCTCCCAAACCGATCATAACCGCATTAATTTTATCTTTATGCTCTGCTATCCACAGTTCTTGCTTGGGACATCCTAAACAAAGAAATACTAAACCAGCGCCGCTATCATTGATTGTTTGGATAATCGCTTCATCTTCTAGAGCTGTCAGAGGTCGGAAAGGAAGAGGTTCGATTCCCGCAATATTAAGTTCAGGAAATTCGATTTTGAGACGCCTTTTCATCTTAGAAAGCACTTCGTTATCAGCCCCCAAAAGGAAAATATTGATATTTTTCACGGAAGCTAATGTACACAGTTTGAGAAAGACATCCATCCCCGCTACTCGATCTTGATGAGTTGCTCCCATCGCTCTTAACATCCAAACTAATGGCATACCATCGGGAGTCACTAAGTCAGCAGTTGCTAGGGCTTCAGCAAATGTCGGTTTCCAGTATGCTTCCATGATAGTGTGAACATTAGCAATACTGACAAATTTACTGCTACGATGTTTTGCCCATTCTGTCATCAGCAAAATTTGTTCTTTAAAGGGAAGAGCAGTAACTTGAGTTTTCAGAACGGGATAAGTTTTAATGGCCGCTCGCTTGACTTGCATTTGCATTTACTTATTAATTAGAAAAAAGGATTAATATAATTTAATTACCTAGAACAGGCAAACGTATCCCCTGTCCCCAACAAGTTGAGTGCACTCTTGGTGTCTTCTCGACTTGTTTTTGATGGCGTTGTCAACTCAATAGAAGTATTAATTTTAAGTTTTTGAATTTGGGGTAAAGACTATTATGCAGATTGCATCGTTAGATTCGACTTCGGCTGGCACGACGGGTATATTTGCTAACCGAAGAATGAGGAGGATCGGGATCTATAGAGAGATTGCCTGTTTTCAGTGGTGAGAACGCCAGAGTTTTTCTCCAGAATAGGGACAGTAGAAATTGGGGGTCTTTTTATAACGACTGCGTTTATTTGACATTTATTAATCTCTCCCAATGTGTGTCATTGGTCTCAAAACCAGTTAATTTATATCTTACCCTTAAGTGGCTGAAATTGTCTACATTTATTTACTTAAATTACATAATTAGCGTAACTGGCATGAGTGAAAACCATAGATAAATGGACAATAGATAATCAGGGAAAGTTTCATAATTGCTGATATATGACCGATTCATTTAGATATTTATCTTTAAGTGGTAAATTGATACAACCAAGTCACAGAGCACTGTCAGCTGATTAAAGAAGGGGAGATTTCGGTATTTAGCTTCTTCTCCTCGCATTTGCTCGCTCAGTATTGACTTAGCAAGCTCCTTCTTTTCTAAACACCACCCAGATGGTTTTCCAGATCAGTTGGCAGTCATAAAGTAGAGACCACT
>CAZAYV010000113.1:0-13712 GCA_964489465.1 uncultured Dactylococcopsis sp. | reverse complement strand
GCTGTTACATTGGAGCTTTTGCTACTAATTTGCCATACTCACTCTAGAAGAGCCAAAGTAGAAAAACATTTAGAGAGAAAATAGAATCGGTTTTGCCGAAAAAGTGGCGGTCATTCTACAAGCAGATAGAAGGATTTTAGGCTATCCGTTAGTTGGGTTAGAGAGTTTGAAGACATTGAATCTACTGCACATTAATTTTCCCTCAGTATCTCAGCTTTCTGGATCATTTTTTTCTTTGATTACTCTAATAATGATCAATCAGTGCAAAAAGTTATTACTTCGTATCACCTCAAATAACTGTATCTGTGTCTGTACCAATGAAGATATTATCTAATGCCTGAAATTCGCTGTCTTCAACTCCAGATGTAAACAAACGTACAGCAATAAACTCGTACCCATCACCAAAGTCAATACTATTTTGAATTGTTTTCCAATCAAATTCTGTAGTAGCAAGGTTTCCTGAATCAAAGAGAGTTGTGGATTCAAAAGGTACAGTGTTACTAGTGCTAGAGGGAGACTTGGTCTGCCATGTACTGAGGTCAAATCTACCGTTAACACCATATAGTTGGATACGAAGAGTATTGTTTGAACCCAGATTTGTGGCATCAAAGCTAAAGTTTTGTACTCCACGCGTTACTAATTGATCATGGACTACCTGAACTAGTCCTCCTGCCCCATCATTGTCAGCATAAACCAACTCGGTATCACTATCATGATTCCACTTATGGTTACCAGCCAGATACCACCCCCTGTTATACCAGTGAATTGTACCTGAATTAGATTTAACTGAAGAACTAAAATCTCCATTAACGAGAGCATTAGGAAACGGGTTATCCACAACATCAATTGATTGATTGGTTGTGGCAGTATTTCCTTGAGTGTCTGTCACTTTCAAAGTAACTGAATATGTACCAGTAGAGTCGAATACATAAGTCATATAACGACCAAATGCGTCAAATGTGCCATCGCTATCAATATCCCAACCAAAAGATGCAATAGTATTGTCTCCTGCCGTAGAAGGACTATTAGGAAGATCTGACCAAGTTAAGGAGTAATCTGAGTCATAAGACTGACTAGCGTCAAAAAGGACAGCATAGCCTCCCATGGGTTGGGTCGTAAACTGAGCTACTGGAGAATTATCTCCTGTGGGTACATCAAACGTTGGATTTCCCTGAAGATCAAAATAAGGAGTGATAGGAACTATCTCTGTTCCAGGGCTAAGAGGATCATCGCTGGATCGATTGCTTACACGACCAGAAGCTGCAACTAGGTATTGATTGTTGTTTTTGAACACTCCATTGATCAATTGACTATGGCCAAAGGGTGATTCAGTATCATAGCCCTGTCTGGAATTTTGAGGAATTGTAGCGCCAAAGTCAAACCCTTCAATATGTACATTGTCGTAAATAACACTGCGAGCATTTTTATCTGAGTAAATACCTATCCCTTGTGGGCTAGATATACCTGCCCCATCACGCAAGACCGGATTTTGTGGATTTCCGATAATGAGGGCATCCTTGAGAGTTGTATAAGAAGCATAGGAGATCTGAATTCCCGTTTCACGAATTCCCCAAATGTATGAATCTTCAATTAGGCTTTGCTTGTTATGATCTATACTAAACTGGTCGGTTCCCCGATCATCACGAGTAACTCCTCTAACTTCGATACCACTATCAGCGTTATAAACTGTATTTTTACGGAAGTTATGAATAGGAACTTTCCATGAGCCAATCATATCAGCATTGCCAGCAATATGTTGTAACTCTGTAGGAAGGTTAGCAACCGGCACATCTGGAGGAGCAAAACCATCATTCGTTCCATAGATAATGATTCCGGCATCCTTCATTCCTGTTGTAATGTTATCCTCAAAAGCTGTTGCTGCATAGCTAGTACCAACCCAGAAGCCTATGCCTGAAGCACCAAAGTCTCTTTCTCCGTTTCTATCTCCTTTAAGTAAGTCAGCCGTCGGATCAGTTTCAGCCCCAGTTCCTTTGATAGCAATGTTACGACGGACAACAGCTTGCTCAGTTCCATCTTCTAAAGCGTAATGTGCACCTAGAACATCAAAAGAAACATTGTCTTCTACTACCGCACGACTATCATGAATAACATAACCCCAACCAGGGCTACCCCATACAGCGTTTCCAGTAATACTAGCTGAATTTAGATCATTAGCATCATGATCAAAAACTTTATGAAAATGAATTGAGTACCGTCCCTGTGGATTTGTCCCTGTTCCTGGAATTAAATTCCCTTGATCGTTGAACTGAGGGTTGTCCTGATAGAGATCTTTGTTAGTGCGTCCTAAATCGTAAAAGCCAGCATTATGAATTTCGGTATTATGATCCATAAACATTATGTGCCCTCTTTGACCAATAGGGACACTATCACCGCCTTCTGTAGAAAAATTAATATTACGGTCCAGGTTAGCAACATAAAGATCTAAATCGAAACCGTCTGGAGTGACATGATCGAAGCGTAGCGCATTACCTTCAACATCATTATGAGAAAAGGTGATTTTATTGCTATCTATAGAAGAGATAGTTAATACTTCATCTTGGGTAATGCTGTTATCTTGATGGGAACCAGCATTATCCCATTGAGTTCCAGTGACAACAATTTTATCTCCAACCTGCCAGTTACTCGGAACTGATTCAGAGAGGACTAGTTTTGTTGTGCCGGCTTGATGGTCACTGGCTAAAGTGAGATAAGGTGTTTTTTCAGCCCCCCAGATATCTACTGTAGCTCCGTGTTCAGTTACTAAACCACGGCTTAACTGTTTCGGATCCCAGTTTAGATCTATAGAACCATTTCCTGGATCGACTGGTGCAAAAATAATCTGAGTCTGCGAACCCGCTTGAACAGGATTAGCTTCAGTGCCAATTTCTAAAGTTCCAGTGGAAGAAGCTGCTATAAAATCAACAATCAGCTTTGTATCCTCATTTTGAGCAAAGCCAAGCTTCCCATCTACTCTAATTGTCTTAATCCGAGCATCACTTTCTTGATCGTAAGTCACTTCAACGCCTTGCTCAATCAAGACATTAGCATCAGAAACCGGTACCTCGGCACTTTGCCATGTTTGGGGGTCAAACCAAGAACCATTATTAACTGCGATATGGGTAACAGCACTGTGAGGGACGAGGGATTCTACATATGAATGTCCGTGATCAGTTGTATTATCAGTAGTGGCCTCAGAGTCATCAGTTGTATTATCAGTAGTGGCCTCAGAGCCATCAGTTGTATTATCAGTAGTGGCCTCAGAGTCATCAGTTGTATTATCAGTAGTAGCCTCAGAGTCATCAGCCGTTACTATCAAATTATCCCAACGATAAAGCTCACCTTTACCAGTAGTATTTGTTTCTACTAGAATCTGGAAACTGTTGCCACTAAGTCCCTCTGCCTTGAGAGTTTCTACCTGACCACTGTTAAACATCCCTTGATAGTTAACAATGTTGACTTGATTTCCATCAAGTAAATAAGAAACACTTAAGGAATCAGTGTAGCTTCCTGAAGATTCTAAACCTCCTTCTCCCTGAATATCAAGGGAAAAATTAATGTTAGAAGCCGAAGAAATATCAATGACTTCTGATTGCCAAACAGCTATACCATCAGTATCTTGACCGATGAAAGCATTATTTTGAACTTCAAAGATTGGTTTATGAGTTTGGGATATATCTATATCCCAAGCTGTTGTCCCAGTATCAACAGTTGTACCATTTGCTAAGCCGTTGAAATCTTCTTGCCAAAAAAAGGGTGTAGTTGGGTCAGCTGAGGTTGTACTAGTATCACCAGCAACAGAGAGATTATCCCAAAGATAAGCCTCGTCATCACCTGTCGTCTGCGTGCGGATAAACAGTTGTAGCGTTTCACCCTTGAGTCTCTCCGTTCCGACCGTATCTACATTACTATCAAATGCTCCATTATAGCGGTTGAGAGAAATCTCTTGACCATCAAGGAGATAGGAAACTTCTAGAAAATCGGCATAAGTTCCCGTGGCTTCTAGGTTTCCCTGGCCCCAAATGTCCAGAGAAAAACTAGCAACATCTACTGAAGAAATATCTATTTCCTCAGATTGCCAAAGAGAGACTCCGTCTGTATCTTGAGAAAAAAACTTTTGATCTCGCACTTCAAAAATAGGAGTTTGAGTTTTAGAGAGATCTACACTCCAAGCTGTATCTCCCTCATCAAGTATTGTTCCATGTAGTAAATCATCAAATGTTTCTTCCCATAGCCAAGTTTTAGAAGTCATTTTTTTCAAAAAAAATAGCTTTATACTTCTTATTATTAAGAAATAAATGTTTTTTTAAACAGTAGCAATACTAAAAAAAAAGAAATTTAAAATATAAATAATATCAATATTTTCTCTTAATGTATTCGAATGAAGATACACTTAAATAAATTTATTCTTAATGTATTCGAATGAAGATATACTTAAGTACCTTACAAATTGGTCAAATTCTATTGAGGCGGGAACGACGGTTATTCTGTTGGTGGCATCGGGTGCGGGATGGCACTATGAGTCGCCAGCAGTTGATGGTGGCAGTGGGATCATTGAGAGCTGGATTTAAGGAGGAGTTAGAAGCCGCCGTGGCTTTACCATTGGCAATCGGGAAAAATCCCTGTTAGCCAAAACAGTACGCACAGCAGTTATTAAAGGTAGAGATTGCCTTGTGGACTTTTGTCTATGTAGATGGAGTTGAACCAACTCGGAACTTTGGGACATTTCTCTTCTGTAATAGTCTAAAAGCCAGTCAAATCAGAAAATTAATACCATTTCCAAGAAATCAATTTACGGTAAACGTAGGGGCAAACTGCCGTTTGCCCTGATTAGATGTAGCATAAGTAATCAGAGTTGGTATAAGGTCGAAAAGGGAAAAATCGCTGAAAACCCTGTCTTCATTAGGAAAGGGGTTAGATCGATGTGAAAGCCCCTATTAAACTGGTTTTAAACGCAATCGCGCAGCTCGTTTTGTCTAAGTCCCGCTAATAAAGGCGTTACATAAATACGGGATGAGTTTCATCCTGTAAGGTGATAATGCATCCTCTCTCAAGATCATGGAATATCCAGAATGTAAGTCTGACCAAATCCACAAAAATGGTCATCGACGAGGAAAGCAGAACCCGATCTGCGTCAAGTGTGGTCGTCAATTTGTAGAAAACCCAAAACCTCATCGAGGTTACAGTGATGAAGTTCGCAACCTTTGCCTGAAAAGGTCTGTGAAGGGGATGGGCTTTCGAGGAATGGAATGAGTTACTGATATTCACCATACAACGGTGATTAACTGGGTGAAGAAGGTTGGTGAAAATTTGCCTGATGCTTATGACCCTGAAAAAATTGTAGAGGTGGGTGAACTCGATGAATTACAGACTTTTATTGGATCAAAAAAAAACAAGATTTGGGTGTGAACAGCAGTAAACCACTTCCAACCCAATATCCTAGGCGGGGTGGTTGGAGATCGGAGTTCTGAGACGTTTGAACCTTTGTGGGCGATCATTAGTCTCTAGCAGTGCTTCTTTTATGTAACCAATGGATACAAAGTTTACCCACACTACATTCCCGACGGTGAACAGATAGTCAGCAAGACTTACCTGATCCGAGTTGAAGTGCGGAATGCACTTCGCCGCAACCACCTGAATTCAATTCAGGTGAACGGCAAAGGTGAGAACACCCCCTTGAGGCATTACTTAGCACGACTGCATCGCAGAAGGAGTGGTTTCTTTCATCAGCTAAGGGGCGACGTAAAACACTTGAATTTTCTAGATAGTACCATGTTTTGCACTTCTTTCCCGTCTAAGTCCCGTTATGCTATTCTAAGTCTCTAGAGATGTTGAAACATGCCATTCGATTGTTAATTCATTATCTTAAATTGGGCAATGTCCCTGTCCCAGCAAGATTCATCCCTTAATTCAGCAACGCCCTAATAAATAATGATTAAACTTATAAGATCGTTTTTAATCTTTACAGTAACACTATCTTTAATTTTAATAACGTCATTTTTAATTAAAGGACTTGATTCATTTCAAAGAACAGCCGACAGTACTGACAACACAATTTATTTATCTTCTCAGAGCAAAACGGAGACGAATATCGGAACCAACCTTAATGGGATTAGTGACTGGTCAACCCAACTGCCATTCATTGACGGCTTTCGTTCCTCTCGACCTTGGCTTCCTCAACAACCCGGCGTGTGGCATACCAATGAGTCCGACCAACTCGACCTCGATGCCAACGGTTGGGTCAAGTCTCTTCCCAACCCAGAAGATGGGGTAGAATATGTCCAGGTAGGCACCTTGCTCTTTCGAGAGATTGAAGGCAATTATCCCGGTGGGGAATATGTCATCCTCTATGAGGGCAAAGGAACTATCGAGTACGACTTAGATGCCACTCGCGACCCCACCGCCTCTAGTCCCGGTCGCGATGTCATTCGGGTCAATCCTTCTGAATCAGGTATTTATCTCAAAATTACTGAAACCGACCCCAACCAAACTGGCAACTATCTCCGCAACATCCGCGTGGTGCCCACAGCATTTGAACAGAGCTACCAAACCGTCCTTTTTAATCCTACCTTCCTCGAAAAAATTCAACCTTTTGCGGCTTTCCGGTTTATGGACTGGATGAAAACTAATAACTCCACGCAACAAGAGTGGAGGAATCGACCCACGCTCGAAGATGCCACCTGGTCCCAAGCGGGGGCGCCAGTCGAAATCATGGTGGAGCTCGCCAACCGCACTGATAGTGACCCCTGGTTTACAATTCCTCATCAAGCCACTGACGAATACGTCATTAACTTTGCCACCTATGTCCGAGACCATCTTGACCCGAACTTAAAGGTCTATGTTGAGTATTCCAACGAAGTGTGGAACCCTCAATTTGAGCAGGCCCAATGGGTGCAACAACAAGCCAAACAGCAATGGGGACAAGGCAATTTTGGGAAGGGTCTCGAGTGGTTTGGTAAACGAACCACTGAAATTACTCGCCTCTGGGATGAGGTTTTTGGACCGGACAAAGAGCGAGTGATTGGAGTGATGGGGGCGCAAGCGGCTAACCCCTGGACAGCGCAAAAGGCGCTGAATTACAAGGCTTGGGCGGAGCCACCTCTGAGCCACGCTGATTATGGAATTGATGCCATTGCCATTGCGCCTTATTTTGGGGGGGGGTTAGGCAAACCTGCTCATGAAGCAGAAGTAGAAAGCTGGACTGCTGACGCTGATGGCGGGTTGGGTAAGCTGTTTGACGAACTCACGCGAGGGGGCGTCCTGCCGGATGGACCTCCGGGTGGGGCGCTGCAACAAGCTTACCAAAATATGCAGAATTATGTGGAGCTGGCTGAGCAAGAGCAGTTGCAATTGTTGGCTTATGAGGGGGGTCAGCATTTAGTGGGCCGAGGGGGTGTTGAAAACAATGAAGCGATTACAAAGCTGTTTATTGAGGCCAATCGCGACCCGAAAATGGGGGAGATTTATCGGGAGTATTTGAGTCAATGGCAGGAGTTGGGGGGAGGTTTATTTATGAATTTTTCTGACATTGCTCAACCTAGAAAGTGGGGCAGTTGGGGGGCTTTAGAATATGTTAATCAAGAGAGTTCTCCCAAATATGATGCCTTAAGTAATTTGATATACTCGAGTAATGACAAAAGAGATTAACTAAGACTGTTGAAATCTTGATCAAGCACCCTTTTAAATTATAAAATTGCAAATAAATGACTGACAAAAACTTAATGATATTGCTAATCATAGAACAATGTAATCCAGAAGGATTTTCTGAACCGTTAGTGGGATATAATTTTTATAATTATATTAGTAAGATTGTTGATGTCACTTTAGTTACTCACGAAAGAAACAAAAAAGCTCTTGAAAAAAAAGAAAATAATCAAAAAATTTTTTATATTCGTGAGAGCTTATTGAGTCAAAAACTATACAAATTAGCAGCCAATCTAACTTCTAGTAAAAAAGGAATAAATTGGCCTTTACGGAAGGCGCTAACATATCCCATTTATGCAGAATTTGACCATCAAGTTTATCAAAAATTTAAAGGGAAAATCTTAAAAAAAGAATATGATATAGTTCATGTTTTGACTCCTATTCTTCCGAGGTATCCTTCTAAAGTAGTTAATGCATGTAAAAACACCCCTTTTCTTATCGGTCCAGTTAACGGAGGTGTTCCCTTCCCCTCAGGTTTTGAGGAAATATCTAAGCAAGAATCGGCTCATTTTAACTTTTTAAGAGCTATTGGCCGGGCAGTAATACCAGGATACTTAAAAACTTATAAAAAAGCTGATAAAATCTTAGTTGGTTCGACCTACACTGCAAATTTATTAAAAAAAATATTTAACCTTCCCGATCATAAATTTATTTCATTTTATGAAAATGGAATTTCAAAAGAGTTTTTGGAAGTAGCCATTAATCCTCAAGCTGAAGATATTATTAATTTGCTTTTTGTAGGAAGATTGGTTCCTTATAAGGGATGCAATTTTCTAATTGATAGTGTTAATCAATTAAGTCACGAAATTAAAAATAAAATCTGTTTAACTATCGTAGGCGATGGTTCAGAAAGGAAAAAGTTAGAAGAAAAAGTAAACATTTACAAGCTAAACAATATTGTTAAATTCACCGGTTGGGTAAATCAAAAAGACACTCTAAAATATTACTGCGAAGCAAATATTTTTTGCTTTCCATCTATCAGAGAATTTGGTGGTGCAGTTGTCTTAGAAGCTATGGCTTGTGGTCTTCCTTGTATTGTAATTAATAATGGTGGAATTAGTGAATATGTAACTAATGATACAGGTTTCAAAATAGAGCCTACTTCAAAAGAGTACGTTATACAGGAATTAACTAAATACATAACCGCACTAGTTAGAAATCATAATCTGCGAAGACGTATGTCAATGAATTCAAAAGAAAGAGCAAAAGAATTTGAGTGGTCGGAAAAAGCAAATAAAATCGTAAATATTTACCAAGAAATGATAGTCTCTAAAAAGAAAATAAAAAAACAGTAGGCTTGAATTAGTTGGAATTACTTCCCATAAAATAATGAATGTACGCAATACAATATTAGATAATAAACGTCTGATGTTAATGAAAGAAAATTAAACGGAGACGGCACGAAAAGTCAAAACATCAATTCCATATTGACAGCGTAAAAGTGTTCGTAAAGTGTGAGAAGCCATTTTAGCAGCAATGTGGGTGGCAAAGCCCTCCATGGTCTTGTTCAGTAATCGCTCAGGATTACGACCCGTATTTTGAATTTCGTGAAAGACTCCCTCAAGGTGCGCTTTCCTATGCGCGATACAATCGCGCTAGGGTCGCACCTCAACGCGTTGTCTAATGCGACCAATCAAACGCTTCAAACTGGGACTGGCTTGGTAATGTTGGTTAGAGCGATGAATGGTCCAAATGCGATTCCCGGTGGAACGATGAATCTGCTCTTGCCAATCTTGACCGATGAAGCCTTTGTCTCCATAGACATCACGGCCAACAACTTGAGATAACACCGCTACCGCTTCCACCGCTTGTCGCTCATCAGTGTTAGCTGGCACTAAATCATAGGCAATAGGCAAGCCTTCCACTGTACATAGCATCACTAACTTGTAGCCAAAATACTTCAGCTTTCGAGCTGAACAATAACCATAATCGGCACGGCCGGAGAAATTGCTGTGCCGTTTACTGCGACGATAACCGACTACAGGTAAGGGTTTGGTATCAATCAAGAAGTTGACTTCTTCTAAAACCCCTAACTGTTTGACCCAACTTCGGCGTAGAGCTTCCAACTTCCCTTCCAGTCGGCGCAAACGTCGGTTAAACTGACCAACGGTTGCAGCAGGCACCTTCCGTTTAGGAAGGTGTAATCTGCGACTCTGCTCAAGTAGATTGGGAAACCAACAGCCATAGTTCGCTTCCATGAAGCTCAAAAATTGAGTTTCTCCAGGAAAAGGAAGATAGTCCATGATTAAAGCGAGGGTGAGAATTTCACTGTCACTGAGTTTGGGTTTGACTCCAGGTAAATGGTTTCGAGGAGGGATCGCTTTTTGGTACCAGTCATCGACAATCACGAACACTGTTACTAATAGGGTTTCAAAGTCTATCCTATTCATATAGCAATCAGGAGTCAGATGTGAGAAACTAATTCCCTCGTCCCTGTACTCGTCGCCTCGAATGTGGCTTCTTCTCATGAATCATTCCTGACTGCTATAGGAAAGGACAACCGAATGATGATTTGGCTAATTTTCATTCTCAGTCCTTTCCTCTCTTTTTCCTAATTCACATTAGACGTATAATAAGTAACGAAGAAATGGAACGTATATTTGACCAAAAAAAATTTAATCTGATTTATGATGAGCTAATTTGTCAGGGAACTTTTAATGAAAATCCTGAATATTATCCACGCTATCGATCTCGCTATCGAATCTTGTTACAGGAATACAGTGAATTTGTACCAGAAACTTCCCAGCATATTTTAGATATTGGAGGCGGGCAACTAGCACTTTTATGCAAATACCTTTGGGATGATAATGCTACTGCAGTGGACATTGGTGGACCGCATCTAGACTATTTGAAATCTAAAGGTGTTCAAACCGCAAAATGGAATTTTTGTTCTGATGAGCAGCCCTTTAATGGTGAGTTTGACCTTATCTTTTTCTCTGAAGTTATTGAACATATACCAATTCCCGGTCATATTATCCTAGAAAAGCTCAAGCTAGCGCTTAAGCCAGGAGGTATCTTAATCTGCTCAACCCCTAATCTTTACCGCTTACGAAATGTTGTTTATATGATCCTTGGTAAACAAATCTATGATTATTTTCGGATGCCGGAGAATCATGGTTTGGGTCATGTGCTTGAATACAGCTATGATCACCTAAAATGGCAATTTGAGCGAGCAGGCCTTAATCTTAAAAAACTGGAGTATTACCAAATGCATCACTTGCCAAACAACTTAATGTTTCGCCTGATGTATTTGGCAGGTTCACCGCTCTTTTTAGTATCACGTTTCCGGGATAATCTTGTAGCAATTGCTCGACACGACTTGGAAGGTTAAAGGAAAAATGGGAAACTCATGGAAGAGAATAGACTGAAAAAAATGCTTCCTCAGATTGATACAACGAGTTGGTGAAATGCGTGCGGAGGAAGCACAGATATGAAATTACGAGTTAAAAGTAACCTGTACTTAGATTTATAACTAGTAGTTGTGAAAATTGGAATAGTTATTATTGGACGCAACGAAGGCGAACGACTTCGTCAGTGCCTGTATTCAGTTCATGAAAAAACAAATAGGATTGTCTATGTAGACTCTGGCTCCACAGACGGTAGTGTTGAATTAGCGCAATCATTTTCAGTAGAGGTTGTTGAATTAGATTTATCTATTTCTTTCACTGCTGCCCGAGCTAGAAATGCAGGATTTGAACAACTTCTAAAGGTATATCCTGAACTTGAATTTGTTCAATTTGTAGATGGAGACTGCGAAGTGGTTTCTGGATGGCTAGAAACAGCTTATCAAGCACTAACTAATCATCCTGAAATTGCAGTAGTTTGCGGTCGTCGCCGGGAACGCTTTCCCGATGCTTCTATTTACAACCGTCTCTGTGATTTAGAATGGGATACACCAGTGGGTCAAACTAAAGCCTGTGGGGGAGATGCAATGATACGAGTTTGTGCATATCGTGAGGTAGAAGGCTTTAACTCTCAACTCATCGCTGGAGAAGAACCAGAGTTATGTTATCGTCTACGTCAACAGGGCTGGACGATTTGGCGGCTTGAGGCAGAAATGACATTGCATGATGCTGCTATAACAACCTTTGCTCAGTGGTGGAAACGGAATGTCCGTGCAGGTCATGCTTATGCTGAAGTTGCTTGGTTACATGGAAAGGAACCCGAACGTTATTGGGTAAAAGAAACAATCAGTAATTGGCTTTGGGGAGCCACGATGCCAACTTTAATCGTTTTTAGTAGTTGGTGGACTCATGGTTTAAGCTTTTTTTTATTCATTATTTATCCTATCTTAATTTATAAAATTTATCGTCATCAAAAACAATTTTATTCTTTTCAAATAGCTGTTTTATATGCTGTTTTTTGTGTCATTGGCAAAATCCCTAATGCAATCGGACAGGGAAAATTTAAAGTTAATCAATTCTTATTTCGATCGGCTAATCTTATTGAATATAAAGCTTAAAAATTTAAATGAAAAACCTTATTTATTCGGTGATTATAGCAGAAGAGTTTTTTCTGTCAATTCCTATTTTTCTATTGTTTATAGAATGCCTTAGTGCAGCTTTTTCTGTTCATGAAAAAACAAATAATCCAATAAAATTTGACGAAGATGATATTGCTATTATCATCCCTGCTCATGATGAAGAATTGTCAATTAAAACTACCCTTAATGAGTTATTGAAAGCAGTCAAAAATCCTAAAAAAATTCTTTTAATTGCTGATAATTGTAACGATGATACAGCATTAATAGCTCAACAAATGGGAGTTACTGTTTTAGAACGAAATAATTTAGAACAACAAGGAAAAGGGTATGCCCTTGACTATGGACTAGCTTATCTAGCTGCGTCTCCTCCATCAGTAGTGATAGTGTTGGATGCAGATTGTATTATATCTCCACAACATCTACAGCTTATTGCTAAGCAAGCTACTGAAAAACAACGTCCAATTCAAGCAGTCTATTTAATGGAAAAACCCTCTAATTCAACTCCCAGAGATGCTATTTCTGGGTTTGCTTTTATGGTGAAAAATTGGGTGCGTCCACAAGGGTTAAATTACTGGAAATTACCTTGTTTGTTAACCGGAACGGGAATGGCTTTTCCTTGGTCGGCTTTAAAGAGCATTTCCTTAGCAAGCGGTAATATTGTAGAGGATATGAAGTTAGGCATTGATCTTGCGATCGCGGGATACCCTCCTTTACTCGCACCTGAGGCTAGAGTAATGGGTCGTTTACCGAGTATAAACGATGCTGCAACCAGTCAAAGAACACGTTGGGAACATGGCCATCTTCAAACGTTATTAGAACAAGTTCCACGACTGCTCAAAGAAAGCTTGAGGCAACAACGAATTGATTTACTTGCCTTAGCATTAGAATTAGCGATTCCTCCCTTATCATTACTGGTTCTTTTATGGTTAGGAATGACAGTAATTGGAATTGGGAGTAGCCTATACTTAGACAACTGGTGGGGACTAACTGTACAGTTGACGAGTGGTGGCTTGCTATTTCTGGCAATCTTTATTGCTTGGTACAACTTTGGGCGAAAACAAGTTTCTTTGCAAACATTACTGACCATTCCTCTATACTTGCTTTGGAAAATTCCTCTCTATTTCTTCTTTTTGATTCGTCCTCAGAAAGAATGGATAAAGACAGAACGAGACATTAACTTGAATCAATAAATTAATTTGGTAGTGATGCAGATTGCTTATTTAGTCAATCAATATCCAAAAGTTAGCCACAGTTTTATTCGACGGGAAATTCAAACCTTAGAAAAATTAGGCTGGGAGGTGTTACGATTTGCTGTTCGTGACTGTGCAGAAGAATTAGTTGATGCTGCTGATCAAGAAGAACTACAAAAAACTCGTTATATTTTACAAGCGGGCATCCTTGTTCTCTTGAACAGTTTATTATTTGTTTTGCTAACTCGTAGTAAACGATTTATTTTTGCCCTAAAAAATACCTTAGCAATCGGTTGGCAATCAGAACGAGGTTTGCTGATTCACTTGATTTATTTAAC
>CAZAYV010000112.1:0-13766 GCA_964489465.1 uncultured Dactylococcopsis sp. | reverse complement strand
TTTATTAAGTTGGCATTTTTGTTCTTAATCTGTCATACCTAGTCTAGAAGAGCCTATTTAGTTACAGTTATCTTACTTTTTAGCGGTATTCTGTTATCCGCACTAGTTTGGCGATCGCGAATATATTGCAATGCCGAACGAGCATTAACAATGGTAAGAGAGCGGAACTGAAATATCATGAGATAAAAAAATAATGGCCAAAACCAATGTACCGATCTTATTAAAAATCCTCTCGCGGACGCGCTGGATTAGCGGAATCCCGATCATTGCATCTCTAGCTTCCTCATTACTAATGCTGTTGTTGGGAATTAAAGAAACGATCGCTGCCTTCGCAATCGCTTTTGAGCGAGGGACAAACACGATGCCGATTGGTAAGACGGAAGAAGCCACACTACGTCTATTAGAAGCACTGGATGATTTTCTGATCGGCTTGGCTTTTCTCTACTTTGCCTATGGTATCTATGCACTATTTATTAACTTCAAAGAAGAAAATTTAGAGGTTCCGCAATGGTTAAGAGTTAAAAATATTACTGTACTCAAAAAAGCTTATTAGAATTACTTCTGGTTCTTTTGAGTGTGGTATTTGTCAAACGCACCTTAGAAGTAGTAGCACCGAGCGAGATTCAGTGGAAAATTCTCGTCATTCCCCTGTCAATTGTGGCGATCGCGCTCAGTACCCGCTTGATGTCGGAAGGAGAATCTTAACTAATGACCGCGACTCAAATTACTCCTGCCAAACCAGAGTCTTTTCAAGAACGCTTGGATGAATCTCAGCTGACTCGTGCCATGTGGCTGCTGTGGGCCCTATCAGCCGGACTAATTGTCTTAGACGGCTTTGACTTTTTTATTATTGGGGTGGCGATTCCGTTTCTAGCCCGGGACTTCGACTTAAGTTCCGCTCAAATCGGCGCGATCGCAGTGGCAGCAGTGGCAGGCGCTTTGTTAGGTTCCCTAACATTGGGTCCCATTACGGACCGAGTTGGGCGACAACGGATGCTGGTTGTGGATGTGCTCCTGTTTATCATTGCCACAGCCGGAACAATCTGGGCTTGGAATGCCGCCTCACTGATTTTCTTTCGTTTTCTCGTGGGAGTTGGTATCGGTGCCGACTATCCGATCAGTGTTTCTTATATTACCGAAAATGTTCCGTCAAGGTTGCGAGGACGAATGGTAATTGGTGCCTTTACGTTTCAGTCCATCGGCTCTCTTCTTGGGGCTTTAACGGGGTTAATCACCATTTATTGGTTTCAAAGTATGTATCCCGATTCGGCCCAACCGGCAATTCAGTCGGCATGGCGCTGGATGCTGGGGGGAGGATTATTCCTAGCACTGGCAGTAGCTCTCCTGCGCTTTAGTTTTCTGCTCGAAAGTCCCCGTTATTACATTGCGCGAGGAGAATACGAGGAAGCCTCTCAATCGGCATCAACCTTGTTAAACGAACCCATCACTATTACCCCAGAGAGCGATCCGCCTAACCCGTCGTCAGACTTGCCATACAGTGCTCTTTTTTCGGCTCAGTACCGCCGGAATACCATTTTTGCCTCTGTACCCTGGTTCCTACAAGATATTGCCACCTATGGCATTGGTATTTTTACCCCTGCCATCATTGGAATTTTGGCATTGGCAGGGGAAGACAGCTTCATGGTAAGGGAAATGGCATCAGCAAAAGGATCGGCCCTGGTCGATCTATTTCTAATTGCGGGATTTTTGCTAGCGATCTTACTCGTGGAACGAGTAGGGCGCATCCGGTTGCAAATGGCAGGATTCTTGGGCATGGCAGTGGGGCTCGCTATTTTAGCGGCATCGGATTTATTGGTTGCTGGGACTGAATCCAACGTGATACTGGTATTATTAGGATTTTTTGTGTTCAACTTAATGATGAATGCCGGTCCCAACGCCACCACGTTTCTACTCTCTGGGGAAGTGTTTCCCACTTCGATTCGTGCCAGTGGCGCTGGTTTGGCTGCAGCTGTTGCAAAAGCAGGAGCGGTTTTCGGAACCTTTGCGCTGCCCCTACTCAACCAAGCTCTCGGTACGTTTACGCTCCTGATTCTCTTGTCATTCACTTGTGTGCTGGCAGCGATCATTACCTACTGGTTCCGGGTTGAAACCGCTGGGCGCTCCCTGGAAGCCGTCAGTGTCGAATCAGTTTCCTCCAGTGTCCATTGATTTTGCTGCTTACTATGAATAATCCTCAATCGCCAAATCCCTCAGACCAGACCTCAGCGCAAGAGACCTCTCCCTTCGCTGGGTTGAGCAATACTGAACTTGCCCTAACTCGTACTGAGTTGGCCAGCGATCGAAATGATCTGGCGAGAGACCGCAATCGTTTAGCAGCGGAACGGACCCTGATGGCTTGGATTCGGACTTCCCTATCGATGATTAGCTTTGGGTTCGGGATTGATCGCTTCTTTACCTACTTAAAGCAGTCGGAAACAGGAACCTCAGTGAATCAATTAACAGAAGAACGGGTTTTAGGATTGAGTTTGATTGTATTAGGGGTGGTTGCTCTCGCCGGAGGGACGCTTAACTACTGGCGGGTGCTCAAAAATCTGGAAAAGCCTCGATTTAAATACGAATTTACCTCCGACCGTTCCTTTGCCATTACGATCGCGATCGTTCTCATATTTCTTGGCTTAGCAAGCTACATTCCCTTAACTGCCCAAGACATCAGCTTTCAGCAAATTATCTCCCCCGATAGTCAGATTGTGAAAACACTGATTTCCATATCAGTCTTTTTCATCATGCTTTCAATTGGAGCGTCCCTATCGGTGTCCGATCTGCTCAATTTTTGGAAACAACCCCTTCTGGTCGGGCAGTCGCTACTGGCAACCGTCTTGATGCCGCCACTCCTCTTAGCAGGGATTTTCACAATATTTCAGCTCCCTGAATCGTTTGCTTTGGCTTTGCTCTTCCTCATTGCTGCGCCTGGTCCAGCTTTACTCACGAAACGAGCAGGGTCAGCAGGGGCTCGGATGGACTTTGCGATTGGTCTTCAGACAACGCTGGCACTACTAGCCATTGTTGTTGCTCCCCTAATCTTAAAGGCATTTGCGATTCTCTTTCCCGGTCCAGAACTAACGGTTAGCATTTGGGATGTTGCCAAGCAAGTTGGACTGATTCAGTTTCTGCCGCTAGGCATCGGAGTGGGCGTATCAATGATTTGGCAAGATGTCGCCGAAGAGATCGCAGAACTCTTAGGAACAATTGCGAATACTCTATTTATCGTGCTCGCACTGATTGTTTTGATTGTCGGTCTTACTGTTCTTCCCACCTTAGGTACTCCGCTTCTTTTAGCAACCGTTCTGATTACCTTGCTTGGCCTTGCCATTGGACATATTGCCGGCATCGGAAAACCTCTAGATGTACAAGCGGGGATTGCTGTTGCCACCATTGCCCGCAATGCTGGACTAGCGATTACCCTTGCCGCCTTGAATGGGTTAGTCCAGGTGGTACCCGTTATTATTGCGGTGCTCATTGTCGGAATTTTAGTGGGGATTCCCTACTCAGTTTGGATGAAGCGCAAGTTACAATCACCTGCCAAAATTGGATAGGTTTAACCGACAGGCTTTTTTCTTTTTTCCTTATTCTTTTCTCAGATACCGTAAAATTGATTGAAAATTTCCCAATGCCCGAAATGACAGCTAATCCTTATCCTCCTGATGCTCAAGCTCAACTCGCGCGGGAGCGCAACCGTATTGCAGCAGACCGTTCCCTACTTTCATTTACACGCAATAGCTTAACTTTAATCAGTATCGGGATCGGAATTAACCAAGTTATGATGGCTTTGTCGCCAGATGATCCTAGGGCTAACAGATTCGCTTATATTTTGAGCCTGGTGCTGATTGGTTTGGGCAACTTCAATTTGGTTTTTGCTTGCTTGGACTACCAACAGGAAATGAAACGATTGAAACAGCCCGAGTACTTTTTTACGCCACGCTATTCTTTGGGGGGAGTGACAGGTCTTGCTCTGCTTATTGTTGCCTTATTGGTCTTGGGGTGGATTGTGACGAGAGTTTTATAGTTGAGATAGCCTAAAACATACTGTGTACCGCCGCTATTCATTGTAAAAACAATGCCGAAAACAGGACGGCTAAACCCAGTAACACAATCCCGACGATCACGATCCGGTTCAGCGTACTGACAGATAGCAGTACATAGTCGGGTCGTTCAATGGTTTTGATTTCAAGGCGATGCTGGATCAATGCAATCGCTAACAAAACGATGCCTTCACCTATAAAAATGACTCCAATCACATAAGAAATATTGTCAGTAATACCAGGATTAGCCTCTGGAAAGCGTTGTCTTAGGCTTTGCGTAATTTGATCAAATGCAATGCCAAACCCAATCAGACCTAAGCAAATGCCAATCCAGGAATTAATCGTGCGCTCGGCAGCAGCGCGGTTGCGTTCTTTTGCGAGTTCATTGGTCGTACCAAATGGTTTTTGCGGTTCGGAAATACTCATCGATCCGAGTGATTAATTCAATTATGTATATAGCAATTCTCATTCTAATGAAGTACATTGGGTTTTCCCTGTTCTCCAAGCCAAAAACTTTAGTCCCTCACCTAACCAAAAAGTGCTACGATCTATTTTTTGTTAATTGTTGATTCAAAATATTTAGGTAGTTTTCCTAGTTCTAGACTAAATCATGAGTAATGCAGAGAATATTCCTCAAAAGCCAAATCCTGGTACAGAACTAGCTAAGGAGCGTAACCGGGCAGCAGAAGAACGAACCCTGATGGCCTGGATTCGGACATCACTCTCCTTAATTGGTTTTGGCTTTGGTATTGAGCGCATTGTCGCAACGATTCACCAAGTATTGGGAGATGCGATTAACCCAGTGCGATTATCACGGATTCTGGGTTTGTCTTTTGTTGCCTTAGGTACCTTCGCGATGTTGTTCGCTAGTATCGATCATCGGCATCAATTACAACGTATTCAGCGCAATGACTTAACTTATGTCTCGCGGCGCTCACCTTCGTTGATCGTTGCCTATGTCCTAGGAATATTAGGGACAGTTGCTTTTATTGGTATTTTAATTAGCCCATTAATCAACTGATTGATACTTAATTTATAAGATGCTCTCCTTCAGTTGCTTAGTTAGCGCGATCGCGATCAATATTTTGATGATTAGCTTTGGCAAACGAAAGCAAACTTATCATTCTCCCTCTCCCAATTGTATACTCAAAGATAGTGTCACGCTTATCTTCCGAGCATGATAGCAGCTGCTTAGTAGCCCCTGCTCTTTCCCTAAAAAGCAGCACATCAGGAGGCTGAACTAGCTGAAGAGCTAAGCTTAAATATAGCGGGAGGCGGATTTGAACCACCGACCTTCGGGTTATGAGCCCGACGAGCTACCAGACTGCTCTATCCCGCGTCGCACCTCTATTATTATAGACATACGGTGGAAAGAGTTGCAACCTTGATTTGTTTTTTCTTTCTGGCATGATCCTCGAGTGGGCGATCAATTTTGTCTTGAGGGATGAATGTGCTGATTTTTTCTCCCTTGTCCCACCTCAACCCATCATTTCAAAACTGACAGACTACTCGAGTAACTGTTGCTCAACCTGTTGTTGTAACTCATCCCAACTAGTTTGGTTATGAATCACCACATCAGCTTGAGCAACTTTTTCGGTCAGAGGCATTTGGGAGGCAATGCGCGATCGCGCGTCTGTTTCTGACAAGCCATCCCGTTGCATCACTCGCGCCAGTTGCTGTTCTGGGGAACAAACAACCACCCAAATTTCTGTTACCAAATCAGTCATCTTCGCTTCAAACAAGAGGGGAACTACCACCAATACGAGATTGGCACTCAGTTGAGATAATTCAGTTTCAATCCGCTGACGCACATAAGGATGAATTTGTTGTTCTAACCACTCTTTTTCTGAGGGCTGATTAAAGATAATTTCACCGAGGCGCGATCGATTCAAACTCCCATCGGCTTGTAAAATCTGATCCCCATACCGTTTCTGGATGAGCCTTAGCATCGGTGAATTTTGACTCACTGCGTGTCGTGCATACTGATCTGCATCTAAAACCGGAACTTGATAAACCCGATGCAAATAATCAGAAACCGAACTTTTCCCTGTTGCAATCCCACCGGTTAAACCAATAATGCGGCGCTGTCTCATGCTGATGACCTCAATTGTACCCAAGGCTCTGATAATCTTTTGAAACGATATGCTTCATTATTGACTAGAAACGTCGCCAAACTCTCCAGAGTACTTTCTCCAAGGGGAGGCTTGTGGAAATTCCATGGTAACCAATTCAGGTCGTACTTTCGTTCACATAATGAACCTCTGTGGGGTAAGCCATTTCAATTCCTTTCGCTTCAAAACGGTCTTTGATGGCAAAATTAATCTGCTGCTGAGCATCCATATAAGCGCTGTAATCTGGAGTTTCCATATAATACACCGTTTCAAAATTGAGACTAAAATCCCCATAAGAACTAAAATGGCAGCGATCAAAGCGCGTGTTTTCTGTATGATTAATAATCTCGCGAATTAATTCAGGAATGATTTGTAATTGTTCTAATCTGGTTTCATAAGTAACGCCGAGCGTAAAAACAATGCGACGCTCTTGCATCCGCTTATAATTGTGAATCCGAGAACTGGTTAAGTCACTATTGGATAAAATTAACTCTTCGCCGCTGAGGCTGCGAAGGCGAGTCGTTTTAATTCCAATGTGTTCTACTGTACCAATTAAATCGCCAACAATAATAAAATCGCCAATGTGAACTGGGCGATCGAGCAAGATGGAAAAATAACTAAAAAGTTCTTGAAAAATCCCTTGCGCTGCTAGAGCAATGGCAATGCCGCCGATGCCCAAACTGGCAATTAATGCAGAAATGTTAAAGCCCAGATTGCCTAATAAAAAAATGATACCAATTGTCCAAGTAATAATTCTCAGTGCCGGTGCAAGAATAGCAATACTTTGTTCACGGGCTTCATCATCTTCTCCTTTTAACCAATAAGTTGCTAAGAGATATGCAATAACATTGCCAATCAAACGAATGCCAATAAAAGTGGCAAGAATTAAGCTAATGACATCAATTGATTGGTTCAGAATCGGATGCAGTTCTAAATTACGAATACTAATATAAAGCACCCCTAGATAGAGTAAAGGGGTAAGGGAATTCTGAAATATTTTGAGTAAACGGCTATTTAAACCAATATGAGAATGATTGATCCATTTTCTGAGTCGTTTGAAAATAAATCCTTTCAAAATAAAATTAATAATCAAAATACCAATCAGAAACATGAGTAAAGCCAGTAGGTATTCTGAAACAAAGTTATTAAAAACTTCGTAGCCTAAGAAGGTTTGTATCCTTTGTTGTACGGGTTGATCCATAAAAAACACTCCATCTCCCACTAATTAACCCCCAGCAGTGTGGGGGTTAAAGTAAAAGTTATCTTATATTCTCTTTAGCAGTTTATCGGTTTTTTCCGTCAGTTTCATAGCCCGATCGCGCAATTTCCTCCGTTGAATTGACAGTTGAGGTTGCCAGTTGTCCTTGCTGCGGATGCCGCTGTCCAAAGAGACGTTCACCGAGCGCTTTGATCACGATATACAAAATCGGAACAACAAACAGACTGAGGAAGGTGGCAACAAACATCCCGCCAAAAACAGCCGTTCCTAAAGACTGACGACTTGCCGAACCGGCGCCACTGGCAATCACGAGAGGAAATATACTGCTCAAGGTGGAAATTGCGGTCATAATGATGGGACGCATCCGTTTTTGAGCGGCAACCAGTGCGCTTTGCGTAATGGTTAAGCCCAATTCTCGCAGTTGGTTGGCAAATTCCACAATCAGAATCGAGTTTTTACTGGCTAAGCCAATGAGCATGACCAGTCCGATTTGGGTGTAAACATCATTGGATAATCCTCGCAATGACTGGGCGGTTAAAGCACCAAGCACGGCTAATGGCACCGACATCATAATAATCATCGGGTCAATATAGCTTTCGTATTGGGCAGCTAAAACAAGAAATACGAAAACTAGACCTAAACCAAAGATAATCGGGGCTTGTCCGGCAGATTGAATTTGCTCTAACGAGGTTCCTGACCATTCATAGCCTAATCCGGGGGCTAGGGTTTGTTCAGCCACTTGTTCCATTGCTGCGAGGGCTTCCCCAGAACTGGACCCCGGTGCCGGTTCACCGTTAATTTCAATGGAACGGAAGGTGTTGAAGTGGTTAATGCTTTGCGCCCCAACGGTCTCTGTTATGGTCACTAAGTTGCCCAAAGGAATCATCTGATCGTTATTGGATTTAACATAGAGTTGCTGAATTTCCTCGGGATTATCGCGAAACTCGCCATCGGCTTGCACATAAACGCGATAGTTCCGACGACTCATGGTGAAGTCATTGACGTAGCGGGAACCAAAATAGGTTTGGAGGGTGCTGAAGATATCGTTAATATCCACTTGCAGGGCTTTCGCGCGATCGCGATTAACATCTAACTCTAAAATGGGCGTATTGGCAGCAAAACGGCTAAAGGCACCGGTAATATCTGGGTGTTGGTTAGCTGCCCCCAATAAGGGACCCAGACTCTGCACAAATTCATTAATATCCAGATTGCCGCGACGGTCTTGTAACTGGAATTGGAACCCGCCAAACGTTCCTAACCCGCGAATTGCTGGTGGATTCACCGGAAAGACATTTGCCTCCGGCAGACTCATTAACTTGCCCCGCACCTGATTAATAATCGCTTCTGCCGATTGCGAGGGCTGGGTGCGTTCCGACCAAGGAATCAACGGCGTAAAAATCACCCCTTGGTTCGGTGTATTGCCCCCAAAAGCAAAGCCCCCTACTGCAAACGTTGCTCGTACTTCCGGAATATCGAGATAATACTGCTCAATTTCTGCCATCACATCGCTAGTATATTGCAACGATGCCCCTTCCGGTCCCTGAACAATGGTAATAAAATACCCTTGGTCTTCTTGCGGGAGAAAGGCTTGCGGCACTTGCTGGTAAACCCATCCCGTTAAGACGAGTAGGGCAACAAACCCGGCAAGGATAACAAATTTAATGCGGGTAAAGAAATTAATCAGTCCGCGATAGCCTCGTTCGACGCCGGAAAGAAAATTGTTAAACCAACCGAAGATAATGGCAAAGATCCCGCGACTGGGCATTTTTTGTCGCAATAATAAACCAGATAGGGTGGGTGTCAACGTCAGGGCATTAAACGTAGAAACCGCGATCGCGAAAGCGATGGTTAGAGCAAACTGTCGGTAGAGAGCGCCTGTGGTTCCCGGAAAGAAAGCAACGGGAATAAACACTGCCATTAAAACCAGAGAGGTGGCAATCACTGCCCCCGTCAACTCCCGCATCGCCACCATTGCCGCTTGTCGCGGCGGATAGGCATCATCTTGAATTTTCCGACTAATATTTTCCACCACGATAATGGCATCATCCACCACCATCCCTGTCGCTAGGGTAATCCCAAACAGGGTTAAGCTGTTGATGGAGAAGTTGAATAACTTCACAAAGGCAAATGTCCCAATTAAAGAAACGGGAATCGTAATTGCCGGAATAACGGTGGTGCGCCAATCTTGTAAAAAGACAAAGATGACTAAGACTACCAAAACCACTGCTTGTAAGAGGGTTTGCACCACACTAATCAAAGACTGTTGCACAAAGTCAGTGGTATCAAACCCAATATCGTAGGTCATTCCGGAGGGAAACTCCTGAGCCAGTTCTTTCATTTTGGCTTTGACCCCTGCTGCCACATCCAGGGCATTACTCCCTGGTTGTTGATAGATCCCTAAGCCAACTGCTTCATTGCCTCGAAACCGTAAAAAGGAACTATAGTCTTGTGCCCCTAACTCCGCTCGTCCCACATCCTTGAGTTTAGTCAAGGTGCCATCGTCTTGGGTACTAACAATTAAATCTTCAAATTCAGCAACAGTTTCCAAACGGGTATCGGCTCGTAAACTAATTTGAAAGCGTTGATCGCCCGGAACCGGGGGTTGTCCCACTTGTCCGGCTCCCACTTGGATATTTTGTTCTTCTAGGGCATCGATCACATCTTGCGCCACCAAATTACGCCCGGCTAAACGGTCGGGGTTCAGCCAGATCCGCATCGCATATCTCCGTTCCCCGAAAATTTGCACATTACCCACCCCTTCCACTCGTTCTAAGGCATCGACGAGATATAAATCGGCATAGTTACTTAAAAAGATATTGTCATATTCCTCGTTTTCGCTAAAGAGTCCAAACCCCATCAAAATGGTGTTCGATTCTTTACTGACTTCAACGCCATTCTGAATCACGGGTTGGGGCAGCGATGGCTCAGCTTGGGAAACGCGGTTTTGCACATCGACCGCAGCGATATCTTGGTTACGATTGGCTTCAAAAGTAACGGTAATGGAACTGACACCACTGTTGGTGCTACTAGAGCTCATGTAGCGCATGCCATCGATCCCGTTAATTTCCCGTTCTAAGACCGTCGTAACCGTTTCTTCGACCGTTTTGGCATCAGCGCCGGTGTAGTTAGCCCGCACCGTCACCTGTTTCGGACTAATATCCGGATATTGCGCCACCGGTAGGATAGGAATACAAATTGCTCCCACAATTAAAACAATCAGGGAGCAAACAGTGGCGAAGACGGGACGTTTAATAAAGTAGTTAACAAACATGAGTGGGGGGTTTCATTACAGATAATCGGTTGTTTGTTGTCCCTAAATTTCAAGTTCCGCTTGAATTTTTAGCGAGTAGAAAGAACAACCACTAAAGATTTAATACCAGCGCTTTATTCTTGACTTTCGCCTTGACTTTCAGATTGAGGCATAATCGCTGCGCCATCGGAAAGATTGAGAATGCCGGAGGTCACTAAAGTGTCTCCTGGTTTGAGACCGGAGATCACTTGATAGCTATTGCCTTGAATTGATCCCAATTCTACGGCTTTTTGTTTAGCGATGAGTTGATCGTCGCTTTCAGCGGGTTGAGCAACAAAGGCAAAGGTTTGCCCACCTAAGCGAGAAACAGCAGTTGTGGGAATTAACACACCGGTTTGTTCCTCCCAAATGATTTTTGCCCGGACAAATTGATCATCTTTCAGTTTGCCGTTGGGATTAGGGAACACCGCTTTCGCTAAAACGGCTTGCGCGCCCATATCCACTTGTGGGGCAATAAAGCTAATCTGACCCGTGAGTAAAGGCTGTTCACGGTTAGCAGTGCTCAATTCAACAGTGAGTCCTTTTTGCAACCGATCCGCTTGTTCGATGGGAATCCGCAGATTCAGTTCTAAGACTTCGTTCTGACTAATGACGGTCAGATTATCCCCGGCTTGGACATACTCGCCAATTTCAATATTGATATCACCAATCGTCCCATTAATGGGAGATAAAATACGATCATCTTTAAAGTCTTCTTGCACCACTTCTAATTCGGCTTGCGCCCGATTTAACGCGGAGCGTTCTTGTTCTAGACGCGATCGCGCGGCATTAACTTGCTTTTGAGCGGCTTCTAATTGAGACAGGGCAGCGTCGCGATCGCGCTGTACCCGATCCAATTGCTGTTGCGCTTGCGCCCCTTCTGAGACGAGAAATTGAGTCCGCTGATATTCCTCGTTTTGCAGATTCACTTCCGATTGGGCACTTTTTACATCGGCTTGGGCGGCGGCGAGTTCCGCTTGCGCTGTACGAACTGCTGACCGGGCTGACTCTACGTCGGCTTGGGCGCGATTCACTTGTGCTTGAGAACGTTCCGGGCTTAACTGCACAATCGGGGTTCCCACCTCAACGCGATCACCCGATTCAACTAAAATCTCCTTAACCCGTCCTTCAGTTTCCGGACGCAGAATGACCCGTTCTTTTGCCTCCAACGTACCGACAAATTGAGAACTATCAATGAGGGTGCTGGTTTGCAGTTTTTCTAACTTCACTGGTATGGCTTGTGAGCCTTGGCGTTGCGCAGCAGCCGGGGGTGCTGAATCATTCACCAAAATCTGCCGTCCTCCCCAAACCGCACCGCCAAGCAGAGCAAGGAGACCGAGGGCAATGGCACCGCGCTGCCAAGGAGGACCCGATGGTGGGGGCAAATTCGATTGTTCCGACGAAGTTGAGTCGGTGGCGTTCTTTGAATCAGCCGTTTGTGACATAATCTGTGCTTATAGGTTAAGAAGTCTTTTTAGTTATTAATGTAGAGGGTGGAAGAAAGGCTTGGCTTCTTTCCCAAGAGAGAGGAAAATCACTGTTTTTTTTCAACTCTTAAATAAAAATAAAATTGTCCTTTTTGCTCCTTAGTATAACAGACTGATATATCAATGTTGGAATTAGCGACCCTAGGATTGCTTCAAAAAGAACCACTGCATGGTTATAAACTCAAGCAACAATTAGAGCAGTTTATTAGTGGTTGTATTAGTGTGAATTATGGAGCAATCTATCCTTTACTGAAGCGATTAGAACAACAAGAGCTATTAACCCTCTCTTTCTGTGAGGGGCAAGCAGGAGGGAAGCGAAAGATTTACGCCATTACAGAAAAAGGAAAGGCGCGGTTTCAAGAAAAAATGCTGGAATATCCCCACGAAAGTTGGGTCAATGCGCGATCGCGCTTTATGATTAAATTCGTCTTTTTCAGTCATCTGCACTCGCAACAGAGAATCGACATTATGGAAGAGCGTCTAATCGTTTGTCGCACTCGCTTACAAGAGCAGCAGTGCGAACCGAAGCCGGATGATTATTATGTGGCTGTCGCCTGTGATCGTTATTTAGCTGTAATTCAAAATGAAATTGATTGGTTAGAATGCCAACTTGACCGAGAAAAGTAAGGTCTTGCTATTGCAACTTTTCTCCCACAAAGGGAGTAACAACAACCAGTACTTTAACCAGTAAAGGAGCAAACCATAAACCGGATAATACACAGACAACAGCTACGAAACCGGCTGCAATCTTCAACATTTCTTCTTTCGTGTTGAAGTAAAAGTAGACAGCAGCGAGTCCAGTAATTAGAGCAAAAATGAGAGGCATCATCTTCTATCTTGCGCTCAGTTCTTTTCAATGCAAGGAAAACTATATTAACGCAATAACATCAATAATCTCGAGGGTTATGTTTAGTTTTGTTATTGCTGTTACAAATTATAGCACCAAGAGCTTGATTGAGTAAGCCATCTGATCAGAATCTACCCAGAGAAAGAAGCAGCATTTACTCTTCCTTTTGCTTCGACTTTACGCCCCCTAATTGTTCTCGCACATCGTCAATGGCGAGATTCAACTGACTAATTTTGTCTTCTAAACTGCGACGGGCTGATTCCATACTTTCATCTCCTTCTACTTGGGAAGCACGCTCGGTTGTTAAACCCTGTTCCGATTCTTTTTGGCGGGAAGCAGCGATCGCGCCGATGACACCACCGACAACACCTCCCACTAAGGTTCCAATTAAAAATCCACTACCAAATCCGTCTCGTTCACTCATAATACTTTTTTTCCTTTCTTTACTGGGTTCCAAATGCGCGATCGCCGGCATCCCCTAAACCAGGGACAATGTAACCGCGATCATTTAAGTCTTCATCAACACAAGCGGTATAAATTCTTAATTGCGGATATTTTTCACCAATTTGCTTCAAAGCTGGCGGTGCGCCTACGACAGAAACAATGCGTAATCGTTCTGGATTCACGCCGCGCTGCGTTAGCTCATCTAAGGCCAACATAATCGACCCTCCTGTGGCTAACATGGGTTCTAAGATTAAGACACGGGTTTCGGGATCCATTTTCTCCGGTAACTAGATCGGAAGAGCGTCGTGTAGGGAAAGAGTGTAGATCTC
>CAZAYV010000111.1:0-14055 GCA_964489465.1 uncultured Dactylococcopsis sp. | reverse complement strand
TAAAAATCAGGTTATTGTTTTTATCGCTTCTGTTTTAGTAATAGTTTGGTTTTTCTGTTTCAAAAATACGGTAGCTTGAAAAAAGCGACTTTGGGATTAATTGTCTCTCTATTCGCTTTAGTCCTATTGCTCCAACCGCTGGGCTACTCTCTCAAGCGACTTTATTTTTCATCCCAAGCAATACACACCATAGCTGAATTGAGACAAAACCAACCGGAACTGTTTCCTGGGACGGCAAAATTCCGTTCTTTAAACGCTCACTATGGAGAAGAGGAGCTAATAGAGATTAATGCAGAAATTGAATTGCTTTCCCAAGACCTGAATCATATACAAGAAAGAGTTGATCTATTTTCAATGGAGCTGAGCAAAGCACTTAATCAGACGGTTCGAATGAATGTGGATATAACGCCTTATCTGCAATACAGTAGTCAAAGTCAATAACGATACTTGCCATGGTAGGGGTCGGATATGAGTTCGGGCTGAGCAATTCAGGAAGCGTTTTGGGAGCCTTATTGCTGGCTCTGATGTTTTCAGCAATTGTATTGGTTCTATTAGACCTAGATAAGTCAACTAGAAGTTTAATTCCGGTGAGCCAGCAACCGATTCTTGATCTGCAACAGCAGCTAAAATCTTCTCGCCCGTAAAAATCGTTTCGTCCACATCAAATTGATTATCATATCATCTGTCAATAAAAATTATGAGCAATAGCAACAAGATTGAAACTGCTGATTTTACATCCCCAACCCCACCTCCTCGCCGTCGCATGGCTGCTGCTTTTCGCCGTTGGGGCTGGATCGCGTTTTGGAGCCAACTGATCTTAGGTTTCCTTCCAGTGATCATGGTGACCTTCCAATTGTTTTTCTCCTCAAAGTCTCAGCTGAGAGGAGGTTTAGATACTGTAAACATTTTGAGCTTTGTTGATCTGTTCACTCTGTTCTTTACCATTTACTGGTGTTTTCGTTATACGCGATTAGGCATCAAACTAGAAGATTCAAATCAATACCCAAGCCGATCCAAGGTGATGCGAGAATTGTGGATTGGAATCATTGCCAACATCGGAGTTATCTTTCTCGCCGTTTTGATCGGCATCGGCACTGTGGGAGGATTGCTTTATGTCGTCCTGTCGCTGCCACAAGGGGGAGCAACGATTTTTCAGCCCACCCCAGGAGGAACAATGGTTAGCCCAGGACCAATCATAGTGCCTATGGATATATTGGGTCTGCTCGCCGTGATGAGCGTTATTTTAGCTGGTTTGTTGGGTCTCATTGTTAGCCTGTGGCTAATGTATCGCGCCAGTACCCGGTCCAAATAGTTCAATTTAAATCCGTCAATTGCAAAATTCTTGTTTTTGCCTAGCTTAATTGCATCGATTCCGAGTTTCATTATTGCAGAGGGGGGATAAAAAAGTCGGCAAAAGAGCGCACGTCATAGGGAGCAGTTGCTAAAGCATTTACTAGCTTTTGGTCTAAAGTCAATAAAGGTGCGCTGACACGCTGCGAAAGGGCAACATAAGCCCCATCATAGGCTGAAATTCGGTAATTTAATGAGAGAGCCTTGATCCTTTTTCCTTTCCCCCTGAGCCAAGGGTCGTAATCTGTAGCAAGCATTTACCCATTTCATATAAGGATAGGGCTTTGAGACTGACTAAGTCGGCGGGAACGTCAGTAACAGCATATTGTCCAGCACGGACATATTTCCAGATAATATTGGTGGATTCGATGTAAAAGAAGAGTGAGCGCTTGGTCATTAATCGACTGATTGTGTTGTCTGGCAAGCTGTCGAATCTGCTCCATTATTTCATCGGGTAGATTTTCAAGAACGAGTTTGCTCATCATCTCAAAATTTTGTTGATTAAGCGAGGGAAGTTCACTTTTATTTTAGTAGTACGAGTCGCTCCCAAGCACTTGAGAGTAGTTTTTTTATCTACTAAAGGCAGTACCTTGAAACCAGAAATGAGTTGCATTTTATCGATTGGGAAGCGGTTGCTTCCGTTTCATCCATTGGGAATAGGGGATATTGATAATTACCCCAATAATTTGAGCCGCAAGGATGGTTAATATGGCATCGGCTCGTGCAAGAGAAGTGGCAATAAAAATCGCCAACCCAAGGTTACGAGCGATCGCGGCGATCCCAACACTAGCCTGCAACTGGGGTTCGTAACCCGTGGCTATAACATGACCGATTGCCAATAGCACCACATTAAACAGCGCGATCATGAAAAAAGACAACCAGCCCAAGGTTAAAAGCACCTGTGAGTTAATGAGGTAGATCAACAAGACGACCACTAAAATTAACAGAAGCACTTTCGATACATTATTCAGAATTTTCGCTAATTTTTCGACCCACTCCGCTTGAATTTGATTGATGGCAAAACCGATACCGAGGGGTAAAAGCTGTACCAAAGCAACCTGTTTAACCACTCCCCCAATATTCAGTTTGACCGCGGTCGCCTCCGGAAATCCAGCTTGAAAGAAACTGAGAATTAAGGGGGTGACGACAATTGTAATTAGAGTCAGAGTCACCTGCATATCCAAAGCGACATCTCGACTCACCCCTCCTAGGGAAATCCGTTGCGTCAGCAGGGGCGGTCCTGGGATAGCCATCAGTAGTGCGAGCGCGATCGGGACGGGTTTGGGCAAATCGACGGTTAAAATCAATAGTGCCAACAGTAAAGGCGGCAAAATTACCGTAGCGAGAAGCGTTCGGATCATCAAGTCTGTCCGTTCCCAAAACTCGCGCAGTTGAGTGAGTGACAAGCTCATTCCTAGAGAAAGAACAAACGTCAAGATCGTTACCGATACAAACCCGCGAAACAAGGGATTGTTGAAGTTGATGATGTCCATGAATTGAGTGCCTCCAAACTAATTTTTATACTTTTTCTGAAAACGATTGCTACAAGTTGAACCACAGAGTCACAGAGAACACAGAGCATTGAAGCACGGGGACGGTCACTTCAAATCTGAGAGATGGTATTAGAACTGGTTTCGAGCTTTTCTAGAGTTTCGTCCGAGCAAAACGAGACTAATTCAATCGCAAAACAATGATTTCAGTTGAGAGGAAAGAAAGGGAAACGATAACGCTTCCCGCTTTCCTCAGTTAAAAAGTTAGGTCTTTAGTTGAGATCGATCGCGACAGTTTCTAGTTTTCCTGTGAATGCAAAAGGCAATTCATAAGCGTCAGTCAAAGGAGTGCCTGCGTCAAAACCGATATCCATCGTTTCGCCCAAACTGATGCGGTTGGGCAGCGTCTTTTCCACCCGACCTTCACCGATTTTCTTGTCATTAGCGTACAAGGTCACGGTTGCACCGGCGTAGGGTTGATCGGCATCCGTTTTGTATTCCGCTTTCAGGGAGACTTGACCCGTAGGAATCGGCTGTTCCGATTCAATACTGTATTGTTCAACCTGAGCTAGGTTGTAGTGATAGACCAGTTTACCCTCTTTGACAAACAACCCATATCCAGCAAAGCGACCGCCCAATGTCGCTAGCATTCCTTCAGCACCCCCTTGGGGAATAATCACATCAGCAGTAATGGTATGGTTGACGTGCTTGAGATCGGGCGTAGAGCCTTCCGGGACTCGAATGCCTCGGGGATAAGCAAAGTGAGTTCGTCCTTCCGTCAAGCTGGGGCGATTGGCAACATCCAAACGTTCTGTTTTGCGACCGTCGAGAGGTAGCACGTTGTATTTAGCAGCTTCGGCGTAGAAAAGATCTTTCATTTCTTGGAGCTTATCCGGCATTTGGTCTGCCAAATCGACAGCCTGGGTAAAGTCTTCCTCAATGTGATACAGTTCCCAATCGAGATGGAGAATATCTTTATCCGTGGGCGGGTTCGGATTCCAGGGTTCGTTCCACAAGGCACTTGCCATCCAGCCATCGCTGTAAATCCCTTGGTTGCCCAGCATCTCGAAATATTGCGTGGTATGGCGGGTCGGCGCATCCGCATCATCAAAGGTATAGACTAGGCTAGTGCCTTCGATGGGTTTCTGACCAATTCCGTTGACTTGGACCGGTTCGGGAATGCCCACTGCTTCGAGAATCGTGGGGGCGATATCAATGACATGACTGAACTGAAAGCGTTTCCCGCCTTGATCGTTAATCCGCGCCGGCCAAGAAACTCCCATGCCGTTGCGAGTCCCGCCAAAATGAGAGGCAATTTGTTTCGTCCATTGGAAGGGAGAATCCATCGCCCACGCCCAGGCAGCCGGGAAGTGGTTGAAATACTGCGGTCCGCCTAAATCGTCGATCGCGGCTTCTTGTTCCTCTAGGCTTTCTGGCAGGGCGTTAAAGAAGGTCATCTCATTGAGCAGTCCTTCAAAACCGCCTTCAGCACTAGAGCCGTTATCGCCAGCGATGTAGAAAATCAGCGTGTTGTCTAATTTCCCTAATTCGTCGATCGCGTTGATCACCCGTCCCACTTCATGGTCAGTCTGAGCGGTGAATCCAGCAAACACTTCCATCATGCGGGCATAGACTTTTTGTTCTTCTGGGGATAAAGAATCCCAAGCCCGTAATGAATCGGGGCGAGGGGTGAGTTTGGCATCAGCCGGAATAACGCCTAATTTTTTCTGCCGCTCGAACGTTTCTTCGCGGTATTTATCCCAACCCATGTCAAATTGCCCTTTGAACATATCGCTCCACACTTGCGGAACTTGGTGTGGGGCATGAGTTGCTCCTGTCGCAAAGTAAGTGAAAAAGGGTTTTTGTGGCGAGACGGCATTGAGCTGCTGAATATAGTTAATCGCGTGGTCAGCTAAGTCCACGGTAAGGTGATAAGGAGAACCGTCGGCATTGGTCTCAGGCGCTTCCAATCGTGTGGTGTTTTCGACTAGATCGGGTTTGAATTGATTGGTGTCGCCGCCGACAAAGCCATAAAAGTAGTCAAAACCCAGTCCTCGGGGCCAGCGGTCAAAGGGACCGGCCATGCTGGTTTCCCAGTCGGGGACGTTATGATTCTTGCCAAACCAAGCGGTGCCATAGCCATTTGCCTGGAGGATTTGGGCAAAGGTCGCGGCATCTTCAGGGATGACACCGGAATAACCCGGCAAACCTGTTCCTGCTTCAGTAATCACGCCAGTCCCCACAGAATGATGGTTACGCCCCGTCAGTAAAGCAGCGCGAGTGGGAGAACAGAGGGCAGTGGTATGGAACTGAGTATATTGCAGCCCGTTCTCAACGACTTTGTCCATCGTTGGGGTGGGAATGCTGCCGCCAAAGCTGCCAAACTGTCCATAACCTGCATCATCAATCAGTACCAGCAAAATATTGGGGGCATTTTCAATGCCGAAGGTTTCGGGCAGCTTGAGTTCGGTTTTGACCGGTTCCGAGGTTTTATAAGTCAAACCCACCTTACCGGAGAAGGGCTTGGGGGGATGCGGTAGAATTTCCTGCGCGAGGGCAGGAGAAACTGTGGTTTGTAAGATGAAAGTTAGCGCGATCGCGCTAGCAATCGTTATTTTCCAGATTGGTTTGAACATTAATGAGGGTTCTCCTAAATGAATTGAGAAGAAAGATTATTGCCAAGCAAAAACTTGACGCCAATCGGTTTTCATGCTGACGACATTCCAGGCCTTTTCCTGCGCTGCGTTAAGAGAAGCGTTGTCGGCTTCGTCGTAGGCAAACTCGCGCTCCTCGTCATCGTGGTTGATCAAGAGTTGGCAGGTGGGATAGGGCGCACTCTGGCTGTAAGTCAGCATGGCAATATCGCCACCGGAACGCACATTACCGCAGGCAAAGACAGGCGGTTGACCGATCGCGCGATCCATCCCAACCGGCTTACCTTCCTTGTCGTTGATCAGGTCAAGCTGGGGCAATCGCCAGATGACGTTGCCCCCGTCAACTGAGCGGTATTCTTTCTCCAAGGAACTGCCGATGACCTGTTGGGGGATAATGCCGTACATGGACTCAGAGAACAATCGGACAAAGTCGATGCCACCCCCGGTGCAAATCCAGGTTTGAAACCCATTGGCGCGCAAGTAAGCCAGCAGTTCAAGCTGGGGCTGATAGCCCAGTTCGGTGTATTTGACCCCATATTGCGGATGGACAGCAGTTTCTAAAAAAGATTGCGCCTGGCGCTCATATTCTTCTTGGAGCCTATTAGCGCTGATTATCGCCAAGACTTTGAGGAGCTCTCTCCGTGCTTCCGGTTGAGCAAAATAGCTTTTATCTTGGTTAAGCAACGCCCTAACTACAGGCTGATCGGCTAATTCAGGCTGCCTTTCAATACGCGCCTTTACCTGAGACATCACAAACATCCCTTGGACTAATGGTTGTTCGCACCAGAGAGTGCCGTCATTATCAAAGGTTGCGATACGATCGCGCGGGGGAATGTACCCCTCACTACCCTCGGTTGTGGCTTGCTGGACAAAGTCTAAAATGGTGGATTTAACCGGTCCCTCTTCCCAGGACGGGAGCGGATCGGGGGTTGCGGCTAGGGTGAGTGGTTTGGGCAAGGGTAAAGCTTGAGCAGCGGGAATTGCAATAACAGTTGGGAGTAATTTTAAGAAGCGCGATCGTGTCAGTTTCATCGGTCAGTTACTCGTAATCGGTTGATAAAGTAGGGTGGGCAATGCCCACCCTGTTTCACTTAACGCTTGAGGGAAATCGTCACCTTGTTAATCGTGTCAGTAAATTTGCTAGTCGAGCGCGTGTAATCTTCAGAAACTGATGTTTCCAAATCGACGCCAACGCTAGCGGTTTCATCTGCCGAGAAAACATTGGGCTCAGTTTTTTCCACTCGTCCCGAAGCCACTTCCTGACCATTGATATAAATCGTTGCAGTACCACCTGCACCGCGACCGCCATCATAGTCAAAGTCCAGTTTTACGGTAGATTTGCCGTCGGGTAGTTTAGACTGGGAAGTAATTTTGTACTGTTCCAGCCCCAAGTAGTTATAAACAAACGTAGGCTGACCTTGCTTCACATAGAAACTCCAACCGCCGAACTTGCCCCCCTGCGACAGGAGAACGCCATTGGCACTTGCAGTGCTGTCGATGTCAGCATCAATTGCAAATGATGTGTTTTTAACGTTAAGGAAATCATTTTCCAGCAGTCCCGTCATGCCCGCGCCGAGGGTGAGAGTGGTGCGACCAAACATCAAGTCAGGCCGATTAGCGACTCGGGGATCGAACAACTCAATGCGACGATCATCCAAGGGCAGTACGTTGTATTTCATCGCTTCTTCTAGGAACAGGTCTTGCAGTTCCGCGAGCTTTTCAGGATACTGGCTAGCGAGATCCTGAGCCATGCTAAAGTCTTCGGCAACGTGGTACAGCTCCCAGGTATCTTCACTGAAGCGGTTTTCCGCCTCACCCCAAGGTTTGAGGTGAATGGTACCAGCAAACCAGCCGTTGTGATAAACTCCTCGATTGCCACCCATTTCAAAGTACTGAGTGGTGTGACGATCGCGCGCATCTGGGTCATCAAAGCTGTACATCATGCTCACCCCTTCGATGGGGCGCTGGGGGACGCCGTTAACTTCCCGGGGTTCAGGCAAGCCGGCAGCTTCCAAAATCGTTGGCACAACATCGATGACATGATGCCACTGGCTGCGTAGTTCTCCTTTTGCCTGGATGCCTTGCGGCCAATGCACGGCTAAACCTTGACGAGTACCGCCATAGTTAGAAGCCACCTGTTTAGTCCAGGTAAAGGGGGAGTCAAACGCAACCGCCCAACCCGCAGCCATATGGGGGTAAGTATCGGGGCTGCCCCACTCATCGTAATGCTCAAGCATGAAGTCAACGTCAGAGGCTTTCGGTTCACCGTTGAAATAAGCCATTTCGTTGTACAAGCCGGTGAAGACCCCTTCGGCACTAGTCCCGTTGTCGCCAGCCACATAGAAAATCAGGGTATTGTCCAACTCGCCCAGATCTTCAATGGCATCCACCAGACGACCAATTTCCGTATCGGTCATGTCTAGATAGGCAGCGAAGACTTCAGCCTGACGGGCAAACAGCTTTTGCTCTTTGGGGGTGAGGTCGTCCCAGTCTTGGATATCATCCGGTTTGGGAGCGAGTTTTGTTCCAGCGGGAATGTAGCCTTTTTCGAGTTGATTTTGGTAAATCTGCTCACGGATAACATCCCAACCCGCATCAAACTTTCCCTTATATTTGTCAATGTACTCTTGAGGCACATGGTGGGGCGCATGGACTGCCCCAGGCGCAAAATAGGTAAAGAAAGGCTTATCAGGAGTCAGCGCCTGTTGAAACTTGATCCAGTCAATGGCGTGATCCGTCATATCGGTCATGAAATGATAGTTGGGATCTTCGGGGGTTTCAACAATATTGCGGTTATGATGCACCGAGGGAGACCACTGGTTAGTTTCTCCGCCCAAGAAGCCATAGAATTCATCGAAGCCTTGCAGCGCGGGCCAGCGATCAAAGGGACCGGAGGGATTAATTTCCCAAACGGCGGTTTCGTGCCATTTACCGAAAGCGCCCGTACTATAGCCGTTAAGCCGTAGCATTTGACCGATACTAGCTACCTCATTCGGCAGTTGACCCGTCGCGCCGGGGAAGGAGGTGGCGACTTCCGTAATCTTGGCTTGATTGGCAGAGTGGTGATTGCGCCCGGTCTTAATCGCCTGGCGAGTCGGAGAACACAACGCCGTAGAGTGGAACTGATTGTAAAATAGTCCGTTTTCAGCCAAGCGATCAAAAGTGCGAGTGGGAATGGGTCCACCAAACTGGCTCGTCCCGCCAAAGCCTAAATCATCGATTAGAACCACCAGCACATTGGGTGCATCTTCCGGAGCCTTGACTTGAAACAGCGGGGGCGGTGTTGCATCCCGCGCATCTAATGTAGTGATGGGCTCTTGAGGCGGCGGTTGCAAGGGCAGCACAGAACGATCAATATCGCTGAGATCCACAAAGGATTGGGCTTTTGCTTCTAACGGCAGATTAGTGATGAAGAAGACAACTGCAAGTAGCGTTGTCATAATGAGTTTCAGCGGTCTGGCAATCATTTTCTTTTCTCCTCGAAATTTGAGATTTAGTGATTTGTACGGCAGCGAAGAAAGCAGGTTAGGTTAATTCTGCTCACCCTAACCTGACAGTTCTCTTTGCTAGAGCTACTTCAAAGCGAAATTGACCTGATTAATTTGCCCGGTAAACTCAAATTTGCCTTGGTCTTGATAGTCAGGCGCGATCGCGGTAATGGAGTCGCGACCCACCTCAAACGGTTCTAAACCGTGACGGAACAAAGAGCGGGTCAGTTTGCCCTCCCCGGCTGGCTTGTCGTTGATAAACAGCTTGAGCGTCCCGCCCCCTGCTTGAGACCCATCGGGGATAAACTCACTTTTGACGGTTACTTTGCCCTTGGGCAACTCAACTGTGCCAGGAATCGTTACATCCCCAATATCAAAGACCGTATAGCGGAAGTTGGGTTTATTGTCTTTGACGTATAGCGACCAACCCGCCGAAAACGATCCGGCACAGGTAATCACGCCTTCTGCACCTTCTTTGGGAATCGTTACATCAGCAGCGATGGTATGTCCTCTGGGAAAGAGTTGCGGTCCGACCGGTTCAGGTAAGCGCACGTCATTGCCGTAATAAGTCCAATGGGTCGGCGGTTCACCACTCCCTCGCAGTTTCGGATCGAAGCGCTCGGAAAGTCGGGGATCGAGGGGGAAGACATTATACTTCTCGGCTTCTTCGACGAACTTAGCTTGCAATTCCTGTAGTTTTTTCGGGTTCTCTTCCGCGAGATCATTGGCCTGACTAAAATCTTCTTCGAGGTTGTAAAGCTCCCAAGGGGCATTTAGAAAATCGCCCTCGCGACTCGCGGTATTCCAAGGAACGCCGAAGTGGCTAGAAGCCATCCAGCCCTCGTCATAGATCCCGCGATTGACAAACATCTCGAAGTATTGGGTGGTTCGTTTGCCCTGGGCATCTTGATCGTCAAAAGAGTAGAGCATACTCACCCCCTCAATGGGTTTCTGCTCAATCCCATTGACTTCGGTTGGTTCGGGGATTTTCGTGGCTTCAAGAATGGTCGGTGCGATGTCAATCACATGATGAAACTGGTCGCGCATTTCGCCTTTAGACTGAATGCCATTTGGCCAATGCACCACCATCGGGTTGCGAGTGCCGCCGAAGTGACTGGCAACCTGTTTTGTCCACTGGAAGGGAGAATCCATTGCCCAAGCCCAACCGACGGGAACATGAGGCTCGCTGGTGGGTCCGCCGATTTCGTCAAGTCGATTGATGGTACTCTCTAGTCCCAACTGAATCCCTAGCAAACTCGCCAGTTCACTAAATGTTCCTTCCAAACCGCCTTCAGCACTAGCGCCATTGTCGCCAACAATGTAGAAAATTAGGGTGTTGTCTAACTCTCCAGATTCTTCCAAAGCGTCAATGAGGCGACCGATGTGATAGTCGGTATGCGCCATGTATCCAGCATAGTTTTCCATCAGCCGCGTATAGACGGTTTTCGCCGCTTCAGGCACTTCTTCCCAGGCGGGAATTTCTTCTGGACGGGGGGTGAGTTTAGTCCCTTCGGGGATGATGCCCATCTTTAGCTGTTTGTTATAGATCGATTTGCGCTGTTCATCCCAACCCCCATCAAACTGTCCTTTAAACTTTTCCCGCCACTCTGGGGGAACGTGATGGGGAGCGTGTACGGCTCCCGTGCTGAAGTAAACAAACCACGGTTTATCTTTATCAGCCGCTCTGACGTTGCGCGTCCAAGCGATTGCTTCATCGGTCATATCCGCAGTAAAGTGATAGCCCTCTTCGGGGGTTTTCGGTGGACTGACGGGGACTGTATTCCGATAGAGATTGGGATAGTATTGGTGCGCTTCTCCTTGGTTAAAGCCGTAGAAGTAATCAAATCCTAAGCCAGTGGGCCAACGGTTGAACGGTCCAGCCGGGCTAATATCTGGTTCTGGGGTATTGTGCCACTTGCCAAACATAGCGGTGGCGTAACCGTTGTCATTTAAAGTTTCTGAGATGAGAGCGGTGCTTTTGGGAATGATGCCGGTATAGCCGGGATAGCCCGTCCCAGTTTCAATAATGACCCCAGTACCAACACTGTGATGGTTCCGCCCAGTCAGGAGCGCAGCGCGGGTGGGACTGCACAGGGCGGTGGTATGAAAACGATTATAGGAAACCCCGTTACTCGCGAGCTTGTCCAGATTGGGCGTGGGAACCGGTCCGCCAAAGGTCGAGGTCATGCCAAAGCCCACGTCATCGAGCAGGATGATTAGCACATTCGGGTCTCCTTCGGGAGCCTCCACTGGCTCGGGATAGCTGGGAACAGAATCTTTATAGGTTTTGCCCACTTTGCCCTTAAATTCTGGGTCGGGTTTGGGCAGTTGGATCATTGTCTGAGCCGATTCGCTAGAAACTTCGGCAGCGATCGCGCTGCTGCTAAACGGTAAATTGTTTGTTAGCAGTAGAGCAATTGAGAGCGCGATCGCGACAAGCAACTTGCCGCATCGATAGAGAAAGGAATGTTTCATAATTGAAATCTCCGATTGATGAGAAAGGATTGAGTTTTGAGAAGCATTCAGCTACTAGAGTGAGTCATGATGAACTGGTCTTACCCTCAGTGCCTTGACTAAAGCGCCAGTTTGAGAGTTTAGGGTTGATTGAGTCGCACAATTGAGCGAAAGCCAATATGAGTTGTTCCGGTGTCAGGAGCCTGGGATTCTCGGGCTGCCGGACGGTAGCGGCTGCAATAGTTCTTGGCACATAAATGAGAGCCGCCTTTAATGACGTGCATGGCTCCATCAGCCGGTTTTTTGGGGTCGAAACTTTCTTGTTCGGCAGGACCGCTAGGATTGAGGCGATGTGATTTCTCACGATGACTGACACCGTACCAGTCGCACGTCCACTCCCAAACATTACCTGTCATGTCGTATAACCCGTAACCATTGGCAGGAAAGGATTCAACCGGAGCTGTGCCAGTATAGTGATCTTCTTTAGTATTAAAAAACGGAAATATGCCCTGCCAAGTATTTGCCTTCTGGGCGGAGTATTCGTCACCCCAGGTAAATTTTTTGTTCTTCAATCCGCCTCGCGCTGCAAATTCCCATTGGGCTTCCGTGGGTAGGGTTTTACCCGCCCATTCGTTATACGCTTGGGCATCTTCATAGGCAATATGAACCACAGGATAATTGTCTTTACCTTCGATGTCGCTGTCGGGTCCAAACGGGTGTCGCCAGTTTGCGCCTGGGGTCCAGTGCCACCAGCTTAAATAAGGAACGCGGGTTTGATCCTCTGGGGGCGGCTCGAAAATCAAGGAACCCGGAGCTCGTTCTTCCTCGGAGAGGTTGGGAAACTGCTCTTTCGATAAAGGGCGTTCCGCAACGGTTTTGTATCCGGTAGCAGCCACAAACTCGGCAAATTCAGCGTTGGTCACTTCATGGCGATCAATACAAAAGGGACTCACTTCGACGCCTTCGGCAAGTTCTTCTTCTTGGAATTCGGGACGGTCTGATCCAATCGTAAAGGTACCGCCAGGAATATAAACCATCCCTTCCGGACAAGTGGATCCTACAGGGGATGCTTCAACTGGAGCCGAAATGCCAAAGCAACAGAAAATGATAAAAACGATAATGAAATTGCAGCAGAGCGTTAAGTTCCGGTGGTCACTCATGATTGAATTTTTCCTTCTTTTTTCTTGCTGGTTATTGATCTGTTTGTAAGTTAGAGAAATTGTTCATCTATTTTCGGGGCTGGAAACCTCCTTACTAAACTTCCAGGGCTCTGCGGATGGGATAGGGCTTTCAAGAACAATCGATAACTCAGTCGTGAGGAGTTGGGCGATGGCTTCGCTGGCTCCCGGAGGGAGCATCACACTCTCTAAGGGAATCAAGACCGACAGAAAAGTCAGATGCAGCCAGAGTCCTCTTACTGAAGTGACAGTAATGAGCCTTGCCTTTGTTTTTATCATTGCTCGAAAGTTAAATTTTTAGTTGATCAAGAGTAGAGCGCGATCGCGAATTTGCTGAGACAAATAGAGTGAAGTCCCCTCAAGCTGGGCATCTTTCCCCCAAGGCCAGATGCTTCTAGACAGATCGCTTGTAAAAAACACAATTATTGTCAACGATCAGCTTCCCCATTGGATTGAAGTCAAATTCTCATTGCATCAGAAATTGGATAAGACTGCTCCAGGCACTTAAAGATAAGCTTTTATCCTAATTTTTCCAACAATAGAGAATAAATCGGCTTTCGAGAGATGAGTGATAAATGTCATACATTAAACAATATCTTCAGAAAAAATAGCGTATAATTTCAGCTCGCATTTAATCTACGACAAAGCTATAAGAATGAGATAAATAGATATAAGAAAGTTGTAAAATTTTTCGTTATCCTCTATTGTTAAGATTACTCGTGTCCAGAAACAGAGAAAAATTATGAAATAAGGATTTTTTTACAAAAAATAAAGTATTTATAAGATCTTGAAATATTTCCTGATGTCAAATTACCTAATTAACAATCGACTTGTATAAGTAACAATTTATTGATATTTTTACACAATTAAGTGTATAGTTAAGTGTTATTTACTCCTTGCAAATTGACCCAAAAATTAATGACATCAATCTCAGTTGTTTTAAGATTTGGTCAGAGACGCCAACTGAAATCTCGTAACTTGATATGAAAACCGTCAAGGTAACAAAAGGACGAGCGCTTATCTACTGGAGGATCTTGGCATGAAACTGATGTTAGTTGAAGATGACGACTCTACAATTGAACTCATTTCAACAACATTAATTGCAGAGCGGTATACGGTTGACATTACCAGGGACGAACCGACCAGTTTGAATTGGGTCACTCAGCAAGCGTACGACATGATTTTACTCAGTACGTTGATTCCCGAGCTTGATGTTATTTCTTTCTGCCAGCATCTCCGTTCCCAAGGCTATCAAATGCCGATTTTGCTTCTCTTGCCCAATAATAGAACACAGGATATTGTCGCAGGTCTCGAGGCAGGAGCCGATGATTATCTGACTAAACCCGTTAATCTCGCCCAAATGCTGGCTAAAATTCGGGCGTTATTCCGACGTACGAAAACGACCCAAACCAATTCCCTCTTGGTTTGCGGCAAACTCACT
>CAZAYV010000110.1:0-14214 GCA_964489465.1 uncultured Dactylococcopsis sp. | reverse complement strand
ATTAGTCATTGGTCATTGGTCATTGGTCATTGGTCATTGGTCATTGGTCATTGGTTCACCCTCTCTCCGTGTCTCCCGTGTCTCCCCCTCACTTTGTCTTGTCATTAATAATTATTAATTAATCATTATTAATTGTGATCACTGGCTGAGGGCTTTTAAAAAGCGTTGCAAACTATCAAAAATTCCTTGTTTTCTCGCCGATTTACTTTTAAATGCGGGAGTTTCTTCTGCAGAAACATCTTCTCCGGCTGCTTTTCGCAGTAAGCGATCTAACGTATCACCAACTGGTTTTTCTGGTTCTTCGCAAAAGAATTCATAATTATTCTCTTCTTTTTCAATCCAGATTTGCCAACCGGAAGGATAAGATTTTAGGATGGCAGCCTCATCTAGGGGTTGCAAATAATAGCAGCTTTCCAGGGTACTTAAAAATCGTTCTCGTAGTTGACGGGCGGCGTAACCAATACCCACCGTAGCAACATCTTCTAGCTGGGGAATCAAGAGAATGACCGGACGATCACCAGCGAGATTACAAAGTTTTTCTACTTTTTGCACTTCCACTGCCGAGGGAGAAACCAATAAAAAAAGCTGGTCTTCTTCTGAGACCTTCTTTTCAATGGGAACATTCCGACTCCCTAAATCATTGACTCGAAATGAGACCTCTGACCAATTCCGTCGCGCTAAAGCCGCCGCACCGGTATCGGGAAACAGAACTTTTAACCCTGATCCATAATCATCTTCAAAGAGATCGGCAAATTCTTTGGCAATGACTTCTCCTTTCAGGGCGATTTCTGGAATTTTAAGTTCGACTTGTAAACGAGTTAAGCCCGATTCTAAGGCAGTGAGCGTTGACTGTTTCGCTTGCGCGATCGCGCTTTCTAAGGTTGCTGGAAACTCCATCATCACTTTATCTTGCTAATACCAAACTTGATTCTTCAATTAAGCGTTGTAAAACTTGTTTTAACACCAGTGCTGTCCACTCGATATCTGCTGCGGTGGTACTGCGTCCTAACGTTAACCGGATGCCTGCTAAAGCCATTTCTTGAGAATAGCCCATCGCCAGCAAAATAGCACTCGGTTTCAGTTTACCACTATCACACGCTGAGCCCGCACTAATCCCGATTCCGGCTAAGTTTAATTGGCGCACTAGGGTTTTCCCCGTTATCGGTTCGGCGGGGCTGTTAACGGCAAAACTGACATGATGAGGCAACCGATCACTGCAATCACCCGTAGGAATTAAATAGGGACAATCGGCAAGTAACGCAAATAATTGGTCCCGTAACCCTTCCAAACGTGCGGTTTCTGTGGGCAGGGCTAACCGGGCGAGTTTCGCCGCAACCCCTAACGCCGCGATCGCGCCGACGGCTTGAGTGCCAGATCGCAACTGTCTTTCTTGTCCGCCCCCTGTCAGCAAGGGTTGTATTGCTACACCTTCGCGCACATATAAGGCACCGGCCCCTTGCACCCCATACATTTTATGACCGGAGAGAGAGAGTAAATCGACGGGGAGTTGTTGCACATCAATGGGTAATCGTCCGGCCACTTGCACGGCATCGGTATGGAATAAAATTCCTCTGGCACGGGCGATTTTCCCCAATTGCGCGATCGGCTGTAAGGTTCCCACCTCGCTTTGCCCATAGATAATGGAAATCAGTACCGTATTCCTTTGAATCGCTTGTTCTAAATCCCAAGGATGAATCCCCCCTTGTTGATTCACAGGCAAACGAGTCACTTCCCATCCCCAAGCTTCTAAACGCTGGGCTGTCTTTTCAATTGCCGAATGTTCCACACTGGAGATAATTAAATGTTGAGGCGACGCATATTGATCGGCAACCCCAAGTAAGGCAAAGTTGTCGGCTTCGGTTCCACCAGAGGTAAAAATAATCGTTTCTGGTGTCGCCGCATTAATTAACTGCGCCGTTTCGACTCGTGCCATTTCAATTTCCATTGCGGATCGTTCTCCCCACGCATGAAGGCTAGAGGGGTTACCCCAATGATCGCTTAAAACCGCTTGCATTTTGGCAATGACATCCGGATGAGGCGGTGTAGTTGCACTGTGATCAAGATAGATTTGCATAGATTGGCACTGACTTGGAAACTAATTGGCAAGGACTACGTTACTTTCTATGGTACAAGGTCAACTCAGACTGACTTTAACTGTCCTTGAATTACGGTTGTTAATCCTAGTTGTTGAAAAACTTGCTTTTGACAATTTTTTAGTGTTTTATATTGCAATATATTTTTGTGTAAAATCAACAATTTATGCTCGTCATGTCATGTAAAGCTTATTGACAGTGGCGCTAGATCCCCATTACTCCATCTCCGGATCGTAGGTGGAAGCGACATAGAGTTCTTTCAGTTGCTTTTCATCCACTGGGCTGGGGGCTTCGGTTAACAAGCAACTGGCTTGTTGGGTTTTCGGAAACGCAATCACATCGCGAATAGATTCTTCGCCCGCCAGCAGCATAACCAAGCGATCTAAGCCGTAAGCAATTCCACCGTGAGGTGGTGTTCCATAATCAAAGGCTTCGAGAAGGAATCCAAATTTTTCATCGGCGGCTTCTGGGGATAAGCCAATCGCTTCAAAAACCTTTTCTTGAATCTCCCGTTGATAGATCCGGAGACTGCCCCCACCAATTTCAACGCCGTTATAGACTAAATCATAGGCTTGCGCCCGTGCAGTTTTAATATCGTCTAAGTCATCAGGATGCGGCGCAGTAAAGGGGTGATGCAGGGCTTCTAAGCGTTTCTCATCCGGGTTCCATTCAAACATCGGGAACTCAGTGACCCATAGCAGGTTAATGGCATTTTCATCAATTAAACCGAGTTCTTCCCCTAATACTTGACGCACGCGATCTAACGATTTATTTACTGTGATCGTATCTCCTGCGCCAAAGAGTAAGAGATGTCCAGATTGGGCACCCGTTCGTTGCAATAATTCCTGTTTCTGTTCCTCACTAAGGTTATCTTTAATCGCACCAATGGTGTCAATTTCCATTCCTTCCCGCACCCGCAGATAAGCCAAGCCTTTCGCGCCAGCAGTTGCTGCTTCTTTGAACAAGTCACCACCGGGTTTAATACGGACATTAGAAATTTGATCGTTCCCCTCGGGAATGGGTAAAACTTTCACTAAACCGCCACTTTTCACGGCACCGGAAAAGACTTTGAAGCCAGAATCTTGGACGATATCAGAGACATCGACCAATTCTAAGCCAAAGCGGGTATCAGGACGATCGCTGCCATAGCGACTCATGGCTTCATTGTAGGTTAAACGAGGAAAGGGACGAGGGAGATCAATCCCTTTGACCGTTGTGAAGATATGACAAATCAACCGTTCATTAAGGTCAAGGATTTCATCTTCGGAGAGGAAACTCATTTCCATATCCAATTGCGTAAACTCCGGTTGTCGATCCGCCCGTAAATCTTCATCCCGGAAACAGCGGGCGATTTGATAGTAACGATCAAAGCCAGATACCATCAATAATTGCTTAAATAGTTGCGGCGATTGGGGAAGGGCAAACCATTGTCCGGGGTTGACGCGGGAGGGAACGAGATAGTCTCTGGCGCCTTCGGGAGTCGAACGGGTGAGAATAGGCGTTTCCACTTCGGCAAAGTCTTCTTCGTCTTCGAGGAAGCGACGAATCGCTTTCACCACTTGGTGACGCAAGTGCAAATTTTGATTCAACCGATCGCGCCGTAAATCGAGATAGCGGTATTTTAAGCGAATGTTCTCCCGCACAGTATCCCCCTCATCCCTGGCAATTTGAAACGGCAGTTGTTTCCGTACCGCATTCAAGACTTCAATTGCATCGGCATAGACTTCCACTTCTCCCGTAGGTAAGTTAGGATTGAGAGACGCTTCTGGGCGTTGACTCACCCGCCCCGTGACTTTTACCACATACTCATTACGGATCTTTTCAGCTTGGGGATAGGAATCCGGTGTGCGTTCGGGATCGCTAACCACTTGAATAATCCCAGCGCGATCGCGCACATCTAAAAAAATTACACCGCCATGATCGCGACGGCGATCCACCCAACCGTATAAGGTTACGGTTTCACCAATTTGTTTTGCTTTTAAGTCTCCGCAATAGTATGTCCGCATTTTTGTTAATTGTTATTGGTTAATTCTTTTGGGTTGATTATTAATTATGGCTTTACTCTTCTGGCAGATCAGAGAGTTTAGTAAAGGCTTCTAACATGACTTCTTGACCAACGGTCAAAGCAGGCGCTTTCTGTTTAGGAAGGCGTAATCTTTGACGCGCTAAAACTTGATTGATTTGATGAGAAAGTTGGTAATGGTTTTTCCGTACCTCGTCTCTTAATCTATCCATATCTTCACTTAAGTGATCAAATCCTTCCGAAATATGACCAACGGTCATCCGCAGGAGTTCGGCGAGCTCACCCGAGCCGCTCCGTCGTCTCACGGCGGAGTACGGATGACCCCCCGGTTCAATATCAATTTTTAAGGTCTTTACTTCTTCATAAAGCCTTTGCATTTCTCGTTTCAGTTCATTAATTTTTCGATTGTCATTAGTCATTAGTCATTAGTTGTTTGGTAACTGGTCACTGGTAACTGGTCACTGGTTACTGCTCATTGCCCATTGTCCACCAAGTTTCATTTTGGATCAATGTATGAACTTGCCATTCTGGGCGCGATCGCGGATAATCCGCACGATAATGTCCGCCGCGACTTTCTTGACGAAACAAAGCGCTTTTCAACACCAAATACGCTACATCCAACAGATTAAAGGTTTCTCCAGCACAACGCAATTGCTGTTCTGCCTGTGGTTCACTGAATTGAATCGCAGCCGCAACGGTTTCTCCCTGTAAAAACTGGGCAATCGTCAGAGTGGCTACTTCTTGCCGCCAAGTTTCTACTTGCGCTAAGCCGTGGGCTAATTCCGTTTCTGTGCGAGAGATTCCTGCGGCATCCCACACTAAAACTCGTAACTGTTCTCGTAATTCCTGAAGATACTTCACTTCTTCTGTCCAATTGGTTTCTCCCCAAGTGAGCGTTTCTGGTGTGGCAACATCCACCAGGGGTTCTACGGTCATTGCTTTAAATTGTTGTCCAAAGACTAAACATTCCAACAGTGAATTACTGGCTAAGCGGTTTGCCCCATGAACTCCTGTATTGGTTGTTTCTCCCACTGCATACAAACCTGGAATAGAAGTGGCACTGTTGACATCAACCGCGACTCCGCCCATCCAATAATGGGCTGCTGGTGCAACGGGAATCGGTTCGGAAAAGACATCTACACCATGTGACTGACACACTTTAATAATATTCGGAAAGCGATACTCAATGCGTTCTCGCGGAATCGGGCGTAAATCTAAATATACGGTCGCATGGGCTGGATCTTCAGCCGTTTTTTGGAGATGATTGTAAATCGCGCGACTCACCACATCACGGGGGGCTAATTCGCCATTGGGATGATAGTCAAACGCGAAGCGATAGCCGGTTTCATCCACCAAATGGGCACCTTCCCCTCGTACCGCTTCGGTAATTAAAAAATGGGGTGCGCCGGGTTTGGTTAAGGCAGTAGGATGAAATTGGAAAAATTCCACATCTCGTAAAATGCCCCCGACACGCCAGGCTAAAGCAACCCCATCACCGGTACTCACCATAGGATTGGTAGTTTGAGCAAAGACTTGCCCGCCACCGCCGGTTGCTAAGATCACTGCTGAGGCTTTCACCCATTGAATTTGATTGTCATGGAGAAGATGTACCCCTTCACAATGTTGCGTTTGCGGATTAATATCTAACTGCAAGACAAAGGCTTGGGGAATAACGGTAATATTATCACGGGCTAAAACTTGTTCAGTAAGGGTATTGACGATCGCGCGTCCGGTGGTATCGGCGGCATGAAGCACCCGCGGATAAGAATGCGCGGCTTCTAAGGTCATTGCCAATTCTTCCCCTTTGCGATCAAACTGCACCCCTAACTCAACGAGGGTTTCAATACTAGAAGCAGCATTTTCCACGAGAAACTTTACTGCTTCCGGAATACAGATTCCAACCCCGGCTTTGAGCGTATCCTGATAGTGATTTTCCGTTGAATCGCCCGGCGCGATCGCTGCTGCGACTCCTCCTTGTGCCCAATCGCTTGCCCCAATTTTTAGTTCATCCTTGCTGACAATGGCAACTCGGAGGTGTTGAGGAAGACATAAAGCGGTATAAAGTCCGGCGGCACCTGCACCAACGATGATAATATCAAACTGCATGATTGTGGGAATTGCCCTTAAGTGTCAGCTAAAACAAACAGTATAGCTAATTTCAAAGCTCAGCACCTGAGTGTTACTCAAATCAATGTATTCAATGCTTGTTGGGCTGAAATGGCAAAATGGGAATCAATCAAGGCGCAATCGCTATACTTGCTGTTATCCTTCGCGATCAGCTTCTACCTAACTAACGATTAATCCCATCGGCATCAGCCGAAACATTCATTGTTTTCCCCTAGTCTAACCTTGATTGGGGATGAAACTGGGAGGAAGCATCTCTTAAGATCAAAAATTAATCAGATTCTTTATTTAGCCATCATGTTAACTTCAACTGATTTTAGAGGCTTATTTAACCAACGCTTTTTTAATAATCTTTTTCCACTGCCTGCAAATAGCCCAATGATTATTGGGTTAAAGACTCCCAATTTTGAACTTCCTGATCTGACCAACGATCAGCAAATCAAATTAAACGACTATCGCGATCAAAAATCCGTGATCCTCGCTTTTACTCGCATTTTTACCGAAAAACAATATTGTCCCCTTTGTTATCCTCATATTGTTGAATTAAACCAGCGTTATGAAGAATTTACAGCACAGGGAATTGAGCTTTTAATGTTGACCAGCACGGATGTTGCCCAAACCAAACAAGTCGTGCAAGACTTAGGAATTAAATTTCCGTTACTGAGCAATCCCACTTGTAGTGTCTTCCGTAAATATGGTGTGGGTCAAGCCTTAGGGGCGCCATTACCAGCTCAATTTGTCTTAGATCAAGAAGGCACTTTGCTCTATAAACATCTTTTTTCTTTCCTGTCTCCAAATGCTAGTGTGAATGAGCTATTATCAGTTTTTTCGGCTTCAGAAAAGCAACCTGTTACAGCTTATAGTTGATAGAAAAAGCGATCGCGCTGATGGGATCATACTCGAGTTCAGTAACGCCAAAAATTAAATTTATGGAAAAGTTACACAAGGGTTAAGACGCTGATTATTGATTGTTGGAGATTGAGCAACGGATGTATGTTGTTATTGGGGGTGCAGGAATGATGGGGCTACGGTTGGCCCAACGTCTGCTCGATTTGGGGCATACCATAGCCGTGATTGATACCGATTCCATTGCCTGTCAATATGCACGGGAAAAAATCGGAGTGATGGCATTTGAAGGCAGTGCCGTTTCCACCACAGTGTTATTAGAAGCAGGAATTCGCAAAGCAAATGCTGTTGTGGGAACGTTAAGTAGTGATGCTCTCAACTTAGCCTTAGTCACCCTTTCTAAACATTATGGGGTTTCCCAGATTGTCGTGCGTTTAAATGACCGCGACTTTGCCCAACCCTATCGCATTGCTGGTGCAAGTCACGTCATCAGCACGATTGATTTAGCGATTACTCGTATTGCCAACGCGATCGAGTATCCAGAAGTGGAAGCAATGATGCACTTTGAACAAGGACAAGTAGAAGTTTTAAAATTGCCAATTCAACAACAGTGTAATATTACGGGTGCTACTGTTGCTGAAATTGCCCGTAGTCCAAACTTCCCCAAAGGTTCTTTGATTATTGGCTATCAACCCCATCCTCATGCCGATCTCATTATTCCCAATGGCAGTACGGTTTTGGAAGCGGGTTCCACCATCCTTGTGGTGACCAAACCCAATTGTTTACGTCAGGTAATTAAATTCTTGGGTTTAAATGCTAGTCATCTGCCAACTGTAGAAGTTTCCGGTTAAGCCGTTGCACATAATCTTGCGCTAAATCTTCTGAGAGAATTCCTTTGCGAAGGGCATCATTAATTGCCCCTTTTTCGGCGAGGAGTAACTGACGACGAATTTTGAGTAAGTTGTGATGATCATAACTTTCTGCATCATTACTCGGTTGATTGTATAAATCGCGTAAATTTCGCTCAGAGGTAGCAATCCGGGCTTGATAACTCGCTCGTAATTCCTCATAAACCGCTTTCGGTAAAACCCCAGTTTGATGAAGGCTGTCTAACTCCTCTTGTGCTGCTTTCGAGGCGATTAAACTCAGCTGTAAGGATTCAATTTCTTGAGAAATTGCAGAGGAAGGGCTAATGTTTAAGCGTCGGACAAACCAAGGTAAACTCAGTCCCTGAGCAACTAAAGACACTAAAACAGTAGCAAAGACAAGGGTGACAATTTGATCGCGTCCGGGCAAACCGAAGGGTAAACTCAAAGCTAAAGCCATCGAAAGCGACCCTTTGACATTCCCTAAAAACAGGACATGTTGCCATTTCAAGGGGAGAGGGCGATCAAAAAATCGTAAGAGGGTTAATAACGGATAGACCGATAATGCCCGCCCGGCTTGGTAAATTAAAATCGTCAGCATCACTAAGGGTAGCGTCTGTAGTAAAACTGTGAAATCCACCTCAATGCCAATGAGGAGAAAAATAAAGGTATTCACGCCAAAGCCGGCATACTCCCAAAAATTCAACAGTGTAACTTTAGTCGAAGCAGACACTTCTCGTGCTAAACCAATGTTTCCTACCACTAACCCGGCAATCACAACAGCCACTGCACCAGAAACCCCTAACAGTTGCGCCACTTGAAACGTTCCCAGTGAAACAGCAACGGTGAGTAAGAGACTGCTTAAGGCATCATCCAGTTGTCGAAATAAGCCCAAGCAAAGATAACCGAGTCCTAACCCCACCACGGTTCCGCCGACAATCGCTAAAAAGAGTTGCTGAAATGCGCCTAAGGGGGAAAAACTGCCTTGGAGATAAACCTCACTAATGACACTTAAAATTACTAAAGCAACACCATCGTTAAATAAACTTTCTCCTTCTACAATGGTGGTGAGACGGCTAGGAACAGAAACTTCCTTAAAAGCAGCAATTACAGAAACGGTATCAGTAATAGCGAGAATTGCCCCTGCAAAGAGAGCGGAATTCAGATTTAAATCCAGGGTAATTTTTAGTAAGTAGGCAGTGATTCCAGCCGCTAAAATTAAGCCGGGACCGGCTAACAGCGCGATCGGTTTAAAAGTACTGCGCAGCCGACTAATATCGGTGTTCAGGGCAGATTCAAAAATTAAGATGGGAAGAAATAAATTCAACACTAAAGCGGGTTCAATCCCAATTTCTCCCGGCAACCATTCTTTAGTAATCGCTAAGCCAGCTAGGACTAAGCCGGTTACATAAGGAATCCGCAATCGGCGCGTCACTAGGGCAACCGCCGTGGCAACCAGTAACAGAATAATTAAACTGGTGACTAATTCCGTAACCGCTTCTTCATGGGGAGTCGAAACAATTTTGTCTTGGGCAAATAACCAAACAATCGGCATTTTAATGAGGCTTAATGTTTAATGGCGTCAGGGGGAATCACAACAAGCAATAATGCCATTATGGTCAGCGCTTTGCCCCTTTTCGTCGATTGATTTCTGGCTAATATTGACCCTTTTCTTGATTACAGCTGGTGATCATAACCCCCCTGTAATAATCCGGTTAATAACGAAGCTGGCGGTTGGCTATAGGGCCAAGCAAAGGCATGACGAAATGCGGCTTCTTGACAGGCTTGTAGTTGCTCAAAATCAATGACATCAAGGGTCAGCAAGTTTTCGTATTCAAAGGGTAACCGAACATTGTGTAAGCCCGCATTATCCGTGCAGATGGCAATATCAACGCCCGCTTCAAAGCAACGGTCAAATACGGTTTTCAGTTGGGAGAGATTATCTAAGGTTCCGGTTTTGGTGTAGGTCGTGGGACAAACTTCTAAACATTGTCCCCGTTCCGCCACTTCTGGGAGGAGTTCCGGGTATTTGAGGGGGATTTGAATGCCATGACCAATGCGCATTAAATAGGGTAATAAATCGGGGTATAAGCCATCAGTGGTTTCAAAGACATGACCCGTTGTTTTTAAACCGCGCGATCGCGCATATTGATATAATCCTTTTAATTCATCTAAACGATCCGCATACAGGATATCTCCCCCCGCTAAATCCACTGCACAAACATATTCCGGGTGATCGGCTGCTAAATCGATAATTGCCCGATTGACCTCATAGGAGAGCCGAGAGTGCATACAGAGAATCTGACTGGTGATTATGGGATATTCTCCCACCTTGCTGGCTTCGCCCACAATTTTTACAATATCCCGCATCTGAGCAATGCGTTGGTGAGGGTCTAGGCGTTCATCCGTCCGTAAGTAAGGCGTATAGCGTAATTCGAGATAGGCAAGATTCTCAAACACATACGCTCCCCTAATCAGGCGATAGACAAAATAAGGTAACGTTTCTGGAGTCTGGACACTTTCCACTAAGGTGTGTAATTCTAAATATTCTTCTAAAGTATTGCGAGGGCGGGTGTAGAAGTCTTCAAACTCAGCATAATTCTGAAATTTTTCCGCTTTTGCGGTATCTCGTCTTTGAAAATAGCGCCACAATACACGAGGAACTACGGATCCCCCGAGATGACGATGTAATTCTGCATACAGTGCCACAATCAATCTCCCCTTACAATTGTTAACGAACGTGCGAATCAGAATTGACAATTCCCAGTTTAAGTGATAAATATTGTAGTTTGTCAGCCATTCCCTGGAATGAAAATTGCAGGTTAAAACGGCGCTGCTAGCTAACTAGCTGGATCATCCCAGTTAGTAGAGGCGCTTGTGGCTGATTATTGCTGAAAACTGTAGCCCATTAAGAAAAAAAAGAGAACTCTTGGCTAACGTTATTGTAATTGGAGCCCAATGGGGCGACGAAGGTAAAGGTAAAATTACTGACTTGCTCAGTAAGTCAGCCGATATCGTTGTTCGCTACCAAGGAGGGGTCAACGCTGGACACACTGTAGTCGTTAAAGATCAAACCTTTAAGCTACATCTGATTCCTTCTGGGATTTTATACCCAGAAACCCAATGCATTATTGGTTCGGGAACAGTGATTGATCCCCAAGTGCTGATCGAAGAGTTAGACCAACTGGCAGCACTAAATATTTCCACGGAAAACTTAATGATTTCCCAAACTGCTCACGTCACAATGCCGTATCATCGGTTGATTGATCAAGGATCAGAGCAGAAACGGGGCACCAAAAAAATTGGTACCACCGGACGGGGAATTGGTCCGACCTATGCGGATAAATCAGAACGCACGGGGATTCGAGTTTTAGACTTGATGAATCGTGATCAAGTTGAGGAACAATTAGAGTGGACAATTAATTATAAAAATGTCCTTTTAGAAAAATTATATGATCTGCCGCCTTTAGATCCCAAAGCAGTGATTGAGGAATATCTCGGCTATGCGGAACGTTTACGCCCGCATGTTGTCGATAGTTCCCTCAAAATTGATGAAGGCATTAAGAAAAAACGCAATATTTTATTTGAAGGGGCGCAAGGAACCCTCCTCGACTTAGATCATGGAACCTATCCCTATGTCACCTCTTCCAATCCCGTAGCGGGTGGCGCTTGCATTGGCGCCGGTGTCGGTCCGACGATGATTGATCGCGTGATTGGGGTGGCGAAAGCCTATACGACTCGCGTGGGAGAAGGTCCGTTTCCCACAGAGTTAGATGGTAATTTAGGACAGGAACTCTGCGATCGCGGTGCGGAATTTGGGACAACCACCGGTCGTCGTCGCCGTTGCGGTTGGTTTGATGCCGTCATTGGACGCTATGCAGTCCGTATTAACGGTATGGACTGTCTGGCGATTACCAAGCTTGATGTCCTCGATACCCTCGCTGAAATTAAAGTGTGTGTTGCGTATAATATTGATGGGATACGTTGTGACAATTTCCCCAGTAGTGCCTTACGCTTTGCCCGTTGCGAACCCATTTATGAAACTTTACCGGGTTGGCAGCAATCAACCGCAGCTTGTCGGAGTTTAGAAGACCTCCCGAAAGCTGCGCTCAATTATCTGAAATTCTTAGCGGAATTAATGGAAGTTCCGATCGCGATCGTGTCGTTAGGAGCAAGTCGTGACCAAACCATTATCGTAGAAGACCCGATTCATGGACCGAAACGGGCGCTTCTTGATGCCAACGGCACACCAGTCACGCAGCAACCCCATGAGTCTTCTAATTCCCCCTTTGCAAACTAATTCCTGATTGCAAATCTGAACACCTAACTCACTCAAGAACAAACCATGACAACAACTGTTAAATTTGAATGCCAAACTCGACCCGAAGGAAGTAAACCCAAAGCATTACGTCGTGAAGGTTTAATTCCTGCTGCTTTATACGGACATAACGGCGCTGAATCAATGTCTTTGGTCGCCAAAGCCAAAGATGTGGAAATGTTGCTTAAAGATGCTTCTGTGAATAACACCCTTGTCGAAGTGAACGTTCCTGAAGCTTCTTGGAAAGGAAGAGCTTTAATTCGGGAAGTCCAAACTCATCCTTGGCGACCGGATATTTATCATCTCAGCCTATTTGCAGTAGCCGGTCAAGATAGCGTGGAAGTTGTGGTTCCTATCAATCTTGAAGGTGAAGCCGAAGGCGTTAGAGAAGGCGGACTCCTTGAACAAGTGATTACGGAATTAACAATTCAGTGCCCTCCGAGTCAAATCCCGGAAGTGATTAATATTGATGTCACTGATATGCCCATTGGGACAACGCTGCACATTAGTGAATTAAACTTACCGGAAGGAGTTACAGCCAGTGATGATCCCGAGCGTACCGTTTTAACGATTGTCGAAGGGAGAACCGAAGAACCAGCCGAAGAAGAAGCCGAAAGTGAAGGCGAAGAAAGCATCGAAGGCGGTGTGGTTGAAGAATTGGGCGATGTTTCCGTTTAGTTTGACTGCATCGTCGAATTCTCCTTTACATAGCACTCGGGGCGAACCGCGGTTCGCCCTGAAGTTGAATGGCGACTCCTTAATTGAACGAGGTGGCTTCCATCGTTACTTTACCCAGACGTTGATTCAAGGCTGCAATCGCGCTGACATATTGAGGGTCTTGTTGGGTTCCCTGCAACTCCGGATTTGCTGATAACCGCAATTGATCGCTGCGATTCAATGCGGTTTTGATATCCGGTTCAATTCCGGTTTGATTAATGTCTGTTCCACTCGGTGGATAATATCGGGCTACGGTTACTGCTAGCCCCGATCCATCCGAGAGCGCACTTACCGATTGCACCGTTCCTTTCCCATAAGTTTTACTGCCAACGATAACCGCTCGGTTATTATCCTTCAGGGCACCGGCTAAGATTTCACTGGCACTGGCTGAATTGCCATTCACCAGTACTGCCAAGGGACGATCTGTTAGCTGTGTACTATTGGCTTGAAAATCGCGATCGCCGCCGCTGCGATCAACAGTAGAAACAATTGCACCTTGTTCTAGCCACATTCTTGCCATTTCAATACTGGCATAAAGCAATCCCCCTGGATTATTCCGTAAATCCAGCACATAAGCCTCAGCATTTTGTTCTTTTAAATCCAGGATGGCTTCTCGCATTTGTTCAGCAGCATGGGAACTAAACTCTTTGACCTTGATATAACCGATGCGAGTTTGATTCGTTTCTCGGAGTTCATAAGTGACCCGAGGCAATTCAATTTGAGCGCGAGTTAAGGTTAAAGCAAATAAGCCTTTGCCAGCCCGAGAGAGTTGTAATTTGACTTCAGTTCCTGACTCCCCGCGAATTAACTCCGACGCCTGTTCTAAGCTCAGTAAAGACGTCGGCTGACCGTTAATGGCAACGATTTCATCTCCCGCCTGAATTCCGGCAGCGGCAGCTGGGGAGTTCGCAATGGGTTCTACCACTGTCAATGATTGACTTTGTTCATCAATTTCAAGGCGCAAACCGACCCCTGATAATTCCCCTGAGGTTTGTGTGGTTAAAGATTCATACTCCTCGGGATCAAGGAAGCGAGTGTAGGGATCATTGAGTTTGTTGAGTGCTTGACGAATCGCCCGATAGGCTTCTTCCTTTGAGGTGTAATTCCGTTCTAATAATTCCTCTCGGGTGGCTTCCCAGTCATCATGGTTAAAGTCCGGATTAACGTAATTGCGATTGACAATTTGCCAAACTTCATCAACCAGCGTTTTCGGACTTTCGGTAAGCG
>CAZAYV010000109.1:0-14728 GCA_964489465.1 uncultured Dactylococcopsis sp. | reverse complement strand
CAGGCAAATCATAGCGTTCTTTCATCGCTACCATAACGTTCAAGCCAACCTGATCGTAAGGACAAGGATACTTACTGGTGCACTGTAAAACGGTTATTTGGTCGTGATAGCGTCGAATCGTTCTAACAGCCTGATCCAACTCCTCCCAGGAACTCATCCCGGAGGACAAAAGAACTGGTTTGCCAAGCCGAGCGATTTTCTCCAGCATGGGCAGGTTGGTGACTTCGCCTGAGGGAATCTTGTATTGGGCCATATCCACTTCTTCGAGCAAATCCACGGCTTCCTCCGAAAAGGGAGACGACAGAAACATAACACCATGTTGGTCACAATGCGCTTTCAGCGCCTTCCATTGCTCCAGGCTAAATCCGGTTCGATTGAAATACTCAAAGCGCGGCTCTCCCTTGAAATAAGGCGGCATTGGCGCGTCGGGCAAGGTCTCCGCGGCGGAGATGTGAGTCTGAAACTTGACCGCGTCAACGCCGCAAGCCGCGGCAGCCTCGATCAGTTTCTGGGCATTGCCGAAGCTGCCATCATGGACAGAACCCACTTCGGTGATGACAGTGACAGGTTGAGTCATTTTCTTTGATCTCATAACATGAATTAAATGCTGTAGTTATCCGGTCGATAACGATCCAAATGGGCTTCAATCCAGTCAATCGTTTCCTTCAACCCCTCTTTCAAGGAATATCGCGGCTGCCAATTCAACAACTCTCTCGCTTTAGAATGATCGGCACAGAGACGATCCACCTCACTGGCATCGGGCCGCACACGCTGACTTTCGGAAACGATCGGCAAATCCTTTCCCATGATTTCCAGGATCAATTTAGCCAGATCACCAATGGAAATCTCTCGTCCGCTGCCGATATTGATCACCTCGCCTATCGCCTCTTCGTGAGAAGCAACGTGGAGAAAGCCTTCTACCGTATCCTTCACATAATTCAAATCGCGCGTGGGGACCAGATTTCCTAATCGAATTTCATCTTGGGTCAAGGCCTGCGTGATGATCGTGGGAATGACAGCCCGGGCAGATTGCCGCGGCCCGTAAGTGTTGAATGGCCGGATGGTGGCCACGGGAAAGTCAAAAGCAAGATGAAAGGATTCAGCCATCTTGTCAGCCCCGATTTTCGTCGCCGAATAAGGGGATTGACCTTGCAAGGGATGTCCCTCGTCAATGGGAACATATTTTGCTGAACCATAAGCCTCGCTGGTAGAGGTGTGAATCACCCGCTCAACTCCAAGCTGGCGCCCGTTTTGGAGCACATTCAACGTCCCGACGATATTCGTCTGCACATAAGACAAAGGAGCATGATACGAGTATGGGATGCCGATCAAGGCCGCAAGGTGAAAAACGACATCCATGCCTTGCATGGCTTGTCTGACACTGTCACGATCACAGATATTTCCAGCAATCACCTTCATCTGATCGCGAACAGGTGATTCATCCAACCAACCCCACCGTCCCAGGGCATTATAGTGAACAAAGGCACACACATCGGCACCAAGTTCTATTAATCGCTCGGTCAGGTGACTGCCGATGAAACCGCCCGCGCCGGTAACGAGGGTTTTCTTCCTGTACCAACCGAAATCAGACTTTACCATTGCGCAAATCATCTTGAGCTTGCTGATAATCAGCAGGTTCCCCTATATCGAGCCAATATTCCACGATGGGAAAACTGACCACTGTACGCTCATCTTCAACCAAGCGCTCAATCAAGTCGGTCATATCAAATCTCTGATTGTTGGGTATATACTCATAAACCGAAGGAGCCAGCAAATAGATACCCGCGTTGACCAAAAAATTATACTTGGGTTTTTCTTGCAGCCCGCGAACATAAGGACCTTCACACTCCAAGACTCCATATGGCACTTCTAAATCGTATTGCCTGACTCCAACCGTGAGATCAGCTTTATGTTTGCGGTGGTATTTCAACATGGCCTTGAAGTCCACTTTGGTAAGAATATCGCCATTAATCACCAGTAAAGGCGTATCGGCTGGCTCCATCAAGCCGATCGCTCCCGCTGTACCCAAGGGGCGTTCTTCATTAACATACTTAAGTTCGACCCCAAACAATTCACCGTCGCCGAAATGTTCTCGTATTTTTTCAGGCAGATAATGGGTAGTGATGTTAACCCGTTGAATACCGGCCCTGCTCAACTGCTCAAGCATTAATTCCATCACCGGTTGATCGCCAATCGGCAACATCGGCTTGGGCAATTCTTCGGTTAGAGGACGCAAGCGGGTTCCGAATCCCCCTGCCATAACAACAGCATCCAAGGACAGTTCTTGTTCTGGCACCATCTCCCCAAGCAATGCCAACTCAACCACCCGCCCATGATCATCCAATAAGGGAATCTGTTGGATGACATGTTCTTTCATTAAATCCAGCAGTAAAGCATCGGAAGCCTCAACTGGTGCGCTGATAGGTTCAGGATAAAGAGAAGATGGCTTCCGTTCCAAAAGCACTTGAACAGGTTCGTTCAAGTCAACACCATCTAAAATCGCCCGACGGATATCTCCATCGGTGATTGTACCCAAAAGATGCTGCTCCTTATCAACCACCAAAGCGATTCCCTTTGCATTACGGTCAATACATGCAATTACATCAGTTATAGTAGTGGAGGGTGATACAAAAAATCTTTTTATTTCAACCATTAAAGATTATTTTTCTTTAGCGAATGTGCTGGTACACCAACCACAGTTGTGTCATCCTCGACGTCATTCAAAACAACAGAACCAGCGCCTACAATCGCGTTCCTTCCAATGGAAACTCCCTGCAAAACAGAGGCTCCGAGGCCTATATGGGCTCCATTTCTTATTTTTACTCCGCCAGCCACATGTGCTCCTGAAGCAATATGAACATGGTCTCCAATAAGACAATCATGCTCAATCACGGCATTCGTATTAACGATGACATTAACACCCAAGCAAGCACAAGCGTTAATAACAGCGCCAGCCATGACCACAATACCGGTGCCTAACTTTGCAGACGGCGATATTATAGCCTTAGGATGAATAAGTTTAACTGATTCCATGCCCAATTGCAAAGCCATTTCATATAAGCGCTGTCTGGGTTTATTATCATGAGAGCTGCCGACACCCACAAAAAAGTGACCAACTCCCTCATGTCGGAGTTTGGAAAGTAAATCATCACCACCTAAAACAGGGACATTCAAGATAAGCTGTCCGTGCAACTCTCGGTTGACATCAAGCAGGCCGATCAAATCATAAGCATCTTGAGCGCGAAGTATCTCTATAAGCACTTTTGCGTGTCCTCCAGCGCCCAAGCCAACGATTTTTACATTCATGTGTTAGCAAACTCGAGGTGTTGTCAGTCGAATATCAAAAAAACGTTTGATTAGTAGCTCTTCAGGATTTTCAAATTTCTTCAAGCTCTCAATGATTTTTTCTGCTGCCACGCCTGATCCGTAAGGATTTTCCACTCCCTTCAACTCTTCACGAAATGACCTATCGATGGCTTTTTGAATAGCCTCATATACGCTTTCATGTTTTGCCTCAACATCAATGACATTGCAAGGACGAACACGCCCTGTTTGTCGTTCTCCAACATTAACAACTGGCAATTCAAAGGATGCTGCTTCAATAATGCCACTAGACGAATTACCTACCATAGCAATTGCAAGTGCCATCATGCTGAAATAGCCCTGTGTCCCCAGATTAGCGACTAACTGAGCTGAAGGATGCTTGGCCAGATAGTTTTCTATTGCTACTTGAATCTCTTTGTGACCAGGATCAGCATTTGGCATCGTAAAAATAACAGGCAAACCACATTGATCGAGTGCTGCCATCAATTCATTTACCCTTGATTCTTGTTGATCAAATGCCAAGGTAACAGGATGATAGGTCACCAACAAAAACGGTGGACTGGGCAAATCTAAATCAAAACTCCTTTTTAGCTCTTGAAAAGATAGCAAGTCAATTGTTTTAAGATTGTCCAGACTGGGGGCACCGGAAAGGATTACCCGCCAAGGCTCTTCTCCTAACTGGATCACGCGTTGTGCATATTCTTGTGTAGAAACAAAATGAAGGTGGCTTAGTTTCGTGATCGAATGCCGCAAGGCATCATCAATAGCGCCTTGAGTAATTTCACCTCCATGAATATGAGCAACGGGTAATTTGAAGGGTAATGCTGCCGCAGCCGCAGCATACATTTCAAAACGGTCACCTAAGACAATTAGAAAGTCCAGAGCAACTCGAGCATACACTTGAGAGAAACCGATCACTCCCAAACCCATTGATTTCGCTACACCTTCAGGTGTGTCAGAAGAAAGCAACATTTCAACGCGATCATCAACATCAAATCCATCTGCCTCGATGGACTCAATTGTAAGACCAAACTCAGAAGATAGGTGCATACCAGCAACGATTAAATGCAAACGTAGATCCGGATCTCGGCGAATTCTTTTAAGAATAGGCAAATAAATACCATAATCTGATCGTGCAACTGTAACAACACCAATCCTTCTCACACTAATTTCTCCAGGTCAATCAGACTTCCCTCAGGTATATATTCTTGCGTAGTCTGCCCAACTAAGTAAGACTGTAATGATGGAGATAGGCCTGTACCTGGCCGCTTTATAGCAAGGTGTTCGAGGGTTAAGGTAGTGCCTGCAAGAATATCCTGTGCAGCAACCAAGCTTCTGCGAGCGACTTTCCGCACTTCGGACTCACTTGGAGCTGGTTCCTTCCTCCCGTGACCGATAGCCGATTCCACCGTGCGAATGCCATGCACCAGGGCGGCTAGTTGCTCCGGCTCCAACGAGGCGCGATGGTCGGGGCCGGGCAAATCGCGATCGAGTGTGAAATGCTTCTCGATAACACATGCTCCCAACGCTGTTGCCGCTAATGCCACTTCAATTCCCAGGGTATGGTCCGAATACCCAATGGGAACTTGAAATGCGGAAGCCATTGTACTCATTACATTCAGGTTCGCATCCGCCGGATCGGCAGGATAATTTGAAATACAATGCAACAACACCAACTGTCGATTGCCTTTCTCGCCAATGACACGAACAGCTTGATCCACTTCACTGAGATAAGACATACCTGTTGAGAGAATAATTGGCTTTCGTTTGCTGGCAATATATTCTAAAAATGGCCAATTAGTAATCTCACCAGAACCAATTTTGAAAACCGGAACGCCTAACACATCCAAAAAATCGACGCTCTTCTCGTCAAAAGGTGTTGAAAGAAAAAGAATGTCTCGCTCTAGACATTTTTTTTGAAGAATACGATGCTCATCAAATGACAACTCCAGATTTCGTAACATCTCCAACTGAGATTCATTTTCATTCGTTGCATCCAACTGATAATCCGCTTTTGGAGCCTGGGTACTGACGACTTGATCGGCCATGAAGGTTTGAAACTTAATCGCATCAACGCCAGCTTCAGCGGCAATATCAACCATCTCTTTAGCCATTTTAATATCGCCATTATGATTGACACCGGCCTCAGCAATGATAAAACAAGGGAAGCCAAAACCTATGCTTTTATCTTCAAACTGGAGTGTCTTCATAAGCTCTTTTGATCACGCAAAATCAAATCTACCAAATATATATCCCACGGTGTATCAACATCTAATGATCGCTCAACAGGCATGACATAAGCAAACGTTTTTTCAGTGTACCACGTCTCCCGTTTAAGCAAAATCTCACGCCGAGCAAGATAAATCGCGCCATTAAGAGCATAAACAGGAGGCAAATCCTGTCTACAAGCCAAGCGTGCATCAGAAGAAATAAAGTCTTCAACCCTCTTTTCAGCATCTAGTTTTTTCATCCAATAGGGATGATTGTCAACTGGAACTAGGCTAACAACTGTTTCTGCATCTTTTTGCTCCAGCAAATGGATCGAAGCATCGATATCGCCTGATGAACGCAACGGAGAGGTCGGTTGCAATGTAATCACATAATCGGGTTGATATCCTTGTGAACTTTCCAACCAATGTATTGCATGAAGAATAGGCAAAATGCCCGGCGTATCATCTTGCGCTAAATCTTCGGGACGCATAAAAGGGACTTCGGCTTTGTACTTGCGGGCAACATCTGCAATTCTTGAGCTGTCAGTTGACACAACGATACGATCAATATACCTTGATGCCTGAGCTTCCAAAATAGTCCAGGCTAAAAGCGGTTTACCAGCCACAGGTTTTATATTTTTATCCTTGATTTGCTTTGATCCACCTCGGGCCGGAATGATCGCGAGTGTTTTTTTCATATTTACAAACTATCTTCAATTCTTCGCTAGGCGGTAGATCAAATCTACAACTCGCCGCGTGCATTGTCCATCTAACAATGCCCATTCTGAACTATTTTCTTTCTGAGCTTTGGATAAGCGCTCATAGTATTCTCGATCAGCGACTAATCTATTTAGGATAACACCAAACTTTTTGCGCTGATTGACAACAACGACACCGGGGACATCATCATAAAGAGTATAGTTCAAGTCATAAAAATCGACCACAATGGTAGGCTTTCCAACTCCAATTGCTTGAACAACTGTACTCGAATAGGTTGCTACAAAAATATCGCAACCAGGCAAAAGAGAATATATTCGCTGCTCAGCTATGATTGCGCCATACTTGCTCGCCAAATTTTTATATGCATCAGGATCACTTTTTGGATGCAGGCTCAGCACGACGACAGCGTCCGGATGAGCTGTTAGGGTTGCAAGCAAAAAATCAATTTCCCGCCAATGCTCCTCCCAAGGCAAGAGCCCATGTTCAGCTAATTGAGGAACAGAACAAAGCAATACCTTTTGCGTTCTAGTCACCCCCCACTCCTGATACATTTTATCAACATCGGTATTCTGCATCAGGCCGTATATCTGGTCAGCAGAGGGTTTTCCTGTCACGATCAATTTATCTTTCGATATATCCTGCTCAACAAACATCTCTTTGAGATGCGGACTTTCTACAGCCATACAGGTAGCAGCTCCTCCCCCCAAAGCCCAGGGGGTTTTTGGCATGATACCCCAGAATTGAGCCGCTAATGCGTTAGCAACCGGGACAAAAAACAGTGATCTGTCTTGAATATGATAGGTCCAATTGGGGAACAAACGGCTGATCAATCGATCAAGCCAAGACTTGATGAAATATAGATTTGATTGAATGGATGCAAGACGATATTTCGCCGCGCCGAGCGGATCACTTAAAGCAAAGGGTACTATTAGGCTAGAGATATTTGAATCATTAGCGGCTTTTATCAAGGACGTTTCCCAACCCACATGCCGATCTCCTACCAGAACAAGCAAGGACACTTGCTCATTTTCTATTATCTTTTTCGCCTTCACTCTCTGAAGACCATACTTAATCAAGTGCCAAAAAAAGGAGAAAAATGTGGAAGCAAAAAGTTTTTGTTTCCACAATCTATACCGAGATGCTTTTTCATCATTCCGCCCCTCATTTAACGAGTCTACCTTATCCTGAACCAAAGAATGCTTCAACCCATGTGCTTTAGGGCCAATTACCCGTATGGCTCTATCTTTTAGCCCATCAAGATGAGTAGAGGAAATATCCCGAAAAATAAAGAAAACTGGCTCGTATTGACCATCTTCAGCCAGTTTTTCAGCGAGGGGAAGCATTTCTAGCAAAGAAGGGCTATGTAAAGGGACAAAAAGAATACGTTTTTGCTTCATTTTTCAAATCAGACTTCCAAAACCATAAAATTTTCATGTGATCAAGAGAGTTTAGATTTCCAAAAGTCTTACCTACTTGATCAAAATTATCGTTTCTTCACAGCTACAAGATATTTTGTGAAACGATAATCCGGCTGATTAAACTCAAATCTATGTAATACATCATACAGGCCAAAGGCAAAATAAGCTTCATTAAACCATGTCCATAATGTATTTCGAATTTTCTTTTTTATCCATCCGCCAGGATAGCGTCGCCAACGCAAAATAAAATAGTTGTCCCAAAAATCATGTGGCTGAATTTCTAAAACATCACAATCATGTTCATCAAAAAACTGATTAATCTCTTTTCGCGTCATTCCATCCGGATATTTAGAAGGATCATTTACAAGTAACGGTTTTAGATCAGGAGCATATTGTGAATGTGGTTTATTGGTTAAATCCACAACTAGCATACCTCCTACTTTGAGCGCCTTTACAAAATCCACTAAAATTTTTTGGTAATCTATAAATGCGAATATGGTATGTAAGGAAGTAATAAAATCAAATTCATCAGAGAATTGTTCTCCAAAACTAAATATATCGCCCTTTACACACGGAATACCCCTCTTCTTGTTATATTCTATAAAAGACTCACTTATATCAAAACCCAACATTTTGGAAGTTTGTAATTCATCCATCAACCTACCGGAGCCGATCGGACAGTCACACCAGTACATCCAATCTTCGAGATATTTATCGACAAATGCAATCTGTTCTCGATGCTTGATATTCTTCTCCCAACGAGTGTGAAATTTGCGATCATATTGTAAGACAGCATTTGCACTAAATTGCTCAGTCCATAAACGAGTATATTCAGGGTTACTCATATAGCATATCCCAGGTCACTAATAATATCTTACATCTCATCTAGCTACACATCACTTTCAAAAATAAGGCACAAAACGGACACGAATAGACTTATTGAGCCGGAAACAGCGGGAGACCCAGTCCCAACCAAGCCGAAAATAACTCTTGTCACGACGGCTTTTGTGGTCAATGTAATGCCGATAGCCGCGTTTGACTACCCAACTACCTAAGGTGATAAGCCAAACAAAGGCGATAAACACAGCTAAAACTAAACGGTTGATTCGTTCCGCATTTTTGAGATGGGTCTGCTCCAATTCAAAACCATGACCTTTTACATCGCCGAATAGCTCCTCTATCCACATGCGTTTGCGATAGTAGTTTATCAGCCGGCGTTTGCCAGATTTATTGGAGAGTAAATACCAAGGTTCGTCTTCACCTTTTTCCCAATGGAGGATGAGCCAATACCAACCGGCGTTATGTTTTTCAGTTACACGCACCCAGCCAACATAATGGGTTTCTCCTTCCGAGAGCGGCAGTGAGTTTATTTTTACCCAATCTTGACCTTTAATTTTGACCTTCACATAGCCCTTTAATCTGACGACAAAGTTCCAGCCTCTCCGGCCAAACCACTTTAACAAGGGGATTGATTGAAATTCGCTGTCTCCCAACACCCATATCTGCGGATTTCGTGGCAATAGTCGGGCGATACGCTGGAAAAGCGCAATCTGCACTTCATGGGTCGTATGTCCTTTTGGGCCTTTCTCTGTAGTCCACCCGAGAGGGAGAGCACGCTTTTTGAAGGCAGCTCCAACAGCCAAGACACGATGATTGAAACCAACTTTTGTCGTATCTGCCAGCAAAAACATGCGCTTTACCTTTGTAAACCTTGCCACAATTTGCTCCGCTAATGGCTTATACCATTCTTCCACTTTGACGCGTTTGTTGTCCAAAAACCGCCAAAGCCTATTGGATAAGCTTGGGTCTTTTCCGGGAATTGGCCATTCGCTTACAATCTTGCTCAGATATATTTCTCCACTTTTGTAAAGGCCCGTGATGAGGAGCGCCATGTTGCGAATACGGGTGATTCGCTCTTTTGGCAACCATTGCTGAAACTGTTCTTTTACTTTATGATAGAGGAGAAGGTGGCTGTGCATCGAGACCTCCTAAGTACTTGGTTTGTTGATTACTCACCAATTGTACTGGGACCGGTGCCCCACCTTCAACTTTTTTACCAAAGTGATGTGTAGCTAGTACTCCACTGTGAATTGCTTTCAAGTTATGTTCAAAAATGTGCAAGTTCTACCTAGGAAAGAATTCGACTAATTGAGCGAACAATACGCTCTGCATTTTCCCGATCATCGATATCTGCAACTTTTAAATGTGGTTCCACACTTGCATTTATGCCAGTTTGTTCAAGTGCATAGATGAAAAGACTTAACTTAACAGAATCAATTTCATAGCCATCGCTGATCTTCTCTATAACATTTATACAATTATGGTGTGTATGTATCTGAAATGTTCCCTCACAGCCGCGATACCAAGGATACCCAAAAATCAGCGCAGGTTTACCTCGAAGAATAGCTTCCCAACCCACCGTTCCGGTTACAGTTGCTACAGCTTTCGCATGATCAATCAAATCGAAGGAATCGGTATCCATAGGTACCAAGCTGACATTGGGCAAAGCTAATATATCATCATATAGCTCTTTGGTTCTCCCACTTTGAGCTCTGAAGAATTGAGATTTTGTGAATTGGGTAGGGTGTTCTTTTACATACAGAAACCAATCATCAGGCAACGACTTTGCTAATAAATCAATCATGAGATACTGATTCACAAAAATAGAACCCATCGGTGACGTAGTACGTTCTGGCTGAAAACCAAGGGCTACATAAATGTATGGTATATCCAAATCCACATTTCGAGCCAATTGGTGATAATAACGCTCTAAATGACGCATTTTTCTGGCTGCCTTTACCCGAAATAAAGTATATTCCCACCTTGACATCTGCGAGTTCTCAAGTTTTTTGCCTTTTTGCTTAAGATAATTCAATGGCGGTGTAAAGCGATTGATAATAATTTGTTTCTGCTTAGAAAAATAGCGTGAATAGCGTTCAAAATTGAATATTTTTTGAATAAAACTTTCTTCTGAGGATTCTCCTACTATAGGAAGTTCCTCCTTATATCCCCTTCTCATGTAATCAGGAATTTCTTCATAATCCCCCATAATCGCTTCCAAATATCTTAGTGTCTCTCGCTGAAGCGGAACTTCTGCTATATCTTCAGGCGGGTCTTCGATAAATTTTTTATACAACTTTTCTGTTTGGGAGGTTTCATCAAACGACTCCATAACAAATGTCAAACCTTGCATAGGGGTACTTTCAAACATAACCGTACGGATTCCACACTGTTTGCAAAGTTTATATAGTATATAGTCAAAAACCATGTGAGGGATAACAGAAAAAACAACTATTTCTGGTTGTAAATCATCTAAGACCGTTTGCCAATAACTCAATTGGAAATTAAAAAGACGGACTCTTTCATGATAATCGAAAGAACCAAGTGCATCTATTCGATCCATCATTTTTAGTGCTGTTAACTGCGTTGATCTGTTATTCTCCAGGATTTCAACGTCGAGTGGTCTTAATAAAACATCAGAATATTGGTGAGCTCTAATCCCTCGAACAGCATCTAAATTTGAATGGAAAATAACACTTGGAAATTTAGACTTTATCAGCGACTTTATAGGTGGATAAGCAATCCAATATATTGGTTTCCAGTCACATTCAACGAATAGCTGAGCCGCAACGTGAATCCAAAATTTTTCGGTACATCCCGAATATATAACCTTTTTCATAGCGTTAAATTATATACAAATGTGTTCATAGGCCAGGAACTTCAGAAGAGGGGCTTCTAAAGTGACGGACATGATAATCGTCAAGCAGCATTGGTCTGGGAATAAACGTGGTAATGATACGATGTTTTCTCAATGCCCTCTCACGTTCTTTCTCTTCAAAGTGTTGTCTATACCCAAAATAAGTCAACAAATCAGTCGGTTGAGCCTCCATCACCTGGGCATAATAAGACGGAATTCTATCATTCCAGCGACCAATATTACCAGCATAAATTCCATCAAAGGTCAAACCATCTTTGTTATTGCCAGGATAAAAATAACCGGCGCGGCTGGGTTGATATAAGATACCCATCTCAGGAATGCCAATAAAATCAGCCAACTCCGGCATGATTTCTCGTGGTTTCAAACAAAGATCACGAAAACGCAAGACTTTATAACGGTCTTGACCATATTTTTCTAAATTTCTTTTAGCATAATAAAATGACTGGACACTCCACACCCAAAATCGCCATAGCAGTGTCTCGCGTTTGACCACGGATCTAATTCTCTTTAAAAAAGATCCGCCAGCAGAAGCAAAATTATCTTTTGGATCTCGAAGAAGATGAACAAACTTCATATTGGGATATATTTCGAATAATTCATCTGCAAAGATATGACTGAGAGGACTTTTATCCAACCAAACCTTTGCATTTTTGAGGTGTTCAAGATTTAACTCCTCGTAAAACGCCTGCAACAGGGCAGCATTTAGATTGGCAAAGGAATCATCCAAATCCGCCATCAAGTGCTTAAGATTACGGCCAACTTGGAAAAAATCGCAAGAAGAAACCGGTACGTAGCCATCCGATTGAGAATTACATCTTCTTTCAATTATTTTATTTATTTTTTCTTTTCGGCTCATCTTAGGATCGGTCAGGTAGGGATACAAAAAACCTGCCATGCTTGTTTCTCCCGCGAAGCAAGCAACATCGGGATGTCCATCAAAAAGTGCCGAAAGCAAAGAAGTGCCTGTTTTATGACTTCCGCCAATTTGAATATATCTTAGGTGGCTCCAATCCTGTAATTTCATAATCACATCTTTTACTGCAAAATTCACATAAACAAAAACTTCTAAAGATCATACAAAAAAGCTAGCTCCAGAGACTCAAATCGATTTCTGCAATCCTAGCAAGTTTTTCATTACTGGGTTGAAATTCTTCTTTTAGTTGTTTATATACACAAGGATCAATTTGATATTTTCTACGCACTTGGTAAAAATTTATTTGTTGGCTAATTTTTATTAAGTAATCACGTAGCCTAATCCCAATTCCAAACCAAGGGATCGCAACCTGCAAAAAATAGCCGAATTTTGTAAATGCATAATGAAGATTCGGGTTTTTTATTGTTTTCCCAACATTAGACTTTCTCTTTATTGTATTTACTTGATGGTCTGGATTGACACCAATAAAATCAAAAACTTTTTCCATAACATGATCAGGATCCTTTCTGATTTCTTCGTATAACAAAACTAAAATCTGTTCACAGGAAAAATACTTAAGATAATTTTCAAAGTACTTAGCATAGTGCCCTGTCTCTATATAGAGTTGTCTATAATAAGGAATTTTCAGTGTATCTTCAAAACTTCCAAGCATTTCTCCTTTTAACACCCGCATTTCATAATAAGATAAAGCGCGATCTATCGGTTCTCGTAATAAAACTATTAATTTTAATTCTTGGCAATCTAAATGTTTACACATACGTTGAGGCGCATTTAATGATTGAAAATATCCTATCGAAACATCACCACCCGCCTTCTCTGACTGCCATCCAGCAAATTGCTGTTCATACCAGTTTATGCCATAATGATATCTATAATTTCGAAAAAATTCTAATTCTTTGTCGGGGACAAATACTTTCGGATGCTCATCCAAGCATTGATATATCCATGTGGTAGCAGCTTTAGGAACTCCCAAAACAATAAAATTTGGCAATTTGCCCGTTGAATTTCCTTTGGATGTATTAACTTTGCCATACTTTGACTGTCGAAACAGGCCTTTGATAAACCCTCTACAAAGATCATCTTTTGCTTTGAGGATTGGCTTACGAGCCTCAAAAAAACGAGCCTGAGGAAATCCCCTTGCGGTATTCAACAATCGAGATTTCAAAGATAGAAACGTAGTGTTATCTATTTGCGGCCAAGGTATAATTTTCTTACCAAGATGAATACCATCTTCACTAATATGTTTTCCCTTCACGCGCACAACATCTCGTATGCGCATTTTCAGAAAAAAAATTACTGAATAAGCATCACGCTGTACATGAGGAATAAATTTTATAACTTCCTCAAATTCCTGTTCATCCAAAGACCAAATTGTCTGCTCAACTTTGTTACAAGACACAGTATCGTTTCACCTACTTCTCAAAATGCCATGAATGCTCACAAAGATAATCACCAGCATTAGCACCTCGTGGAACTTTGCCAGTCTCAAAAAAGGGGCCATTAACAACATCAATCGCAAATGCTCTAAGTAATCTATCTGCCTTGGTGCCATCTATATCTGCCCCTAAATCAAGATAATAACGGCCTTCCCTTAAAGGAAAACGAGGAATTCTACAAACGATGCTACCTTCTATAGCCAAGTCATCAAATTCCTCGCCCGTTAAAATATTTGAATAATAAATAATACCTTTAAGAAAAGTATCCCGTATCCATAAATGAAATGCAATGTTGTGATAATTTTCGAGATTCATTTCATATGAAAGCACAAATTCGACAGGCTCACCCGCGATAGCCGAAATCATCGGATTGCCTTGATCATCTTGCATCCGAAAACCAGTAAACCGCAGGCTGCCATTGCCGCGACGGTCTTTGCGATCAGCGATCTCAGTGTGCCATTCGCCGCGCTCGGTGCTGGCAACCAAGTATTCCTGCACGACTTGATCGACATCACCCAGAGCTTTCAATTTTCCATCATCAATCCAGGCGGCGCGTGAGCATAAGTTTTTAATTGCGCCCATATCATGGCTGACGAAGATGATCGTGCGGCCACCCCCGGCGACCTCAGACATTTTTCCCAGGCATTTTTGCTGGAAAGAGGCATCACCAACGGCCAAAACCTCGTCAATCAATAAGATTTCTGGGTCCAGATGGGCAGCAACGGCAAAAGCCAAACGTACGGCCATGCCGCTTGAATATCGCTTGACTGGTGTATCAATATATTTTTGCACGCCGGAAAACTCTACGATCTCATCATATTTGCGGTCAATCTCAGATTTGCGCATACCCAGTATGGCGCCGCTCAAATAGACATTCTCCCGCCCGGTCAGTTCGGTGTGAAACCCTGTACCCACTTCTAACAGAGAACCGACGCGGCCATAAAGATCAGCATATCCTGACGTTGGTT
>CAZAYV010000108.1:14041-14751 GCA_964489465.1 uncultured Dactylococcopsis sp. | reverse complement strand
ACTGTCTGGGAAAATAGCTCAGTGCCAGGTTCTTTCTTTACCCCCTCCCCCCTTGGTCATAAAGATCGGGGGAGGTTTTAAAAAAGGGAAATACTATTGCTTAGGTTCTGATTTTAATCACTCAATTTCTGTTTCAATTCCATTATTTTCTCCTGTTTCCTCAAGCAGGTCAGGATTTACATCCGCTAGAAAAGAAAATTCCGTTTGATCAAAGTTGATCACTTCTCCCTTAAAGACATTAGCTAATTCTTTAGCCATTTGTCGTAATGCTTTGGGATTGTTTGAGGTTTCTGCTTTTGCAGCCGAAAGCGGTTTTTTTGCAGTAATTTCCTCGGCTTGAGGAGTGTCAGTCTCTTCTACAACAGGAAAATCACTGTAATTTTCGTTCTCTTGTAATGGTACAGCCTGTTTTTTTTCTTCGGGAGAGGTGGTTGCTGTTTGTTGACTAGATTGCGCCTCTGGAGTCGATTGAACAGTAGCTTCATTAATAACTTGAAGACTAACAGTAATTTTTTGTTGCAAAAGTCCAGTTAGGGCTTGTTCGAGATCATGTTGGCGTTTTTTGTTTTTGGCTAAAGCAAGCAGCTTTTGATTTTTGACTCCAACTTGAGCAATATTTCCCTTAATTGATAGTAAACGACAATGTTGCTTAAATAAAGCTTGGGAGGGTAAAGATAACCTTTCTAAAACTTGCGACCAAATTTCCGCTT
>CAZAYV010000108.1:0-14031 GCA_964489465.1 uncultured Dactylococcopsis sp. | reverse complement strand
CTTCATTAACAACTATTGGGGCTGAAGAAGAATCATCAGTGATAGTTGTTTCTGGTTCTGCTTGCATCGAAGTGGTAGCAGGTTCTCTTTCTGATGTTTCAATTGTTTCTTTTGGTTTTGGTTCCGCCGGTGGTTGGACAGGAGACTGGCTGGGTAGTGTCGCTGGTGTAGTAACTGTCTGGGTTGATGTTTGGTTTGCAGTTGGTGTAGTTAGGATTGGAGTCTCTGCTACGGAAACGTCAAGTTGCTCTGTCGTTAACAATCCCAATAGAGTCACTTCTAACCATAAGCGAGGTTGAGTGGTCTGTTTAATTTGAGCTTCACTGTTCTGAAGGTGCTTTTGTCCTGCTAAGATTTCATTAACTTGCCATTGCTGAGCCATATCACATAATTGATCCCAGGTCGAGCTGGTGAGAGCAACTAATTCTGAACGATTAGGGGCAGTTTTGGCAATGAGCAAATCTCGATAAAAACCAGCAAGGTTTTCTAACACAATGATTGGTTCTCGTCCCCGATCCATGAGTTGACGACACTGACTCAAAATTTGATCACTATTTTTTTGTTTCAGAGCTTGTAACAGTGCAATTAAATCTTGTTCTGGGATCGCGCCGACCAAATCCCAAACTCGTTCGATTGTAATCGTTCCAGACAGTAAGCTCAGTTGATCTAATAAGCTCTGCGCATCTCTTAAGCCACCCTGAGCAACTTGTGCAATGACAGTAAGTGCTTCTTTTGTAATCTCGATGGCTTCTGTTTGGGCAATTTTTTCCAAATGAGAGGTGATTGCCGTAAGTGGAATGCGCTGGAAATCAAACCGTTGACAGCGAGAAATAATTGTTGGTAAGACTCGTTGCGGGTCAGTGGTCGCGAGAACAAAAACCACTCTTGGTGGAGGTTCTTCTAAGGTTTTGAGTAATGCATTAAACGCAGCTGTACTTAGCATATGGCAATTGTGAACTAAAAGTCCATTTGCCACAAAATTATGATTATGCTCAACTTCTAAATCATAAACCGGTTCTCTCCCAACAGGATAAATTGCTTCAAGTTTTTCTAAAGTTTTGGGAGATAGGATTTTCATTCCCACTTGGAGATATTTCGCTGGAATCCACCCTTGTTCTGTTCGGAGGAGATGATTTTCGGTACAACGAATAGCACAATGAGTTGTTTCCAGTTGTAAAGTAGATTTAACGCCTTGCTGTAACCAGCGCAATACTCTTCGCTCTTGCCAGGTTGCTCTAGTTTCGTTGTAGCTAAGAACTGTTTTTCCTTGCAATTTAGGATCATCCATTCTCATCACGCCATGAGAAGTGGGGATGAGGGTATCTCCGGTTAAGCATTCGTCAATAATGTAGAGTTTATAGCGGCATTGTACCGGTGCAAAACTTGATCGCTCAATGATTTCGCGAATGTTATCAACACCTGTATTACTGGCCGCATCAATTTCAATGATATCGAGGGCAGAGCTGTTGGTGATGGCGCGACAAATCTCACATTGACCACAAGGTTGAGGCGTGGGTTCACTGCTATTAATACAATTGAGAGACTTGGCTAAGATCCGAGCTGAAGAGGTTTTTCCAGTGCCTCTGGGGCCACTAAATAAGTAAGCAGGGGCAATACGTTGACGCTGGATCGCATTGCTGAGAGTATCCGCGATCGCGCTTTGTCCGACAAGATCAGCAAAGGTTTGGGGGCGATACTTCTGATGGAGGGGTTCGTAGGACATAACACTTCCCAACACTGATCACGATCCAGACAAAATGAGCAAGGCGATGCCTTACCACCTTGCTGTTGCCTTCTATCTATATTATGACGTTTTTGATGATGCTTTAGAGGTCGCCTCCACGGACAGCGAGTAAAAAAATCACCACTGGACCGGAAATCATAATCAGAGTCACAAAGGTTAACTGAAAGATGACTTCATAATTGATGCTTCCTAAAAAACTAGTTAAGGCTTCCATGTTCTCTCCCGTGATTACCCGAATCTTTATTAAAAAAGTTATTTTTCTTCCAACATTGGATCGTAACTGTCAGCAGACAGTTTCTTGAGAAAGACTTAACAAAACTTCATATAGTAAAGGGTTGGATCGAGGCGGAAAACAAAAACCTTTCTTGGCAGGGCTTGATCGGCAAAGAACTCAGCAAAATTGATGAGACTTAATTGAAGACAACGATGGGCAAGAAAACGAACGAGATCACGATTTTATCTTAATAAAGTACACTAATAATCAACAAGGATTCTTTTTCAGAGATAATTCTCAAGATCATGAAACTACAACCCTGGCAATCCAGTACCCTAATCGGCAGTCTTGCCGTTCTTGGCGTTGGGATAATTCTGGCATTCACTAACCCCCATCGTCATGCTTATCAGAACTATGCTGCCCAACAAGCTAGTGTTTATTTACAAGAACAGGGTTGCACAAAAATCTCAAATGTCTTCGGTCACTTTTTACAGCAACAATGTAATTTGTTTGTAAAACAGAATCAACTGTATCTAAAGCCTATGGTTAATCTATCAACGCGGCGACACAATTATTTTTTATTTAGTATTTATGAGACGCAGTTTTCTATAAACAACAGCTTTCCAGCTTATAGTGCGAAAACGGTTGGCTTGCTGAATTTATTTTGGACTTATGAAAGTGGACTCAAACTGAGCCAATCATAATTGATGCTAAGCGCGAAGAGCCGTTGTCGTTTCTTCTCCTTCGATTGCAAGTGAAACTTCTACCTCAGGCTGAGAATTTTGGGCGACAACGGGGTTGACGACTTGGAAATGGTGATTCTCCACTAGAGTGATTTCTTCCCAAGTTTCCCAGGTGGGGAGGAACGGTGAATTGGCTAAGGAACAGGCTTGCCAATCGCCTCGCACCGGAGCACTTAACTTTTGGCAGATTCCTCCTCTCCGGCCTTGAGGAGAATAATGTCGGCAGTATCTGCAAACTGAAGGTAAATGGTTAGTGGTTTTCATGGCTTGGCTTTAGTAAAAGATACTTTTATCTTAAATCTCGTATCCTTATTATCCATTTCTCCTTTTTTTTCGTTGATCCCTCAAAAGTCTCACGGTGTCTTTCTTTAGTGATCCCCTAACCTGAGGAGAAATTTATTTTTTCTTTATATTTGCTTTATAAATATAAATAATCACCGGAAAACTTCCCTCAAATTAACCTCGTTTGAGTGTAATCACTATTTTCTTGAAAATGGAAATTACGAAACAATTCCCAAAAATAACTTCCGTTAAATCTCGTAAATTTATGATTAATTTGTGCTGGGAGGTAACTTTGCACCTTGAGATCAACCTAAGTGAACAAAAACTTAAATCCTGCTCAAATTTGATATTTATCATTGTCAAGTATAGATAAATCAAATAAAATACCAGTGGTTTATCTCTCGCAAGATAACCTTGAGTAATTACTAATTAAATTTTTTTTAAAAGATCAGGACTCATCAAAGCTCAATGCTGAATCACTATGAATCCTAATAAGTTTTCTACTAACGCTTCACCAGCCAAGGTAACTTTGCATCCTAACTTACAAGCAGCCTTGAGCAGTCTCAATGTTGATTTAGAAGAGGAATTAGAGCGATTTCGAGAAGAACAAGCGCAGGCACAAGGACTTCCCATTACTCAATCACAATTAGAGTCAACGGATGCTACAGGGAATTCTTCTCTGTTATCTTCTTCTGCAACCTTTAATTCAGAACTTGAAGCACAAGAAAAAATTGATCTTGAGCAGATAGATAGTTATCTTGCCTCCTCGGAAGAGTTATTACGCCATCTCAACCAGGAAGAAAAAGAAGAGACATCCCTTTCCACACAACGTCTTCCAGATCAGAATTATAATGTTTCTCAGTCAGCTGCTCGTTCCTCTTGGCGTGATTATTTATTAACCCCTTTGGGAATTGCAGGGATTCTCATTTTCTTTCTTTCCGGAACCCTTTTGAGTATGATCTTGGTTGACTTAGCCCAAGTTCGTTTTAGTCGTACTGCTTTGACTGTAGAAAATTCAGCTTCTTCAACCGCGGAACCCAAACAACAGAGTGCGGTGGCTACAGATTCATCTTCTCCTAGTATTCCAAACCGTCCTAATTTAGCTAAAGATGAATTTATCGAACTTGATGTGGATAATTTGGTCGAAGCTGAACCCGCAGCAGAGGTTGCAAAGGTAAAGAAACCCAGTTGTGGGGGAGACTTTTATTGTGTAGTGGTTGAAAATCCCAATCAAGAGGAGTACCAAAAAAGTCGCCAGTTATTTGCTGATGCTTACTTGCGCGAATTTTCTGAAGTTGGTCAAGTTTTGCAAGTGGCAGCCTTTACAAAAGAGTCGCAAGCCAAAAATTTACAAAACCAATTAGAGCAACAAGGAATTACAGCAACAATCTACTATCCTTAGGAAGACTCTGATGGGTTTGAAATAGAGATGAAAGATCGATCACACTTAAGGATTCCCTATCGGGTGCGTCTAGCGGATACAGATGCAGCAGGCGTTGTTTATTTCGCTCATCTTTTACAGATGTGCCATACGGCTTATGAAGAAGTTCTCATTAATCAGGGAATTAATCTTCAAGAATATCTCACTCGGGGAACAATTGCGCTGCCAATTATTCATGGAGAAATAGATTGCTTGCGTCCAATTTATTGGGGAGATCAAGTTTTGATTACTTTGACTCCCCAATTTCTTTCTGAGACGGAACTATTAATTGGGTATGACTTAACAGCAGATGCTGATTTCAAAAAGGTTTTGGCACGAGGAAAAACCCAGCACGTTTGTATCAATCCTAGTACTCGTAAGCGTTTGCCGTTCCCGCCTGAGATTCAAAAATCTCTAGCCACCTAATTAGGGCTTTGCCTGCCGCTAAAGCAAGTGGGCAAGGAGAGACTCGAACTCTCACGACCAGTGGCCGCCACATTTTGAGTGTGGTGCGTCTACCAATTCCGCCACTTGCCCCTGATTTCCGTCTGCCCATTATAACTTGTTTGATGTTTCTCTAGCAAGCGTTGATAATCGGAGGAGCTCCCCCAACGGTCAATGGCTTGAGCGCGAATGACAGGAACAGGATGACTGAGTTGTTGGGTATGAGCATTTTTAAGAAGTTCTCCGAGTTGGGATTCACTCATTTGGTCATAGGCTCTGGCTTGTTCAATAAATGCATCGAGGTTTAATTGGGGCGCAAGGGTAGGAGAACCACCGGCAAGTTTCATCAAGACAGACATCACTACTTTCGGCTCTTGTACTGCTAACAGCGCAGCGCGATCGCAGCTAAACTCAGCACATCGAATCCACTCTAACATCTGGTCTTGCAAGGATTGAGCCAAAATCACTCCCCAGTTGGGCAATAATCCTGCTGCTAACACCAGTAAGTTAACGAGGGTTAGATATATCCCATGTTCACATTTTAGATGCCCCAATTCATGAGCAATAACCGCTTGGATTTCTTCTGGGGTGAGGAGTTCAATTAATGAAGTATGAAGGACAATAAAGGGCTGTTTCCCCCGCATGGCAAAGGTATACGCATTCGGGGCAGGATGTTGCTTGATGTAGAGTTCCGGAACATCTAAATCTAGTCGGTGACAGGCTTCTACCAAGAGTTTATGGAGATGAGGCAGTTGTTTTTCACTGACTTGCACACTCGCTGCAACGTTCTCTAGATAGAAAAATTGCTCAGCGACCCCTCCTAAAACTGTTCTCACGGCAATATCCCAGCCCGGAAATTGTTGCAGGGTTTGCGTGGCTTCTAAATCCAGGGGATGTCGAAATTCGTTAGCTTTCAGTCCAATTAAATTGTGTTTCACGATCGCGCGACGTTAAAATCTCTTCACCTATTTTTCTAGGTTAACCAATTTTCCCCTAACTTCGTCAGCGCTGACGATGCAGTAATCAATACAAAATTCACAAAAAAAAACCAGCCACGAGGGCTGGCTTGTCTAGCTTGCTGCGTTGGGAGGAGAAAACCTAAGTTGCACCAAGACCGCCTGACGCTGCTGTTCGTTTCAGTTCAGGAGATGGGACAATTTGGTTCTACTACAAGTAGTCTAACAATCATCGTAAAGTTTTGCAAATTTTTTTTACAATTTTAGAGAAAAGGTAGCGAAAATTACGAAATTGTGCTTTGATAAGCGAAACTTAGTCCTTGCGGGATCAGGAGGAAGAGGTTAAAGAGAAGTTGAAAATCCTTTTCTCGTTAATCCACTGCATTGTTTAGGGCTGAGCGCATGATATCCACGGGAACCGACTGTTGTATCCACCGTTCTAGGGCAGCTGCTCCCTGTTGGATGAGCATTTCTAAACCGTCGAAGATGACAGCACTACTAGTATCTTGTGCCAGTTGCAGAAAGCGCGTCGGTCTTGGGGTATAAATCAAATCATACGTGATCGCGCCTCGGGGAAGTTCCCTTAAAACCGCTGCTTCTACCGGGGAGGTCTCACGATGAGGAGACATTCCCACAGGCGTTGTATTGACTAAAAGCTGCGTTTGCGAAACTAAACGAGGTAAGTCTTCCCAAAGATGGATTTTTAGCTGGGCAGACAGCCCTGTCTTGTCCCAACTGGCTTGAAATTGTTCTAATTTTTCTAAACTGCGTCCCACAACAGCAATTTTGGGACAGCCTAATTTGGCACAACCGACAATCACCGCTCGCGCTGCACCGCCATTCCCGAGAATGACTGGGGTCATTTCTGACCAATTCTGATCCAAAGCTTGCAAAGGGGCAATAAAACCATCAACATCCGTGTTAGTTCCCTCCCAGCCAGTTGCCGTGCGCCAAATCGTATTCACGGCGCCGACTTGCTGCGCTTCTGGAGTAATCCGATCAAGATGGGGAATAATCGCTTGTTTATGAGGGATCGTAGCATTAAATCCCACTAAATCAATGGCAGCAAACCCGGCTAAGGCGCGTTCTAAATCGCCTTTTTTGACGGGTAACGGCAGATAAACATAATCTAATCCAAGATGATTTAACACCGCATTGTGCATCACCGGCGATAAAGAATGTTCCACCGGATCGCCAATCACCCCTAATAATTTGGTTTTGCCGGTAATCATAAGTCAGAAATTGGAATGAGCTGTGTAATCGTTTCCTCTGCTTTCAGTTTCACCGCGCGATCGCCCACCCCATCTTTGCCCCAAAAGGCCACTTCTTTTAGGGTTAGGGAAAAAACACGCCCTTGACTCGTTAAAAGCTTAACCACAGCCGTTTCCGGTTCAGCACTGACCATTCCTGCCACGCGATCGCTGCTATTGATAAATTGTAAGCCTTGCGTGCCAATATCCCCCCGACTCCCTCGCCGGATCGCAGTAACGGGAATGCGTTTGGCATAGCCCAGCTGCGACACTAAGAGAATCGATGAGTCTGGTGAAAGGGAAACACACCCCACCGGGTGTTCCTGTTGACGGAGGCGAGTGGCTAAATTGCCTTGGGCTGTCCGTCCCATTGGGGGCATTTGCTCATCATTGACGGCAAACCGCAGAATCCGCCCACCAGAGGTGGCAAGAAGCACATCTTCTCCTTCTGCCGTTAAACAGACATTGGTCACGCGATCGCGCTCTTTTAGTTTGACTAAACTCAACCCCCGATTGCCAATGCTGGCTATTTCTGATGCTGCCAAGCGCTTAATTCGCCCTTGTTGCGTCAGTAAGATGACATCTTTTTCCGGCAGAGGCAGATAAGATAAGGGGTTTTCTTCAGTTTTACTGGCAATGCCCTGTAAAACTTTATTTAAAGAGACGTTGTGTTTTCCGTAAACAGGGGGAATAACATCCGTTTTTAGACTATAAGCTTTCCCAAAATCAGTAATTGCGATTAATGGGTTTTCTGAACTTAATGGAGTGCGGAAAACAACAAAATCCTTACTCTTGCTCCCTTTATCGGTTGTTGGCTCTTCAGACCAATAAACTTTTCCTTGTTGAGTAATTTCGAGAATTGCCGATTCGGGAGGGGCAGTAGGAGCTTTAGCGGTGGGAGGAGAGGGTTTTTCGGTGGTAGCGGATTGGGATTGAGGAGGACTCGGGTTTTTTTTCGGTTTGGCAGCCGGAACGATGCGCGTCCGCCTTTCGTTTCCATACCGTTTTTTCAGCGATCGCAGCTCTTTTTTCAACGCTTTGAGTAACTCGTGGCGATCCGATAACAGCGTTTCGAGTTGGCTGATTTCTTCCCGTAAGTCATTGACTTCTGCTTCTAGTTTTTGTCGTTCTAACCCTGTCAGGCGACGCATCGGCATCGCCAGAATGGAATCTCCCTGTTCCTGACTAATGCCCAACTGCACCTGTAATTGGGCTTTTGCCGTACTTCCATCCGGGGCATTGCGAAGAATATCAATGACCGCATCGAGATGGTTGAGGGCGGCTAATAACCCCTCGGAAAGGTGTAAGCGTTTGCGTGCGACTTCGAGTTGGTGCGTATATTGTCGGGTCAGGGTTTCTTCTCGAAATCTAAGGAAATTTTCAAGTAAGTCCCGCAAAGACAGTTGACAAGGGGTATTATTGACCAGGGCAAGCATAATCGTCCCAAAATTCGATTGCAGCGCCGTTTGGTGGTAGAGTTGCCCTAAAACGTTATCCGCAGAGGCATCCCGTTTCAACTCAATTACTACACGCACCCCATTACGATCGCTTTCATCCCTAATATCAGCAATCCCTTCCATCCGCCCGCCATTAACGAGTTCCGCTACTTTTTCAATCCAAGAGGCTTTATTGACTTGGAAGGGAAACTCGGTTACGACAAGGGCAGTCCGGTCGCGCTTCCGCTTGCCTAAATTGAGCTGTTCCACCTTAACCACACCGCGCACTCGGATCGTGCCGCGTCCGGTACGGTAAGCATCACGGATTCCTTCTCCATCCATAATCTCACCCCCCGTGGGGAAATCCGGTGCTGGAATCAACTCCCACAGCTTCTCATCGGGGACATCGGGCTTATCAATCAGTTTGATCAACCCATCCACCACTTCTCCTAAGTTGTGAGGGGGAATGTTCGTTGCCATGCCCACAGCAATCCCAGAACAGCCGTTGAGTAACAGGAGGGGCAATTGCGCCGGTAGAACTACAGGTTCTTGTTGGGAGTTGTCAAAGTTCCCGACAAAATCCACCGTAGCTTCCCCAATATTATTGAGGAGAGCATCTTGCGCGATCGCAGCCAGACGAGTTTCCGTGTAACGCATGGCAGCCGGTGGGTCATTGTCCAAAGAGCCAAAATTGCCATGTCCAGACAGTAACGGATAACGAGAAGAAAAGTCTTGCACCATCCGTACCAAGGCATCATACACAGCTTGGTCGCCATGGGGGTGATATTTCCCCAAAACATCCCCCACGACACGGGCACATTTGCGAAAGGGGCGATCCGGCGTTAAGCCCAACTCGTGCATGGCGTACAAAATACGTCGATGAACGGGCTTTAAACCATCCCGTACATCCGGGAGGGCTCGCCCCACGATCACACTCATAGCATATTCGAGATAGGACTGTTCCATCTCCGTATGGAGAGCGGTGGGAATAATTTGATTACCACCCATAAGATTTAACTGTTTTGCCATTCCTAATACCTACCGAGAAGTGGAGAGACTTTAATTTACTCTGAATCAGGTGGGTTAATCTGTAAACGGCTCAGGGTTGACTCCATCAGAGGAGACGTAAAAAAGTCTTCTGTATCCGCGAGTAACTTTTCTCCCCAAAGGTTTTCTTCTAAGAATTCGAGGTTAGCATACCGACTGTCGGAACGTAAGGCAGCTTGCGCCATTTTAATCGCCTCTTGTTGCTTTCCTTGTCCATGGAGCGCCACCGCGATCGCGAGTTGCGGTTCTGTGGCATTCTCAGCAATTTGGGCTGCAGTGCGCCACTTTTCCATTGCTGCAGAAATTTTACCCTGTTCGTACTCAATTAACCCAATATTATTAATCGCAGGCCAAAAGTCTTCTTCTAACTGCGCTGCTTTTTGATAAGACGCGATCGCCCTATCGTATTGATTCAGCTTCAGATAAGCATTACCTAAATCAAACAAGGCTTCTGGGGAGTCCGATTCTAACTCTAATCCGGCTTGAATTTCTTGGATAGCCTGCTCATAATTCCCTTTTTGGAAATAAGCAGATCCCAGAGTAAATAAAACTTGTGCCTCATTTGGTGCAAGCGCATGGGCTTTTTTTAATGCGACAAGGGCTTGATCAAGATTTTCGTTTCTTGCCTCTAAACTCCCCCAAATAAACCAAGGTTGATAAGCATCGGGGGCTAATTGGGTTGCCACTTTCGCCCGCGCCAGCGCCGCATCGTACTGTTGAAATCGCACCAGTTGGGCTGCATCTTGAGCAAGAGCTAACCCTTGTTCTTCTAAGTTTTCAAAGTTTGGTTCTAATGTGTGTGGAAGCAGGGCTTGCGCCTGAGATGCGGGTACAGCAATACTCCACATTCCAGCGCAAGCTGCCAGAGAAATTAACCAATTCTGCTTTAACCCCATAGCGCCCCTTGCGTTAAGCGTTACTTGTCAGTCTTGTCCTAAGATAGTTCACGGCACCGATATTTTTTCAACGATGACCATAACCATCAAGTTAACTCAAGATAGCATTGATCGCCTGGACTTATCACCTGTGCAAAATGAACTCGACCCCATTTTAAGCGCGGGAACACTAACGGAATACGAACAACAATTTCAATTTGAGTTTGATTATCCCCGAGATCCCACTGATCCGCGCGAACTCTCAGAAGTTCCCGAAATTCGCCTTTGGTTCTTACGTCTAGACACGGTTTATCCTTGGTTTATTTTCTTTCTCGACTGGCGCAACGGGGAATTAGCCCGTTACACCGCCATGTTAGTTCCACACCAGTTTAGTCGCGCCGAAGGAATTCAATTTAACCCCGAAGCGTTAGAGCTTTTTGTAATGAGAAAAGTTTTTGTGCTCTACGATTGGTTGCAACAGCAACAAGTTTCCGGTTATGGACGTATTATTGCGTTTAGTCAGATGTTGGGATATGAGGTAGATGAATCATTTTTTGAGAGGGAGCAATAATCAGTTTCAGTATGCTTTAGGATGATTGATTGTCTGTTCAAGAGAAACCGAAATTATTAAATTTTGCAATCACGCTGCAAATCATACAAACTCTGGTGATGTGATAGGAATCTTATCACTACTTCTACTGGACTCCCCTGGATTAAAGCGATTGACAATAGCTTACAGAAAGCCCTTGCTCGCATCAGTAATGGTTTATATATTATTATCGCTCAAATATGGCTCCTGAGTTTTTGATTCATGGGTTCCACCAGCACCTCTCCTTTGTCAAATGAAGGTTACATTAAAGTTAAGGCTTTAATCTTAGAAACTTTATCTGGTTCTAAACCTTGTAACTCTTGTAACTTCAACCAACCTCCTTTCACTAACTCTGCCAAAATGAAAAGAATGGTTGAAGTTTCATAGTGATACTTACCATCAATTTCATGGCGTTTTGCACTTAAAACATCATGTAAACGCCACAGATCGTCTGCTACTTCAACTGCTTTGACCTGCCGTTCCACCTCTTGCATTAACGCCTTAATTTCCCGTTCATAGGCTTTTTGAAAAGCTTCTTGTGCAATTTGTTCTTCCTGATGAGACCATTGGTTGTCAGTTGCTTGCATTGATTGTTTTTTATTATTAGCTTTATAAATTTTCGCAATATATCTTAGCATAACTCTCATAAATCGTTCGAGCGGGTCTCATCGCGGGCATAAAAAAGGGAAAAGGAAGTTGCCGTTTTCCTTTTCCCCTGCATTCACAACTGAGTAAAAACCTAGTTAGACAAGTTCATGAGTTCTTTTGGCGATGCGAGTAAATCAATCGCAACAAAGAAAATCTTATTTTGATCGTTGAGTAAGAATCGCCATGCGATATTCATCCCAACACCAGCACCGAACCAAGGCGTTTGTACTTTACCCGTCACCTTAATTTGAGTGTATCCATCCTCTGCCGGTTCTGATACACCCCGCTCAGGCAATAATTTCAGATTTTGGCATTCCTCCCGGAAGAATTGATAAATTTTATCTTTACCAACAATGGGTCGGCGAAAAGGAGGTTGTAAACCTGCATCATCTTCAAAGAGTTCAATCAAGGCATCAAAATCATTGGCATTGAGGTTATTCATATAGCTGAATATTGTTGAATTGTTAATGCCTTCAATCTTGACTTGTTCCCGTTGTGACATATCTTTAGGCGGTTCTACCGGTTCACTCACCCGTTGAACATTTCCTAAATTCATGGGGTCAACGCCCATATCAACCACAGCATTCCGCAAAACAGTAATTTGTTGTCCACTCTCTAAGCTGCGAATTGCTTGTAAAACCGCTGAGGCATTTGCCGATAATTTATAGTTTTCAGGAATTGGCGCAACAATTCCTTGTTCCATCCAGACTCCGAGTTGATACCAAAAGCCAAGTTTAATATTAGGACTCCAAGTGCCATAGGTCCGACTGATTTCTGTATCAGTGCGATTCACTAAATCACACATAGCTTGAGTTTGCTCAGCAAAACTCATTTGGCGGATTTTTTGCAAAGTTGGTTCGGCAAATTGCATATTAGCAGCACCAGGGGCCGCAATTGTGATGCCTTTCCCCATTTCTTTGTAGGCAAACCAAATTAATGCTAACTGATCTTCAGCACTCAGCTGATTAAAACGAGCAATCGTTGCAGGAACGGCATCTGCAGCGACTGTTTCTGGAAAAATATTGCGAGCCGATTCAATTGAAAAAGGCATTGATTTAAACTCCTAAAAATAGTGATTGAGAAACCATAATTTTTGCACAAAATTAAGTCGCGTTAATCTCAAAAAATCAACTAATAACTTAACTGTAGCACTTGTTACAAGTTGTATCTTGGTTAAATATAAAATTTTGGCTAAATAGTATGCTTGTTGCCAACTTTGAACCAACATTTAGCAGATTCAGGACAGGGTAGAATTGGAAGTTTGAGTGTCACAGGTGACAATTCTCGGACCGTTTAATCCGTGAATAGGGTTAGGTTCCAAGGCTCTGTTCACTCTACTGAGTTGATACCGTATAGACTCAAAGAAAATAATCCTTGCCAAGTTTGCTTTTTCAAGATCAATTAAGCATTAGAGATCTTCTTCAAAATTTCTTCGGTGAGTTTAACAAAGGCTTTTGACCCTGAAGAATTGGGCATTGCTAAAACAGCTGGAGTAAACATATCCACGGCTTTCGCTACATTCACATCCATGGGAATTTGCTCTCGAAAGATTTGATCCGGTTCAAAATCTTGCTCAATCCGTTGCATCACTTGCTTATAGTAGCGACCAAATAATCCCCCATGGGATAAGATAAAAGTAATCCCTAATAAACTGAGTTTTTTCAGTTGCTCGGATTCAGTTTTATCATTGTTTTTTAAACGAGCAATCCGCTTTTCTAGCAATTGAACCCCAATTAACGATAAGGGTTCTGGGCGGGCAGGGAGTAAATAAAAATCACTGGCAGCAATGCCACTGCGAGTGAGCAAATTATAACCCGGTGCACAGTCCATGATAATGAAATCATAGTCATCAATGACCGGTTCGAGGATTTTTCGGACTAGTGTTACTTCAAAATTATCCCACGCCTGATTAAAATCTTGTTCGGAATCGGAAATCGCTTCTTCATGGAGTTTTTTCGAGACTAAATACTCATCATAAAGTTCAATATCCCCAGCAAGTAATTCTAAGCCATTAATTTCGCAAATTTGCGAGTAAATCAAATCAGGTGTATCGTACTTACGACGAATATTCGGACGCACTACTTTATCAATAAGATAGCTCAGTGTGCGCCGAGTCCGACGCGCTTTGGAAAACTCTTGCGGTGGCATCAAACTCAGAGTCGCACTAATTTGTGAGTCTAAATCGACTACTAAAACTCGCTTCTGATGGTTCTTGGCTAAACAAGTGGCAAGATTAACTGTTAGGGTAGTTTTGCCTACCCCTCCTTTCATGTTAACGGTACTAATAACAGTTCCCATTGTCGTTTTTGGTAGCGCGATGAATCTGAGATCGCGTCAGATCGGAAGAGCGTCGTGTAGGGAAAGAGTGTAGATCTCGGTGGTC
>CAZAYV010000107.1:1983-15100 GCA_964489465.1 uncultured Dactylococcopsis sp. | reverse complement strand
AATGACTAATGACTAATGACTAATGACTAATGACCAATGACTAATGACTAATGACCAATGACTAATGACTAATGACCAATGACGAATAACAATGACTATGAATCTTGCATTTGATATTGCCAACCTGTTTGTTTTACCCTTTTGGGCATTAATGATCTTCCTTCCGAATTGGGGGGTTACGAAAAAAGTAATGTCTTCTTTTCTACCCTTTATTATTTTAGTCGGCTTTTATATTTTCTTTTTTGCTAATACCCTCAATACCGAATCAGCAGCAGCGTTATCCAATCCCGATTTACCGACCATTACCCAATTCTTTGGTGAAGAAAGTGCCGCTGCAACCGGATGGGCACACTTTTTAGTGATGGATTTATTTGTGGGGCGCTGGGTGTATTGGCAAGGACAAGAAAAAGGAATTTTTACCGTTCATTCTATTATTTTATGTCTATTTGCCGGTCCGATTGGTCTCCTCTCCCATATTATTACCGCTTGGATTACTGAACAATTCTTTAAAAAATCAGAAACCACAGAAGCAACTTCTAGTTAAGAGATAGACCCATGAATGATACTCTCCGACGCTTTAAGTCGCAGCCTTGGAAACCCCTGTTTCTTGTTTCGTTAATTACAGTTGCTATTGCCAGCGCGATCGATTATTTACTCATTTTCCTAATTTCCAATGTTCCGGGAATACAACAAAGTGTTTCGTTCCTTCTATCGCCCCCTCTCGGTATCTTACTGCCTTTAGCTGTTGCTGCCGGTGTCGGGGTATTAGGGGTTGCGGTTTGTGACCGCTTCCAATCTCAGATCTTCCTCAATGCAGGCAGTTTATGGGCATTAGTCCTTTGTTTAGTCATTATTTTAGGCTTAAGGGGATTGCTACCATTACCCAGCTTTTTAGTTCGTTTGTCTTATCCTGGCTTGCTGGGGATGATGGTAGGGGTTTTTTGGAAAGGGCGCAATTATTGGCGTTAATTCATTGTGTTGTTTAAACAAGAAAAAAAGGAGATGGGAGTTTACCCCATCTCCTTTTTGCTTACATCAGCAATTGACTACTGATTCTGTTGCATTTGCGGAACATATTGCTCTTTTTCCGGGATATCTGTATATTCAGAAAGAATTTGACGGAACTCATCCCCATCAATGGTTTCTTTCTCAATGAGCAAGTCCACTAAACGGTCAATGGCAACGCGGTTGTCGCGAATAATTTGACGAGCGTTGTGATGACACTGTTCGATAATTTCCCGCACTTGAGAATCAATTCGAGAAGCAATTTCTTCAGAATACTCAGAGCGATTCATTAAACCGCCACCGAGGAAGACTTCACTGTTTTGACTTTCTAAAGATAAGGGACCGAGATCCGACATACCAAAGCGAGTGACCATTTGACGGGCCATTGCTGTTAGCTGTTGTAAGTCGCCGCCAGCACCCGAGGTAACTTCGGCATCGCCAAAGACTTCTTCTTCAGCGGCACGACCGCCTAAAGCACCAGTAATGCGAGCTTTCAGCTGCGATCGCGAGACCAGGCTTTGTTCTTCACTGGGAGTAAACCAGGTTAGCCCTTGCGCTTGTCCCCGAGGAATCAAGGTTACCTTTTGTACCGGATCGTGAGCGGGGATTAAGGTCCCGATAATGGCATGACCCACTTCGTGGTAAGCAATCAAGCGTTTGCTCTTACTATCTACTAACGGTGTGCCTTCCATACCAGCAACCACCCGATCCACGGCATCGTCAATTTCAGCAAGGGTAATGGCTGATTTGCGACGACGAGCGGTTAAAATCGCTGCCTCGTTGAGGAGGTTTGCTAAATCTGCACCGGTAAAGCCAGGAGTGCGTCGGGCAATGGATTCTAAAGAAACATCGGGGTCTAATTTCTTATTCCGGGCGTGAACATTGAGGATAGAAACCCGTCCTTTCACATCCGGTGCATCAACAGTAATCTGCCGGTCGAAGCGTCCGGGACGTAAGAGGGCTGTATCGAGAACATCCGGGCGGTTTGTCGCAGCAATAATGATGATACCGGTATTGCCTTCAAACCCATCCATTTCGGTGAGTAACTGGTTCAAGGTTTGTTCCCGTTCATCGTTACCGCCACCGATACCCGCACCGCGCTGACGACCAACGGCGTCAATTTCATCAATAAAGATGAGGCAAGGAGCATTTTCTTTCGCTTTCTTGAAGAGGTCACGAACCCGTGAGGCGCCGACCCCAACAAACATTTCCACAAATTCAGAACCCGAGATACTGAAGAAGGGAACGCCTGCTTCACCAGCAATTGCTTTGGCTAATAAAGTTTTTCCGGTTCCCGGTGGTCCGATGAGTAATGCTCCTTTCGGAATTTTTGCACCCACTGCGGTAAAGCGTTCCGGCTGCTTGAGGAAGGTGACCACTTCTTGCAGCTCTTCTTTCGCTTCTTCCACACCGGCAACATCATCAAAAAGAACGCCAGTTTTTGCTTCCATTTGGAAACGAGCGCGAGATTTCCCGAAGTTCATCGCTTGTCCGGGACCGCCACCAGCATTGTTAGAGCGACGGAAGAGGAAAAATAGAGCCCCAATTAGTAAAATGGGGAAGATTAAATTTCCTAAGAAGCCCCACAGTGCGCCATTATCTCCGCTCTCATGGGAGTCAATCGCCACGTCAGCTTCTCGCATTTTTGTAATCAGTTCTGGGGCATTTTCTGGAAGGTCAACCCGATAACGTTGGATACTGCCACTAATTTGCGGATCGCTCGCTTCGACAATCGCCGTTCTGCCATTATCGTACAGATCAACGGCTTGTACGCGCTCCGATTCTAAATATTCTAAAAAGCGACCGTAGCTCAGTCGTGTATTTGCAGTGTTACCACCACTGAGGTCTCCACCATTCGGAGAGAACGTTCCTTGCCAGAGGAAAAAACCAACGACAAGAATTGGTAATGTCCAGAGTAGAATTACCCGCCAAGGTAGTTTCATTTTTTAAGTCCTTTTGTGTGTCTAACAATAATGCTTAAATTAAGCTTTTCTCTTGAACTTCTTCCTTCGGGAAGATTTTTTTAAGAGCCTTGTAACCTTCTATTTTATTCTTTGACTATCTTAATTTAACTTAACATATTTCTCAGGCAGTTATCAAAATGAGGCATCAATTATGTCTTAGGCGGGATAGATGGGCTAAATCATCAGGCGTATCAATATCAATTAATCCCTCAGGAAAAGGAATCCTTAATACTTTTGATTGATTAGAATGAATTATGTGTCTAGCACCCCGATCACCCTCAATTCTAGTTAGTTCTGGAAATAAGGTTTGATCGAATAGAGCTGGCACGCCGATTACTTCACCATATTGAGACGCAACAATGGGATAATTTCCGGTTGCATAGCCATTGATCAATGCTTGAAGGAGAGGAGTTGAAACAAAAGGTTGGTCGCAAAGCATTAAGATAATGGCATTCAAGTCAGGCGCGATCGCGCGAATTTTTTTGAGTCCACAGCGTAGGGAACTCGCCATCCCCGTTGACCACTGTTCGTTCCAGGCAATCTCGATGTTATAAGCACTCAATTTGGGCTTAATTCGAGAGCCATTTGCTCCCAAAACCACCACAATAGGTTGACCATCCGAGGCAATGGCAACGCCTGTTATGTGTTCGATGAGGGATTTGCCCTGATAAGAGATCAGTTGTTTCGGTTGTCCGAAGCGGGTGGATGCACCAGCTGCTAGGATAACGATGCCGATTTTGCCCATGACGATTCGGTGGCAGTGTGAATTGAGCCAGCGCGATTGCGTAAAAATCCCCCAGTGCGTCCGCTGAGTACAGCTTGGATTTCTGCGATAATCGAAAGCGCAATAGCTTCTGGCGTCTCTGCACCTAAATCCAAGCCTACCGGATTATACACGCGCTGCTGTTGTTCTGGGGTTGGGATGATATTGTCGGCTGCCAAATCCTGCCACAATTGGTTCATACGGTGCTTGGGTCCTAAAACTCCTAGGTAAGGCACAGGAGAAGGGATAAGATGTTTGAGGAAAGCGCGATCGCTGAGATAACGATGGGTCATGACCACAGCAACCGCTTGCGGAGTGAGAAGATGCTCGTAGGAGTCCGCCGGATCTGGTTTACACTCCAACAGCTGATCGGCTTCCGGAAATCGATCGCGCGTTAGATACTCCTCCCGATGATCAATTACCGTTACCTGCCAACCCAGTTGTTTGGCGAACTGTACCACAGGAATCGCATCATACCCTGCACCAAATACCAATAAGGGAACCGGGGGAGGAATGACTTCCAACAGGACACTAATTTGACCTTCCGGGAAGGTATAGGATTGAACGCGAGTATGTTGCTCGTTGAGTGTTTTCTCCGTTTCTTTCCTCAGAATTTGAGCAACTGCAGCATTTTCAATCTGGTTAATCACCATTCCATCTGCTTTCATCATCACTCGGGTGCCAACTTGGAGGTTAGAGACTCCTTCCACCGCAAAAACAGTTGCTATTACACCCACCTGCTGGGATTGTAAACAGTCTTGGATGAAAGAGAGTTGTTCCCTTGCCGACGTTTCACTCAAAGATTCAATGAGAACATCCACCATGCCATTGCATCCCATCCCAAAGCCGAATAACAGATCTTCTTCGTGATTCATCGCGTCATAGCGAGCGACAACAGGAGAATGCTCTTCTTTTAAAAGGGATTGCGCCCGTGCTAGCACATCTGCTTCTAAACAGCCCCCACTAATCGCGCTAATCATTTCTCCCGCTTCGGTGAGTAGCATCCGCGCCCCGGCACGACGATACACCGAACCGCTGGTTTGCACAACCGTGGCTAAAGCAGTGCGTTGCCCTCTCTTTTGACTCTGTTCAAAGCCTTGCAGAATACGCTGTAACTCATTCATGGGCAACTCTTTATTCCCTTGTTCTTCAAGACACTCTAGTGGGCAAACAATTTTGTATTGAGGGAGGAGTTTGCTGATTTTTCCTCCCTTGTCTCCTTGTCCTCACCCGACTTATGATTTCAAAACTGACGGGCTACTAGGAAAGCAGCTGATCGGGGGTCAGAGGTAAACTGCGTAATCGCTTGCCCGTTGCGTGATAAATGGCATTGGCGACTGCGGCAGCAACACCGGTAATCCCAATTTCCCCCACACCTCGCACGCCCAAGGGATTGAAATTATAATCCGGTTCTCCCACAAACGTCACATCAATGCGGGGAATATCAGCGTGGCTGGGATAGTGATAGGTTGCCAAATCATAAACCACGGGATAACCGGTTGGGGGGTCAAAATGACACGCCTCCATCAAGGCTTCTCCAATCCCCATAATGACACCCCCTCGAATTTGACTTGCCGCAGCTTTCGCATTCAGCACTTGCCCAATATTCATCACCGAAACCCAGCGTGTAATCTGGACTCGTCCGATTTCTTCATCCACCGTGACCTCACAAAAATGAGCGCCCCAGGAGTGAAACGCCCATTGCTGGCCTTCTTTACCAGGGGCAGTAGAAGCAGTGGCTTCAAAATGAGTTTGTCCAGACTGTTGCAGGGCGCTACAGGCTTCAGCAACGCTCTGACAGTTTGCCACTTGTAGTACATCTTGACTTGCCTTAAACACCGTAGGCGCAAGAGAAGCCGTCATCATTGACCCTCCTGCCATCCCGCCATCGGGGAAATTGGAATCGCCCAGTTCCACACTTACTTGCTCAACTGAAATGCCTAAGGCTTCCGCAGCAGTCATCGCAACCATCGTGTAAGCCCCCGTGCCAATATCATTGGCAGCGGTGAGGACATGAACCTTGCCATCTGGGAATAATTGCACCGTCACTGATGTCCCCATCCCTCTTAAAGCAGGAAAAGCCGACGCCGCCATGCCCCATCCCACCAATTTGCCATCGCGAGTTTGACCAACGGTCTCAGCAAGCGCCTCCCTAAACGGGAGGCGTAATCTGTGACTGCGAGGCTGCGGAGAACGGTCTTTCCAACCGAAGCGTTCAGCCCCCACTTGCAGACACTCTCTAAAGTGTTTTGCCGAGAAGGGTAAGCCGCTACGTTGGTGGGCAGTGGTTTCATTTTGCAGTCGCAGTTCGACTGGATCAATCTCTAAAGCATAAGCCAGTTCATCCATCGCGGATTCAATTGCCCACATTCCCGGTGCTTCGCCGGGTGCGCGCATAAAGGTGGGAACCCCGACGTTTAAAACCCCCACTTCCTGATTGAGCTGAAGGTTGGGGGCTTGATACATCACTGGGGTAACACTGGTACAAGGTTCGGGAAACATTTCCACCGGAGAAGTACATGATCGCGCATTGTGAGAAATGCCCAGTAATTTGCCTTCTGTTGTTGCTGCCAGGTGAAGCGTTTGTTCGGTTTCTGAACGATGTCCGGTATTAGCGGTCATTTGCCGACGAGTAACCACCAGTTTTAGAGGACGCTGGAGAATATGGGCAGCAGCAGCACAGAGAATGCCATAAGACCAAGGAAATGCCTTTGAGCCAAACGCGCCACCAATGTAAGGAGTAACAATTCTGACATTTTCTGAGGGAAGGTTAAACAATTGGGCATAGGTGCGTTGCGTTCCCATGACAAATTGAGAGGGTTCGTAAACTGTGAGGGAGTCGGAGTCTTGCCAATGGGCGATAATGGCATGAGGCTCCATCGGCGCGTGAAGTTCTGTGGAAGTAGTATAGGTGGCTTCAATCCTGGCGGTAGCATCAGCAATTCCTGCTTCAAAATTGCCAGTCGCAAATTCCCCCTTAGTAAAGGTCATGGCTTCCCCAAACATGGACATAGCTGTTTCATAAGTGGCGTCTTGCCCATCGATGACAGGGGATTCAACGTCATAGTCCACTTCGATTAACTGCGCTGCTTCTCGCGCTTGTTCCAAGGTATCAGCAACCACTAAGCCAATAATTTGTCCTGCATAGTGAATTTGGTTATCGGCGAGGGGGAGACGGCTTTCATAGATTTTGGAGTTGAGGAAGTTATTATCCGGCGGATGAATTGCTGGTGCGTTTTCGTGGGTAAAGACAGCAATGACACCAGGGCTTTGTTCCGCTCTTGAGGTATTGATCGCTCGGATCTGACCTTTAGCAATGGTTGAGGTAACTAAATAACCATGAATGATTCCGGGAATAGAATGTTCAGCACTATAGGTCGCCGTTCCCAAAACTTTTGCTAAACCGTCTTTGCGACTAACGGATGTACCAACTACTTTATTCATGCAATGCCTCCTCCCTGTGCCGAAATTGTGAGTGCGCGTTTGATCGCTCTTTTGCTCATTTTGACTTTAAATTGATTGTGAGCGAGAGGTTGAGCATCCTCTAGGGCAACTTCTGCTGCTTGCTCAAAGGTGGTTGCTGTGACGGGTTTTCCTTGTAAAAAGGCTTCGGTTTCTAATAAACGCCACGGTTTATGGGCTACACCGCCTAACGCCAAATGAACTTGCTGAATCATGTCGTTTTGTACGCTTACCATTGCTGCAACAGAAACGAGAGCAAAGGAATAAGACGCGCGATCGCGCAATTTTAAATAAACCCCCGTTTTTGCCGCTGGATTTGGCGGTAACCTCACCGCAGTAATTAAATCCCCAGTTTCCAAGTTGGTATCTTGCTGCGGGGTATCCCCCGGTAAACGATGAAACTCACTAAATGGAATTTCTCGCTTGCCATTTGTCCCTTCCACTTCAACCACTGCATCAAGGGCAGCCAGCGCCACACACATATCAGAGGGATGAACCGCAACACAATGCTCACTCGCTCCCAAAATGGCGTGCATTCGATTAATTCCTTCCCGTGCGGAACACCCGCTCTCAGGTTGCCGTTTATTACAAGCAAAAGCCGTGTCATAGTAATAAGGACAGCGCGTCCGTTGCAGTAAGTTTCCTCCCACTGTTGCCATATTCCGAATTTGTTGGGAAGCACCGGCTAAAATGGCACGGGAGAGCAACGGATAATCTTGTCGGATTTGAGGATGATTGGCAAGGGCGGTATTCGTAACCATTGCACCGATTTTAACGCCCCCATCCGATAGAACATTAATTTCTTTGAGATCGAGCCGAGAGACATCAATTAGTGTGGCAGTATCATCAAGGAAGGCTTTTAAGCGATCCACTAAGTTCGTTCCGCCTGCAATAAAGCAGGTATCTTGATTAGCGTGTTCCACTGCTTCTTGTGTGGAAGTTGCCCGGAGATAAGAAAAATTCTTCATTCTGGAGTTTGCTCCACAAAAATAGCGGCAGCGGGAGAGGGCGGAGTCTGCCCGGCAGCTTGTTGCACCGCAGCAACAATGCCATTGTAGGCACTACAGCGACACAGGTTGCCACTGAGTCGTTCTTTAATTTCTGCTTCTGATAAAGCTTCCAATGGCGGGGAAGAAGTTAAGTCAGGGGTGATGGCACTAACATTACCGTGTTTAATTTCATCAAGCAAAGCAACAGCGGCACAAATTTGACCCGGTGTACAATAGCCACACTGAAAGCCATCATTTTCAATAAAAGCAGCTTGCACCGGATGAAGTTGTTCAGGAGTTCCTAATCCTTCAATGGTGGTAATAGTTTTCCCTTCCTGCATGATGGCTAAGGAAAGACAAGAATAAATTCGTTCTCCATTAATGAGGACAGTGCAAGCCCCACACTGCCCGTGGTCACATCCTTTTTTACTGCCAGTGAGTCCTAACTGCTCTCGCAGCACATCGAGTAATGTCACTCGCGGTTCAATCTTTACCGCGTAAGAGTTTCCATTAATGTTAAGTGTGACTCGGGTTTCTGCTTGAATCAGAGAATGACGTGCTGATGTCGCTGATTGAGTCTCAAATTCTTCCGGGTTTGGATTGACCATTTCCAATATTAATTGAGTGGTGATTGTATTTACTTTTAACCGCCAAGCAACAGGAGCGTTCGGTGACTATTTCAAAAATAACAAATCAACTACACTAAACCTCCCCTAAGCAAAAAAACAAAGGGGAGGTTGATTATTAACGAGTTAGCAGTTATTAGTTGTTAGTTCCTGTCTTAGTAAGTTTCGACGTGCCAACGTCCAGCTTTCTTCAGGCTCTTTTGGAAATCAGACCAGTCGGCACCATTCTTTTGGGCTTCCGCAGAAAGGGCTTCATCAATGCCATCTTCCATGCCTTTCAAACCGCAGATATAAGCATGGGTTTTCTCGTCTTGAAGTAGTTTCCAAATTTCGGACACTTGTTGTGCAACCCGATTTTGAATATACATTTTTTTACCATCATCTGTTTTTTGTTCCCGACTGATGGCGTAAGTGATACGGAAGTTGTTTGGGAATTCTTCTTGGAGTTTTTCCAAGTCTTCCTTATACAAGATATTTTCGGTGTAGGGGACCCCAAAAATCAACCAGGCAAAGCCGTTAAACTTGTAGTCTTCATGCTTTTCTTCAAACATCCGCTGTAAGTAAGCGCGGAACGGTGCAATTCCGGTTCCCGTTGCCATCATAATGATATTGGCATTGGGATCTTCAGGTAACAGCATTTCTTTGCCCACAGGGCCGGTAATCGTGACATCAGCCCCTTTGTCAAGGTTGCAGAGATAGCTGGAACAAACTCCATAAATGGTTTCATTGGTTTCTGGATGTTGATAAACCAACTCCCGCACACAAAGGGAAACAGTATTATCATCGCCGTAATCCCCATGACGAGTGGAAGCAATGGAATATAACCGCAATTTGTGGGGTTTTCCTTTGTCGTCTTTGCCGGGAGGAATAATACCGATACTTTGCCCTTCCAGATACCGCAATTCGCTATCAGAAACGTCAAAGGTGAGGTGGCGAACGCGACCAACTCCGCCTTCTTTCACCAGTTCTCGGTTTTCAATACACTTACCGATTAAGGGGTTTTTCGGCTTGTAGATGTTAACTGGAACATCGGACTTACCTTTCGATTTGGATTTTGCTTTCGTATCAGTCATGGCTGCTTTCTTTTCTTGCTGCCCAACTGTCCCAGCCTGTTCTGAGTGATGATTGCCATTCAGGGGCTTGATACTCACAATTTTCCCACCCATGCGAGTAATGCGTTGCATTTCTTGGTTCATGCGGTTATAGGGAACCGTGATGTAAACACTGCCACTTTTACGAATTGGTGATTCGATTTGGTCAGTGACTGCATTTTGCTTTAAACCAACGACTTCATAAACAAAGAAGCGATTGGCATACTGCGTGTTATTAACTGTGTTAGCTGACGGGGTGGGACCGTACATGATTTTCTCTCTCCCAATTTCTGTTTTAACTTATTTTACAAAGATTATCTTTCAAAATGTGCGAAGAAGAATCCCGCTATAGCTTAGCTTAACGGGTAAATGGAGCTGATAACCGAGGCTTTAGTCAAGAGCGACTAACCCAATACCATCACTTTATCTAAATTGACACTATAGATGTTTTTCTAGTTCTGTGCTGTATTCATCGTAAGTTTTTGCACCGACAAGGGTTTCCACTTGTTCCCCGCCTTTAAAGAACATCACTGCGGGAATGCTTTTGATTTCAAAGCGTTTAGCAACGGGTTTATGAGCATCGAGATCCAGTTTCCGAATTTGAGCGCGATCGCTGTACGCTTCATTCAATTGATCGATCAAAGGCGCAACGAGTTTACACGGTCCGCACCAAGTCGCTGTACAATCCACTACTAAAACGGATTCATTTGCAATTAGTTCATCTAATTCACTTTCACTTTGAATATAAGCTGTTTCTGCCACGCTGGTCTCTCCAATGGTTGATGAGGTCTAAATTTAGTTAAATCTACCCTACCAGATTACTGAACACCACTCAATTTAACAACTTAATTGTTGTTTTTATATGACTTCCCTGATCTAGATTTTTCTTTAATACAAATTTAATTTTTTAAATCCTACAAAAAATAATTATTTATGAACTATTTTTAAGCTGAGTAAATATGCTGACTGGACTCATTAGAATAGGAGGCGAGAGGAAAAACGTCAGTCAGAAAATTAAAGATTGCGTTGAAAACAAGAAGCCTTAAAAAATAAGAAGGACTTCTCCTCAAGCCACAAAAATCGGGAAATAAGGGGAATATCAGATGCTAACAAAAACCGAACAATTTGTACCTGGTCAATGGATAGAAAATATTGACGTTCGCGATTTTATTCAAAATAACTATACTCCCTACACGGGTGACGAATCATTTGTAGCAGCGGCAACAGAAAAAACAAAAAATCTGTGGAAGAAAGTCCAACTCTTAATGGGAGTAGAACGAGAAAAAGGCATTTTAGATACCGATACAAAAATTCCAGCAGGAATTACCGCTCACGCACCCGGTTATATTGATCAAACCTTAGAACAAATTGTTGGTTTACAAACCGATCAACCTCTAAAACGAGCCATTATGCCCTATGGAGGAATTCGGGTTGTGAAAAAATCCCTGGAAGCTTACGGTTATCAACTTGATCCCCAAACTGAGGAAATTTTTACCAAATACCGGAAAACTCATAATGATGGGGTATTCTCTGCCTACACGCAACAAATGCGTTTAGCCCGACGTTCTGGTGTGATTACTGGCTTGCCCGATGCTTATGGGCGCGGTCGCATCATTGGCGATTATCGTCGCGTTGCCCTCTATGGCATTGACCATTTAGTCCAGGATAAAAAACATCAGCTTGAATCCCTCGAAGGGGAAACAATGACCGAAGATGTCATTCGTTTACGAGAAGAGATTTCAGAACAAATCACAGCCCTGAAAGATTTGCAAACCATGGCAGCTAGCTATGGCTTTGATATCTCTCAGCCAGCAGAAACGGCGAAAGAAGCGATTCAATGGACCTATTTTGGTTATCTCGGTGCCGTCAAAGAACAAAATGGCGCTGCCATGTCCCTGGGACGAGTGTCAACGTTTCTTGATATTTATCTTGAACGGGACTTAGCAAACGGCTTGATTGATGAAGTGCAAGCCCAAGAAATGATTGACCATTTCGTGATGAAATTGCGTATGGTCCGCTTTCTCCGGGCACCAGAATATAATCAACTCTTCTCAGGCGATCCCACTTGGATAACCGAATGCTTAGGGGGAATGGGTTTAGACGGTCGTCCTTTAGTGACACGGACAAACATCCGTTTCCTCCATACCCTTTATAATTTAGGACCCGCACCCGAACCTAATTTGACGGTACTTTGGTCAGAAAACCTCCCAGTTAACTTCAAACGTTACTGCGCTAAAGTTTCCATTGATACCAGTTCGATTCAGTATGAAAATGATGACTTGATGCGTGCCGAATACGGCGATGATTATGGGATTGCTTGCTGTGTTTCGGCGATGCGTATTGGGAAACAAATGCAGTTCTTTGGTGCGCGGGTCAATCTGGCAAAAGCGTTACTTTATGCCATTAACGGCGGCAAGGATGAAAAATCAGGGGATCAAGTGGCGCCTCCCAGTGAACCGATTACTTCTGAGTACCTCGATTACGATGAGGTGATGGCAAAATTTGAAGGCTTGATGGGTTGGCTGTCGAAACTGTATGTGAACGCCCTCAATATCATCCACTATATGCACGATAAATATGCGTATGAACGGCTGCAAATGGCGTTACATGATCGCGATGTTTATCGTACTATGGCATGTGGCATGGCGGGCTTATCGGTGGTGGCAGACTCCCTTGCGGCGGTTAAATATGCCAAAGTGAAAGTGCTGCGGGATGAAAATGGGTTAGCCGTCGATTATCAAGTGGAAGGGGATTATCCCAAATTTGGCAATAACGACCCTCGCGCTGACAGCATTGCGATCAATCTGGTGACCGACTTGATGAACCACATCCGTCAACATCCCACCTACCGAGAAGCCGTTCCCACGCAGTCGATTCTCACCATTACCTCGAATGTGGTGTATGGCAAGAAAACCGGGAGTACCCCCGACGGACGCAAAGCTGGAAAACCCTTTGCACCGGGGGCCAATCCCGTACATGAACGGGATACCCAAGGCGCGATCGCGGCATTATCTTCAGTCGCGAAACTCCCCTATGAGAATGCAAAAGATGGTATTTCTTACACCTTCTCCATTGTTCCCCAAGCCTTAGGAAAAGGTGAAGAAAACCGCATCAACAACCTCACTGGAATGTTAGATGGTTACTTCCATGACAGTGGACATCATGTTAATATCAATGTCCTCAACCGAGAAACCTTACTCGATGCCATGGATCATCC
>CAZAYV010000107.1:0-1883 GCA_964489465.1 uncultured Dactylococcopsis sp. | reverse complement strand
GTTGACGGACCAGGGATTCGGTTTGTCATCTTCACCCAAGGCTGTCCCCTCCGTTGTCTCTACTGTCAAAACCCTGATTGTCTTAATTTGGAAGACGGAACAGAAGTAACCGTTGAGGAACTGATCACAGAAATCCAAAAATATCGTTCCTATATGCATTTCTCGGGTGGTGGCGTCACAGTAACGGGGGGAGAACCCTTAATGCAACCCCAGTTTGTGAGTGAAATTTTTCAACGTTGCCAAACCTTAGGAATTCATACAGCGTTAGATACCTCAGGTTATGTTCCCCTTGAAGCAGCAAAACCGGTGCTGAAAAATACAGACTTAGTTTTACTCGATCTCAAATCATTTGACCCAGAAATTTACCGAAATGTCACCAGTGTTGCGATTGAACCGACCTTGAAATTCGCTCGCTATTTAAGTGAGATCAATAAACCAACTTGGATTCGTTTTGTGTTAGTGCCAAATTTAACTGATCCTATTGATAATATTAAGAGATTAGCAGAATTTGTTTCTAGTTTGCATAATGTAGAGATAGTAGAAGTTTTACCCTTCCATCAAATGGGGGAATATAAATGGGAAAAACTCGGTTATGACTATCAACTGCAAGATACAAAACCACCGACGCCAGAATTAATTGCTAGTACCATTCATATCTTCCAAAGCTACGGAATTAAGGTTCAATCCTAGTTGATTAGAGGTTACTAATTACCTGTGTATTGATGTTTTTTAGTAGCCAATAATACAAATTCCAATGTTGGGGTTCACTGTATTCTATCCAACCGACCTTTCTCTAGACGTTCAGTCAAACATTAGGAGAATTCATCAATGACTGTTACCAACCTCCAAGAGCTCGAAACTCTGATTTCCAAAGCTAAAGCCGCTCAAGCCGAATATGCCACTTACACCCAAGAACAAGTTGATAAAATCTTCAAAAAAGCAGCACTCGCTGCCAATATGAATCGTATTCCTTTGGCGAAATTAGCGGTTCAAGAAACAGGGATGGGTGTGCCAGAAGACAAGGTGATTAAAAATCACTTTGCTTCGGAGATGATCTATAACAAGTATAAACATGAAAAAACTTGTGGCGTAATTGAATCCGATCCCCATTTTGGAATTCAAAAAATAGCAGAACCCCTTGGTGTTTTAGCAGGAATTGTCCCCACCACTAATCCCACTTCTACTGCCATCTTTAAAGCACTTCTCGCTCTCAAAACCCGTAACGGAATTATTTTTTCGCCTCATCCTCGGGCTAAAGAATGCACCATTGCCGCCGCACAAATTGTTCGTAATGCAGCCATTGAAGCCGGCGCACCGCCTGATATTATTGGCTGGATTGATGAACCCACCATTGAACTCTCCCAAACCCTGATGCAGCACCCGAGTGTGAATTTAATTCTAGCGACCGGAGGACCGGGAATGGTGAAAGCCGCTTATTCTTCCGGTAAACCTTCTTTGGGCGTGGGTGCGGGCAATACCCCAGCGGTGATTGATGAAACGGCCCAAATCCAAATGGCAGTGAGTTCCATTCTCATTAGTAAAACCTTTGATAATGGGATGATCTGTGCTTCGGAGCAATCCGTGATTGTGGTGGATGATGTGTATGAACAGGTGAAGGAAGAATTCATCGCGCGGGGGGCATATTTCCTGAATGCGGAAGAGATGGAAGCCGTGCGCAAAGTGCTGATTATCGAGGGACGCATTAACGCGAAAATTGTTGGTCAATCGGTGGAAAAAGTTGCGGAACTGGCAGGCATTAACGTCCCTGAGAATGCCAAGGTCTTAATTGGGGAAGTGGACGACATCAATCTGGATGAAGCGTTTGCCCATGAAAAATTGTCTCCCGTTTTGGCAATGTATCATGCTCAAGATTTTTCGGAAGC
>CAZAYV010000106.1:0-15419 GCA_964489465.1 uncultured Dactylococcopsis sp. | reverse complement strand
CGCTGATTGCGCACCCTATTGATCGTGATCATTATCGAATCGCTGCAGAAACTAAGATTGATTCATCCGGCTCTGAATCGTCTCTGCTAAGCCTTCTGGAAGCAGCACTCGGTTGACAGCATGAATGACGCCATTGCTGGCTTCAACATCAGCTTGAATGACACTGGCATTATTGACAATGACTTTATTGCCAGAGACAGCAACTGCAAGACCACCACCGAGAGTATCAACTGTCCCGGTTTCCAGTTGATCTGAAGTGACGTTACCCGAAACCACGTGATAAGTTAAAACATCGGCTAATAAGTCTTGATTCTCGGGTTGTAAGAGAAATTCAACCAGACCATTGGGAAGCTTGGCAAAAGCTTGGTTGGTTGGTGCAAAAACCGTGTAGGGTCCCTCTCCTTGTAAAGTTTCCACCAGATCAGCTGCTTGCACCGCTTGGACTAAAGTACTAAATTGAGCAGTGTTGCTAGCAATGCTAACAATGTCCTTACTTTCTTCTGCTAGAGCTGATTCGCTCTGTTCAGTAGTAGAAGAAGAAGAGGTTTCCATGCGACTTTGAATCGTTTCTGCTAACCCTTCTGGAATGAGCACTTGATTAACAGCATGAATGACGCCATTACTTGCTTCAACATCAGCTTGAATAACGTTAGCATCGTTGACACTAACACTCTCTTCAGAAACATCAATCATCAGCTCACCATTGAGGGCTTCCACAGTACCCGTTTCCAGTTGATCGGAGGTCACGTTACCAGAAACCACATGATAGGTTAAGAGATCGGTTAATAGGTCTTTATTTTCGGGTTGCAAGAGAAATTCCACTAGACCATCGGGAAGCTGGGCAAAGGCTTCGTTAGTTGGGGCAAAGACAGTGAAGGGTCCTTCTCCTTGTAAAGTTTCCACCAGATCCGCTGCTTGTACGGCTTGGACTAAAGTGCTGAAGTTCTCGTTATTGCTGGCAATGCTAACAATATTTTCTTCAGCTTGCGCGAGTTGGATTGGTGTGGAAGAATTGGCATTCCTCTGGGTTGAAGAAGAAAGCGTTTCCGCATTAGCAGCTGTAGTGATACCTAGTGTCAATAATAGGCTTAGGGTTAAGGGTTGCCAAGGTAAAATTTTGTTAGTCATTTCCTGAATATGAAGTATTGTAAATAACTTTAGATTTAGGTTAACTCTTATTTACAAAAAACAACTATACCAAAAGCATTATTTATCATTTTCACTCTGATTGATTTGTTGTTGATCGCGATAAACCTGGGAAGACAATTCTCCTTGATTACTTTCGTTTCTGCCCTTAGCTCGATCGCGCCAATGAGCAAGTGTGATTATAATTAGGGTAAGTGCCGTGATCGGAATAACAAACCATAACATAACCGCATTAAAAATCGGTAAACTTTCTTGTTCCATTGATTTGAGAAACAGAAAGAGCGTATAAACAATGTAATAGAGCCAGAAGAAAATACCTTCCCAACGAGAAATTAGATTATCCGTAAAGAAAATAGGAAGGCACGCGATCGCGACAGCAATCATAATTGGAATATCTAAATTAATTGCCGATGCAGAAATTTCAACGCCAGAGGGAGCAAAAATTCCCGCTGTTCCTAACACAATTAAAATATTAAAAATATTACTCCCAACCACGTTGCCCACAGCAATATCCGTTTCGCCTTTCAAACTTGCTGTAATCGAAGTAGCTAACTCGGGTAGAGAGGTTCCTAAGGCAACAACCGTTAAACCAATGACGAGTTCACTTACTCCTAAGGCGGAAGCAATCGTGGTAGCACCAAAGACCAGCCAATCTGACCCCCACACAACCATGATAAAACCGATAATAAATAATCCTAAATTCACCAACCATTCTCGTAGGGATTTTTCTTTAGGAATGACATCTAATTCTTCAGTCAATTCTTCGGGTGATGAATGATTGCGACGACTTTGAATTAAGAGATATGTTGTATACAGAATTCCACCAACTAATAATAACAAACCATCCAGTTTGCCCAATTCACGATCTAAGCTAAAAAATAAAAGTAAAATGGAAATTCCAATCATAATTGGAACATCCATACGCACTAATTTTTGGGAAACCCTGAGTGGTGTAATGGTTGCAGCAATCCCTAAAATTAATAAAATATTAGTAATGTTGCTACCAATAACATTGCCGACTGAAATCCCAGCTTGTTCTGTAAAATTTGCTTTAATGCTAACGGCTAATTCTGGAGAACTGGTTCCAAACGCAACAACTGTTAACCCAACAACCAGAGGAGAAATGCCAGCTAACGTTGCCAGTTTGCCAGCACCTTGGACTAAATAATCCGCTCCCTTGACTAACAGTGCTAAGCCGGCAATGAATTTGATTAAAATAATCGTCATATAGTAAGTAAACAGTAACTAATAATGATTTTAACGTTACTGAAGAGCACGAATGGCTTCTAGTAATGCTTTGGCTTTATTGAGTGTTTCTTCATATTCTTTTTGTGGAATCGAGTCTGCGACGACACCTGCCCCAGCTTGCACAGAAACTTGATGCTTTTGGTTACTTTCAGGACGGACAATCATCGTGCGAATCGCGATCGCGCTATTGAGTTGTCCTTCAAAATCGTAATAGCCATACACCCCAGAATAGGGACCCCGACGATGGGGTTCTAATTCAGCAATGATTTCCATGGCACGGATTTTGGGCGCACCACTAACGGTTCCCGCCGGGAAGGTCGCTTTCAAGACTTCCCAAGCGCTTTGCTGATCGGCAACTTCTCCAATGACATTACTAACAATGTGCATCACGTGAGAATAGCGTTCAATGGTCATCAGCTGATCCACGGTCACACTGCCCTTCTTGCAAACCCGTCCTAAATCATTGCGTCCCAAATCCACTAACATAATATGTTCAGCAAGTTCTTTCCGGTCTTGCAGTAAATCTTCAGCCAGGGCTGTATCTTCAGCAACAGTTTTTCCGCGTTTACGAGTGCCGGCAATCGGTCGCAGCGTTGCTTGTTGTTTTTGGTCAGAAGTGACTTCCACTTTTACCATAATCTCTGGTGATGACCCAATCAGCTGCCAATTCCCAAACTGGTAATATGCCATGTAAGGGGAAGGATTAATAATCCGCAGTGAACGATAGAGATTAAAGGGATGTCCAGTGTAAGTGGTATTTAAGCGTTGCGATAGGACAACTTGAAAGATATCGCCGGCGTGGATATACTGCTTGGCTTTTTCCACACTGCGTTCAAAATCGGCTTGGGTGGTAGTGCTTTTATAGGTAGAGTCATCGGTTACAGGAGATTTTGTCAGAGAAACTGTCGTTGCCAGGTTGGGCAAGGGAGATTGCAATTTACTGACTAACTTAGAAACGCGATCGCGCGCTTGTTCGTAAGCGATTTTCAAATCCGTTTCGTCTCGCAGATCCGCATAAGCAATGGCAAAAATTTTTCGCTTCACCTGGTCAAACACCAGTAACTGATCCACTTGCATCCACACCCCATCCGGTAAATCATCTTCCTGGGGGTCATGAATGGGAACTCGCGGTTCAATCCAATTGATGAGTTCATATCCCCACATGCCAAACAAACCACCAATTCCCGGCGGAAGGTTGTCGAGTTGAACCGGATGAATGGAAGCAAGACACTCTTTTAAGACCGTAAAGGGATTGCCCTGATAAACCGTTTCTTTCCCAGCGCGATCGACTTGTTTGGTAGTTTCTCCCCGATTTTCTAAAACCCACATTGGGTCACAGCCTAAAAAACTGTAGCGTCCGAGGTTTTCTCCTCCTTCTACCGACTCTAAGAGAAAACTATAGGGTTGTCCTGCGCAAACTTTAAACCAAGCCGAAACCGGTGTCTCCAGATCAGCTGTGCATTCTTGGTAGACGGGGATAAAGTTACCTTCACTCGCAAGTTCGCAAAACTGGGAAAATTCGATCATTGTTATTTGTTCTTAATTCTTTGTTATGTGAGCGATCAACCCCTAATGACTAATGACTAATGACTAATGACTAATAATTAACATGGCATCGCCAAACGAGTAAAAGCGATACTGATGCGCGATCGCGTCTTCATACAACGATAATAACCGTTGACGTCCAATAAACGCACTCACAAGCATCAATAAACTCGAACGCGGTAAATGAAAGTTGGTAATCAAACCATCTACCACTTGTAACTCATAGCCAGGATAGATAAATAAATCCGTTTTGCCACAAAACGCATCGAGACTTCTCTGGGCAGCCACTGCCCCTTCTAAAGCGCGCACCACCGTTGTTCCTACTGCAATTACCCGTCCACCTTGCGCTTTCGTTTCCTTAATTTTCTCCACCGTTGCTGCGGGAACATTAATCCATTCTTGGTGCATCTGATGATCTCTAATCGTTTCGGTTTCCACCGGGCGAAAGGTTCCCACTCCCACATGAAGCGTCACTTCCGTTTGGGCAATTCCCTTCTGTGCTAAGGTAGCGAATAACTCATCGGTAAAATGTAACCCTGCAGTTGGTGCCGCGATCGCGCCTTGTTCTTGGGCATAAACAGTCTGATATTGTTCGGGTTGCGCTTCCCGAGAGGTCACATAGGGGGGAAAAGGAATCTCTCCATAGTCCTCTAAAACGCTAATGAGCGACGTCTCTCCCGGTTGATCAAACTCTAAAAACCGTCCACCAGTTGCCTCATCTTTTGCTATGACAGTGGCTTCTAAAATCGGCTGTTGTTTTCCTTGATGGGGAAGAAATTGAATCTTGGCGCCGATTGGCAGGCGTTTTCCGGGCTTAACCAAAGCCAACCAGCAATTGGAGTTGGTCTCTTCTAACAGCAACACTTCCACTGCTGCACCGGTGGTTTTGTACCCATACATTCGCGCTGGAATCACCTTTGTATTGTTAACCACTAATAAATCCCCACTCTCTAGCCACTGGGGGAGATCATAAAAACGTTGGTGATGATGAGTCGTGGGGGAATCTACTACCAATAAGCGAGAATGATCGCGAGGGGTAACAGGGGTTTGAGCAATATAACTTTCTGGGAGTTCGTAATCGTAGCTACTCAGTTTTTGGTCTAAGGGGGAAGAATCAACTTTCATCGTTTCTGATTAAAACAACATTATCACGAAACTGGTATGGAAAATTTACAAAAAATCCATGCAGTTTAGCCAAAATCGACGGTTATCTCTTATCGTCAGCGTATAAATTGGGGGATCTTCCCCTAGTAATAGACTCAGTCACTCTGGGAAACTAAAGATAGCGCAGACCGATGGGATCGCGCGATGGAGGTTTTTCCAAAAATGAAGTATATCTATTTTCTTGCTAATGCCAGTTTAACGCTCAGACTGATTGACCATCTTTGCGGAAATTCAGAACTTCCGACAAGCATCGTGACTGTAATTCACCGCATTGATGGTTGGCTGGTTAAAATTCACTTTCAGCAATCCCTCACTTCAGATCAACATGGCGATTTCCAAGCTTACCTCAATGAAATTGGCATTCCCTACGAGCCAGAAATTCGTTTGCAAATGGCACTGTGGAGTTTAGAAGTGGGACAACCAATGGTTGATGTCATGCGTCGCTATCAGTTGGCAATTGTTTCCCATGGTCAGCCAAATTATAGTGATATTGAAGCGTTTCGCGAACAATTCACGAAAGGACTGGGATATTGCCCAGAAACGCTCGCTTGATTAAAATTGCCTAAAATTAATCATTATTACTCAATAATTTAATGGTGGTAATCTTTTCCTGACCCATATTGCCACTCTTCAATTAATCGGTGCAAACGGTATTGTTGTTCGGGAGAAAGGTTCTTGAGTGCTGGAATAAAGGGTTGGCTGATTTCTGCTAAACCACTGTATAGACCTAAATTAATATAGTGAACCAACCAATCCAAGAGGGGAGAAATACCCACTTGTGGAATAACGGGGAACACAATATCCGGTCGCGTAACAGCCGTGAGGGCTAAGGCTTGGGTCAAAGCAGGGAACTGGACCACATCTTGCAGAAACGGTTTGAGGACATCGTCTCCTAAGCGATTCATTGCAGTAAACACCCCACTTAACAGCTCATTAATTTGATTTGGAGAAAGCTGTTGATCCACCCCAACACTCATAGTGCGTTGAAAAAGCCAGGTTACGGAAATATTGGGTTGATAAGGCTGTAAAAGTGCCAGATCTTGGCGAGACAGGGTATCAGCATGCAGGGCTTCGGTTACACCATAGGTAAGACGAGAAAGATGACGAATCATCGCGCCAAAGCCGCCGAAACTGACTGGAGATTGAATGCCACTGCTATCGCCAATGGGAAGAATGCGTGACCACCGAACTCGTAAGGGGCTATTTTTGTAAGCGGGAAAGAAGCCAAATAACACCCGCTTAAAGTTTAATTGTGACAGTTCCACCTGTTGATATTCTGGTAATAAGCGGAAATATTCATCCATGAAAAATTCTAAACTCGGACGAGCAGGATCTGCATCTAAATAAGAGAATAAATAAGTAGTGCGTCCATCTTTAGCGGGAAAGGCCTCCCAAAAATATTGACATTGATTTTGAATGGGCGTAAAAGAAGCTAGTAAATCGCCAGTTTCATTATGGGGATAGCCATCGGCACAACTACCGACAACAACACAAGTTCCCTCGGGTTTTTCGCCATTTCTCGCTTGTTTCACAATCGGAGAAAAATGTCCCATGGCATCAACTAAAAGACGAGTTGTCAGTGTTTCTTGATCCGTTTGAATCGCAACACCATTGGGATGAATTGTTGCTCCTTGAAAGGCGGTTTTTTCCAGCAATGTTCCCTCATAATCGAGGAACTTATTTTTAAGTAAATCAAGCAGAATCACCGGGTCAACCCCAAGATTGAGAACGTCATTAACCCAGAGTTCTATTCCTTGGTGAAAAACAACCCGAGCGGGATTATAACTGGAGGTAATTGCACTTTCTAATTCATTTTCTGTCAGTAATCCCAGCTCAACCAATGCTAGCAATTCCTGACGGGAAATATTCCATTCCTGTTCCCGTCCCCGCAAAATCCCTCGTTCTAAAACACCGACTTTAAATCCTCTTTGCTGTAATCCCGTTGCTAATAAAATTCCAAGTGTGCCCCCGCAAATGATGACATCGAATGCAGAAGAAGAAAGGGGATCGTTACTGGTTTGAATCACTTGTGGAGGTGAACTAGCTTCGTGGCGAATACCGTGCCAAATTTGGTCTGCTTTACGCAACCCTCCTAAGACATCACCGGGGAGTTGGGAAAGGATTTGTTCAGTGGGTTTCATGATGATATAGTCTTTCTAATTCGATTAAGATCGGAAGTTTTTGGGACAGTATGATGATTATCAAGGTTTAGACTAAACCTTCAACTCTAGCAGGACTATTTCATTCTCAGGGGAAGCACAGGATGCTACATTTTCAAATCTACTTCTGGGGCTTCCACTTTTAACTCATTGGATAGCTTTTGTATTGATTCTGCCATTGTTTGTAATCGACGTCATACAGCATCTTGCACGCTCAGAACTATTGAGGAACGTGTCCTGGTTATTTCCAGTGTAGTCTTGGATGCGTGTTCAATGCATTCTAAAATATGGGCAAGATCAAGCTTGATAACAACCATCACATTATCGCGTTAATGCCCCAAAGTAAAAAACGATCGCGCCCTAAAACGCGATCGCTGCTTAGTTTTAATTCAAAAAGAAGTGACTCAGTAATTAAGCACTGAAGTAACGCGCGATCGGGTGATAAGAAACAATCGCGGTGGTGGATTGTTCAGGATAGATTTGTTCACTTTCATCCATGTAGAGATTAATTTGTTTCGTCTCTAACAGATCTAAAAGCGTGTACTGATCCTCAATATTGGGACAAGCGGGATAACCGAAGCTATAGCGCGAACCGCGATAGCGTTGGGCTAAGATATCACGGATATTATCGGGATCTTCATCACCAAAGCCTAATTCTTGACGAATACGGGTATGTCCCCACTCTGCAAGGGCTTCAGCTGCTTGTACTCCAAAGCCATGGAAATAGAGATATTCGGTATATTTATCCGCTGCAAACAATTCTTTCGCATATTCCGTGGCAATTTCACCGACGGTTACTGCTTGCATGGGGAAGACGTCAATAATCCCAGATTCTTTCGGCGCGTAGAAGTCTGCAATACACATCCGTTGTCCCGACCGTTGACGGGGGAATTCAAAGGCAGCCACGGGTTCTGATCCTTCAGGAATGGTTCCCTTCTCTTCCATCAGTTTCGGATCAAACAGATACACCGTATTCCCTTCCGAGTAACAGGGGAAGTAGCCATAAATCAAGTGGGGATGGAGTAAGTTTTCATCCTTCGAGCGTTGTTTCCACTCTTCAAGAATCGGTTCAACCGTTTCTTGTAAAAACTGATCGTACTCTTCCCGCGATTGACTTTTCTTCTTGCGGAATTGCCATTGACCGGCAAACAGGGCTTGTTTGTCGAGATACCACAGCATCTCATTAAAGGGAATATCATCGGGATTTAAGCGCTTATATCCCCAGAAAGGCGGCGTGGGACGCTCAATATTGACATCCACCGCTTCGGAACGAGTGGTATCAACGACTTTCGGTTCTTCCGGTTTGTCGCTTTTTCCATTTTGTTCAGCGTCTGCTTTGCCGTTGCTTTGGGCTTTTTCCGCTTTGGCTTTGGCTTTAATGCCTTTTCCTTCTTCTTCTCCCTCAGCAAACTCGCCTAAGAAGCCTTGGAGATCATCCCATTGTCCAGCTTCTTTCGCTGGCATGAGTTTATCCATGAAATTGAGGTCAGAGAAGGCATCTTTCCCGTAAACCACTTTGCCATTGTAGGCTTCTTGACAGTCACCATAGACAAATTTCGGCGTTAACGCAGCCCCACCGAGAATAACCGGAACGGTAATGCCTTTTTCATTGAAGGTTTCTAAATTGTCCTTCATGAAGGCGGTGGATTTTACTAATAGCCCACTCATCGCAATACAGTCAGCATGATGTTCTTCGTAAGCCGCGATGATATTATCGACCGGCTGTTTAATCCCAATATTAATCACACGGTAGCCATTATTAGACAGAATGATATCCACTAAGTTTTTACCGATATCATGCACGTCGCCTTTTACGGTTGCGATGACAAAGGTTCCTTTGGCATTATCGCCCGCTTCATCTTTCTCCATGTGGGGTTCAAGATGCGCTACTGCCGCTTTCATGGTTTCGGCAGACTGTAAGACGAAGGGAAGCTGCATTTCGCCAGCACCGAAGCGTTCCCCAACCACTTTCATGCCATCAAGGAGAAAGTTATTAATAATATCCAACGGCGGATAAGTGTTCATTGCTTCATCAAGAACATCATTTAAGCCAATCCGTTCCCCATCAATAATGTGCTGTTTGAGTTTGTCTTCGATGGAAAGATTTTCCATGCTAGAGGCAGCAACGTCTGCTTTTTGACCCGCAAAGACTTCGGTTAATTTTGTCAGCGGGTCATAGGTGCAGATTCCGTCTTCATTAAACTCACGACGGTCATAAATGAGGTCACGACAAATCTGCTGATGTTCTTCCTCAATTTTTGCTAGGGGAACAATCTTACTCGCGCTGACAATGGCTGCATCCATTCCTGCTTCAACGGCATCGTGAAGAAAAACAGAATTGAGGGCAACCCTTGCGGCTGAGTTCAAGCCAAAGGAGAGGTTAGAAACCCCCAGCATGATATGACATTCGGGTAAGTTTTCCCGAATCATCCGAATCGACTCCATGGTTTCTTTTCCATTGACCCGGTCTTCTTCAATCCCGGTAGAAATTGGTAAAGCTAAGGAATCGAAGAAGATTTCCGAGGGAGGAATGCCATATTCTACTGCTTGTCGATAAGCGCGTTGGGCAATTTCAAATTTCTTCTGGGCGGTTCTTGCCATCCCATCTTCATCAATGGTTCCGATGACGACACCGGCACCATATTTTTTCGCCAACTCTAAAACTTTGAAGAAGCGTTCTTCGCCATCTTCGTAGTTGGTGGAGTTGATGAGGCATTTCCCACCGGCGGTTTTTAACCCCACTTCCATTTTCGTCCATTCCGTGGAGTCCACCATGAGAGGAAGGGTCACGTTATTCACCAAACGGGAAACCACTTCATACATATCCCGTTCGCCGTCACGTCCCACATAATCGACGTTGACATCAAGGACGTGTGCCCCTTCTTTCACCTGGGATTTGGCAATGGAAACCAGACCATCCCAGTCTTCTTCGTTGAGGAGAGTCCGAGTTTTCTTCGACCCACTGGCATTCAAGCGTTCCCCAATAATTAAGAAGGAGTTGTCTTGAATATAATTTTGGGTGCTGTAAATGGAAGCAGCAGCGCGATCATTTTTCGGATGACGCTCTTTCGGTTTGAGGTCTTTAGCAATGTCGTATAGCTGTTCAATGTGGTCCGGTCGGGTTCCGCAACAGCCGCCAATAATTTGCACACCCAAGTCTTCGACGAAGTGCATTAACGCCATTCGTAATTCCATGGGCGTCAGTTTATAGTGGGCTTGTCCACCGACGTTTTCAGGAAGTCCTGCGTTGGGAATACAGGAAATAACAAACGGTGAGTGTTCCGACAAATATTTGATGTGTTCTTTCATTTTGTCGGGACCCGTTGCACAGTTTAACCCTAAGATATCAATGTCATAAGGTTCGAGAATGGTCAGCGCCGCATCAATTTCCGTTCCCACTAGCATGGTTCCCATAACTTCCATCGTGATGGAAACCATAATTGGGATACGATCCCCTTTTTCGGCAAAGACTTCTTCTACTGCATTCAAAGCAGATTTAATTTGCAGCACATCTTGACAGGTTTCGATGATAAATAAGTCGGCACCGCCATCATAAAGCCCAGAGGCTTGGACACGGTAGGACTCTTTCATCGTGTCAAAGTCAATATGACCCAGAGTGGGAAGTTTGGTGGTGGGTCCCATTGCCCCAGCAACAAAACGCGGTTTTTCTGGGGTTGAATACTCTTTCGCCACGCGCTTAGCGAGTTCCGCTGCCATCTTACTCAGTTCGTAGGCTTGTTCGGGAATATCATATTCCGCTAACACCACAGAACTAGAACCGAAGCTGTCGGTTTCAATGACATCCGCACCCGCTTCTAAAAATTCACGGTGAACCTGTTCAATGGCTTCCGGTTTAGATTTTACGAGATATTCATTACACCCCTCGAGTTCAGCACTGCCAAAATCTTCTAGCGTGAGTTCTTGCCTTTGTAATGACGTTCCCATCCCGCCATCAAAGACGAGGACAGGACGTTCTGGAGAATGCAGTCTTTCCAGAAAGGCACTTTTTACTTTTGTTTTAGTTGTTGTCATAAGCTCAGAGATTCTTCTGTTGACCACGCAATCGCTTTCTAGCTTCTAGTTTTGGTCGCATTTATTACATATTATAAAGACTATCATCCCATGCACTGGTAAAAGAGAAAAACCCAAGGCGATTCAACAGTGGTTTGAGGCAATCATTATTGGGCAATTTGTTGCCTGATCCAATCTCGAAAATCACGGGTTGTTGCGTTTTCTCCCTTCGTTTTAGCTTGTTGAAGAAAACGAGTCATTTGTTTGACAGGTATCGGATTAAAAGTCGGGCTCAATTCAACTTCGGTATATTTTTGTTCGGCAAGGGTATAAACTTGCAATATGCTACCGTTAAATCGCCAAACTTCAGGAATTTCCATAGAGGCGTAAAGCGTTAACTGATCAATCGCAGAACGAGAATATTCAACTTCAAGGACTAAATCTGGGGGCGGATCAGTTGCCAAATCTATGTTGTCGCGATCGCGCACTAAAGACTCGTTTTGGATATAATAGCTACTATCTGGTTCTCCTCCCCGTTGTAAATCATCTCTGGTTAAAGTTAACGAACCAGTTCGCTTGATTTCTAACCCCAACGCTTCACACATTACCCCGATAAAAGTTTCAATTAAACGATTGGAGTTTTCATGAGGCATTAATGGGGTCATGATTTCTACAGTTCCCGATTCATAGGCAATGCGCTTGTGACGCTGAGCCCCCATTTCGGCAAGCATGACCTTAAACGTTTGCCAGCTAATATTTGTCAGTAAAGTTCGAGTCTCTGCCAGAGGCTTGATTGCAACCATAGCAATTTCCTTTCGCCTTTATTAGATTTGATCTAATTTTCAACTGTATCTATTTTTAGCAAGAGCGCGATCGCGAATGTAAACGAAAAAAGATCAATCAAAACATAGTTTCCCTCCCTTACTCCTCAATAGAATTCAAGTTCCGATAATTAGATTTAGAGTTTCCACTACCTCATCAACAAAAGGTTTGGGTAAAACTTCTCCCATTGTTTTCCACCAGCGAGTATTTAAATCAAGGGATCTAACCTGTTCTGCGATAACAGATCCCTGAACTTGAAACCCATCAGGAATGGGAATCATAATTTTGACCTCTGGTTTGACCGTTTGAGTAATGGGCATAACAATCACAATTCCACCGCGAACCGCATTATATTTGGTGTGACTAACCACCAAACAGGGACGAGCATTTCGCGATTGTTCCCGACCGCTGATGGGATTAAAGTTAATCCGAATCACTTCCCCCCGTTCTATATTCATAAACTTGAGCCTAGATTAGTTCCTCACCAACAGAACCACTTTCGCTAATCTCTCTTGTCTCTTCTGGATACTCAAAATCATCAGGAATACTAGATAATAATTCATCAAGGCTAGAAACCTGATTTCTTTTCTGAATCATGATTCCGTCTGGGGTTTCGGTCAATTCCACCAGCGAGTTTTCATTTAGATGGTAATTTTGAGCAATTTTCTGAGGAAGTCTCAATCCCAAACTGTTTCCCCATTTTCTTAACTGAATTTTCATACTCATTATCCCGTTTGGGTTATACTATGTATAATTCTAACAAAAGGTATAAGGGTGCCTGCCGGTTTGCTTTCCCCCTTATTAGCGGAAGCAAGCTGGCATGATTCACAGATAAGGAAAATATGTTGTGTCATGGTTAATTTTTTGAATTGAAACACCTTAAGATTTCTTTACCAAATACTTGAAGAGATCATCGAGAATAAGATTAGCGCTGATAGGACCGCTGCCAATCGAGTATTCAGGGACTTCGTAAACGCGATCGCGTTGCACCACATCTAGTTTTGACCACAAGGGTTCAGCTTTTAATTCCGCTAGGGCTGATTTGGCTCCGCCACTGCCGTAGGTTCACAGGAACATCACATCCCCATCTGCGGCTTCAATGCTTTCCAGTGAATTAACAGATATTTTGTCACTTGCTAATTAAGAATAATTTTTGTTAATTGTACAGGAATGCCGAGCCACTTTCGCCTCACAAAACCGACTCAGTCGCAGGCAGTTTCTAAGAGCACGCGCTACATTTAAATCAGTCAATACTGATTCGATTGCAAGTAAATTGAGTAACAATATGTCTGAGGCAAAGGTTTTAGTGACTGGTGCAACTGGAAGAACTGGTTCAATTGTTCTGAATAAATTACGTCAAAAAACAGATTTTAATGGTTTTGGTTTTGCTCGTTCTGAAGATAAAGCCAAAGAAATTTTTGGTTCAACAGAAGGCTTCTATTTTGGCGATATTAGACAGAAAAAGACACTCGAAACAGCGATCAAGAATTGCCAAGCCCTAATTATTGTTACTAGTGCTGTCCCACAAATGAAAGCGCCGCCGCAAGAAGGAGAACGTCCTGAGTTTACTTATCCAGAAAATGCAACACCAGAAATCATTGACTACCAAGGACAAGTGAATCAAATTGATCTGGCAAAACAAGCGGGAGTTGAGCACATTATTCTCATGGGTTCGATGGGAGGGACGAATGAAAATCATCCGCTAAATCAGTTAGGAAACGGTAATATTTTAATTTGGAAGCGAAAAGCGGAACAATATCTCATTGATTCGGGAATTGATTATACGATTATTCGGGCTGGGGGCTTACTGAATGAACCGGGCGGTCAACGCAAATTATTAGTGGGGAAAAATGATACGTTGCTCGATCGCGAATCGCCGACAATTCCCCGAGAGGACGTAGCAGAGTTAATCGTGCAAGCCCTTGTGAGTCCAGAAGCGAGAAACAAAGCGTTCGATGTGGTTTCAGAAACACCAGAAGCTTCCCAAGGAGAAATTACAACTGATTTTACAGCTCTATTTGCTCAAACGACACCAGGTCTCTAAACTTGATTATTTTCTGTCAAATACCAATCCACAGCAATGACAAAATTCAAGCCGTTTTTCAATAACGGAATCAGCTTTTCCACAATTTTTTGAGGTTCAGGATGAGGAATATAAGCATCACGAACCATCTCATTTTCAAAGAGAATGCACAAGCTATAATTGGTTGCTCTCCATTCTTTGCCAAGGGGGAGTACTTTAGCAAAACTCACATTAGGAGTGATAGCTTTGAATAACAATGAAATCCCCCAGTTTTGGAGGATTCAGGGCAACGTCTAAAAACTAAATAGTGTCCGTAAACGACCGACATAAATGGTGTCATTATCTTCATTGTGGTTTGGGTTAAAGAAGACATTTACACCGGGTACAATACTGATATTGTCGTTGATGGAATACTGATATTCCACATTAAGTAAATATCCTGTATCTGGATCTTCGTCCACAGCAATCCCTTCGGAATCAGTGAGTTTAGGGGGTTGACCCAATCCTAAAATGAGGACGCTACCTTCTTTCCCTAAGTCTGGAAAAGCGGTATTCACTAACCAGTTAACAATTTGTGCTTCGCCATCGGGTCCGCTTTCGGTTTCTGCATCAACAAGACCAAAATAACCGCCGATGCTAAAGCCTTGACTAATCCGCCAGTTTGCTTGTACTCCAAAGTGGTCAGCAGAATTAGCACGATTGAAACCGGTTGCTGGATCAAAGAAAGGGGTTGCTGCTGCTGGACTACCCACAAAACCAGATAAATCAGAAAATCTTCTTCCCGATTGATAGCTATGGAGATAGGCAAAGGAGAGATCTAAATCGCCGAAATCTAATCCTAATTGTGCGCCAGCAGCATAATCGCCGCCAAAAAGACCGTCTTCTGGATTGCTGGCGACACCGCCGGGAGTAAAGTAGCCTAAATCCACTTGTAAGAGGTCGCTCAAAACAATATTTGCCCCAAAACCAGCGCCATCAGAAGTACTGATGTCATAAATCAGGTTATTGTAAGCGGTGAAAAGGTTAATGGAACCGTAGGCAAAAGATGCAGTCGAAGCGGCATCGAAAATGTCATCAACGAGAACCCCAGTTGCTCCCACATAAGCAACCACCTTATCGCCAATGGGAAAACTATACATTAATTGGTCAATTTCAATGCTATCTCGGTTACCAGCGCTTAGGTTACGAGTAAACGCGGCGGCACCGGTTGCGTCAGCGAGAGTGAAGTTATTGGAAAATTCAAATCGAGTGCGTAAACGGTCTTTGCCAGTAAAACTACTGTCAAAGTTCAGGCGGACTCG
>CAZAYV010000105.1:0-15422 GCA_964489465.1 uncultured Dactylococcopsis sp. | reverse complement strand
TACCAACCTTAATTTTTGATGAAGACTCGTCCGGATAATTATGTTTTGGCAACCCTGATGATTCTCCGGTTGCTGTTGCAAAAAACAACAGCTTGGGTATTAATTGGGGTGCTTTTTTTTGGTCTCTCAGCTTGTCAGACCAATCAGCAAGAGGCTGATTCTGACTCAGAGGCGACCACAGAAGAAGAAACCATAGAAGAACAACTCATTTTAGAAAATGCCACGTTAAATCAAGTGGATTCTGAGGGGAATACCCTTTGGAAACTTAAAGTAACACGGGTCGTTTATCGGCAAGATAATCAAAATGCAGAACTTGAAGAAGTAGCGGGTGAATTGTATCAGGGAGGAGACATTTTCCTCAAGATACAAGCCAATCAAGGCACAATTATTGATAATGGGACCCAGGTTAATTTAGAAGGAGAAGTAGTTGCCACTGATCCCCGCAATGGTGCAACCTTAAATACTCAAGCAGTGGAATGGTCCCCTGAAGAACAGTTATTAGTGATTCCGCAAGCGTTACGGGGTCAACACCCTCGCTTTAATGTCACCGCAGATCGAGGGAAATATTACACTGATCGAGAAGAATTAGAATTAATTGGCAATGTGGAAGGGATTGCTGAAGATCCGCCACTCCAGTTAGAAGGGAAAAAGTTCAATTGGTTGATTCCCCAAGAAAGGGTTCGCAGTGAACAGCCCTTACAAGTGGACCGCTATGACCCCGAAACGGAAACAATTCGCGATCGCGTTACGGCAAATTCGGGTGAGGTGAAGTTAGGGGAAAAAATCGTTTTCCTCGAAGATAATGTGGAATTTAAGTCCAGCGATCCCCCTCTCCAAGCCGCGAGTAATGCCATTACTTGGGATGTGGAAAAGAAAGTGATTACTAGTAGCAAGCCGATTCAAGTGGTACAAACCGAGAATAAGGTTACCCTCACTGGGAATCAAGGCAAAATTGACTTAAACACCGAAATTGCCCAATTTCAAGGAGGGGTGAAAGGCGTCAGTCAAGCCAACCAAGCCACCCTTTTTGCGAATCGGTTGCGCTGGAATCTTCCCACCCAAGAAATGGAAGCAGAAGGAAATGTGATTTATCAACAAAATGATCCACCACTGACCAGTAAAGGCGAAAAAGCCAGTGGTATTTTGAATGAAGAAAATATTGTTGTTCAAGGGAATCAAGAACAACGAGTGACCACAGAAATTGTCCCTTAGTTAGAGGATTTTTTAGCATAATAAGATTCCTTCATGTTGACATAAAGGACATAATATAAGGCTAAAATTTGTAGGGGAATTATCATGACATATCCCTTAATAAAAAAATGAATATTAAGTTGAGAGAAAGTGGTAAAGTAAGCGGCTCCTCCTAGAGCAATCATGGCTTTTGTCAGCAAGTTTTTGTACTTACGATTGAAATTTAACATTCAGACCTCTGCTTCACTGTAGAATTGCATCACCTTCCACTATTCTAATAGGAGGAGGAAACAGTAGAATTCAAACTAAAACCACCCTTTTTTATTCACAATATAAATTTGTTCAAACTCTTCATCAGTTTTAGTCAGATAAATAATGCCTTCGACTAAACCAATCACCCCCATGACAGGAGAGCCGATACCACAAGTTAGTAAACTAACAAGCAACATAATGATTCCTTCCGTATTATAACCCAGGATAAACTTATGAATTCCTAAAGCTCCTAAAATAATTCCTAAAATACCAACAACAATCTTTTTACTATTCGTTTCACTAGAATTGGGACTGGTCATAATTGAGTATTTCCTATAAATTAACTGGACAATAAACACTTAAATGAAGTTTCCTAAGGGGGAATTTTCAAAGCTACTCGCTAATTCCCCTGATAAAAATAAAAGATATAACCGGAAACAATGATAACTTAAAAGCATCCCCAGAAAACTCATTTGAGCGGTGTGATTACGCAATAATTTAACATAAAAAGTTACCACAGAACGGCCCAATAATAATTCTAAAATAAGATGAATACAAGTGAGAAGTAGGGCAAAGAAGAGAAAGGGACCCAATAAATGATAATTCAGGGCTTCTATGAAATTATTCTGAGCAACCGCCATAAAGGATCGAGTCAGTCCACATCCCGGACAAGGAATTCCAGTAGTAGCAAGAAACAGACATTGGAAAGGAGAACTGGCTTCAGTATGACTGAAAAAATAGGAGCCAATCAATGGAGAGGCACAAAGACTAAGAGTGAAGTAACGCTTTAATCGTTCTCGTTTTTTTAAGTAAAAATACAGTCGTAACATTTAAGAAAAAATCGTCCTAATCTACACTCTTTTTTTAGAAGACCAGTTTAGTGTATCAGAGTCGGAGTTCTGATTGAATCAGAATTAATCTCTAGACGAACTGCCGTTGATTTTTCCTGTTAAAATTATTCCCTACTCGAACTGAGATGAAGGATATATTGGGCAATGTGAGAAGCAGCACCGGGTTTACCCATTCTGTGTTTGCCATTATCGGCAATCATTTGTAAGCGATCTGGATCAGTCAATAACTCTTGGAAAACATCCGCCGCTTGCGCAGGTTTTTGCACTAAAATAACGGAGGGACCCAGGAGGCGGGTTTGGGCTTCGGCGAAAGCAGCAGTATATTGAGGACCCCTTCCCGGAATTGCAATCACCGGCTTTCCTAAGCCAACAAATTGTTCGGTAGCGGTTCCTGCCATGGCAATGGCAAAATCACAAGCCAGTAAGCAACTGTGATAAGCATTTTGGGTGAGAAATAATGGTGTGATCCCTTGCTGAAAGCTTAAGCCCTGTTCATCTTGAATGGGAGTGGTAGCAGATAAGCTTGAATTTTCTTGCCATCCTCTGGCTTGTAATTGCTCACAAAATGAATCTAAATTGAGGCTAGGCGCGATCGCGCCCAAAAAGCAAAGTTTACTCTGGGTTTCGTGCTGGATGATACTGTCTACGGCTTCTAAAATTAATTCCCAATTTCTCTCTGCTTCGGGAGAACGAGAACCGGGTAGGAGTAAAATGTGCAGCGTGTCTGATGCCTCTGTTAGCGGAAATTCTGGCACTAATCCATCCATCATCGGATTGCCAAAATCATAAGCGGGAATCCCAAATTGCTGTAATACTTGCGTCGTTAAGGCATCCCGCGGAAATACACCTTGACAGCGACGACTTTTCATCAAGCAACGTTCCCAAGGGAGATAAACCGAACCCATTCTCCGTTCCCAACCGGAGGTGTTCGGTAGCCAACCTCCCTCATCTCGTAAATAATATTCGGACTTAGCCGTGCCCACAAACACATAATCTGTGCCACTGAACCAGGCAAACAGTAAGGGAACAATATCTCCCACCGCAAGAATCACCCCTCCTTGTTTCGCCCACTGTCGTACCGCTTTCAGTTGCGCTAGGGTTAACGCAATCAGTCCACCACGGACATCTCGCCACAACTCTTTCGCATCCATGTAAATAAACCCTCCCGAAGGCATGGTTTTTCCGGGCGTCAGTAAAGGAATGCGCGATCGCTGATAGGCCGATCCATCACCAACAATGGGCAAAGCCGTAATTTCTACCGATTGAGTTTGCTGATGCAACGCCTCAATGATCCTAACGGCAATAACATCTTCACCATGACCATTGCTGAGACAGAGTAATTTCAAAATTTGATCGTTGCTTTTATGTGGATCTTGCTTCTCTAAATTATCATTATTCTTAAAAACGAGTTAACGGCTCTTTGTAACGAATCTGGATCAATATGATGTCTGCGAATCATACCCGAACGCGGATCTTTTGAGCAATTATTAGCCGCTTAATATAATAGAGATAAGACTTTTCTGTTTTAAGACTCATCTGCTTAAGAGGCAATGTGCAGGGATACATGTTCATGTCAATGATGGAGCAAAACGCATTGTTGACGATACTTTCAGTGTTGTAACCCTCAACAGTAAAACTCTTAAGCGAAAGGACGTGCTTCAAGCGATGTTCGAGCGCACGATTACATGAGATGAAGCTATTTAGTTGCGACCAGTTCTGCAATTATGCGGTTATTAGTTTAACTAATTGGAGCAGAAGAACATCAAGAACTGTCCACAAAGTTGGTATTGAGGTAATCTAATGTTGAACGTCACTGTTGATGAAATACAACGCGATCCCTTGAAATATCTGCGCCAAGTAGAGGCAGGTGAAACTCTTGTCATTGTTAGATCTGATAAGGCGATCGCTGAACTTAGACCTATTGCGCGGAGTAAGCAATTGCGACCATTTGGTTTGTGTGCAGGTGAATTTACTGTTCCAGACGATTTCGATGCTCCCTTGCCTGAAGATCTTCTTAATACGTTCGAGGGCAAATGAGAATTTTGCTAGATACGCATATCTTTTTGTGGTTTATCAGTGGTGATGCCCAGTTATCAACGAATGTTAGAGATTCAATTCGTGATCCAGATAATGAGGTCTACCTGAGTTCAGTTTCTGTTTGGGAAGCAATTGTCAAATACCAGTTGGGCAAGCTTCCTCTGCCAGAGTCGCCTGAAACTTATTTGCCCAAGCAGCGCGAACTTCATCAGATTGCTAGTCTTGCTCTTGATGAAAATAGCGTGATTCAATTGGCTAAACTGCCACCATTGCATCGTGATCCATTTGACAGAATGCTTATCTGTCAAGCATTACAAAACGGTTTGACCATTGCGACAGTAGATACAGCAGTTCGTGCCTATTCAGTAAGCGTCTTGTAGCAGCGAACCCGAACCCAACACTGCGTTGGTGCGGACGGAACAGAGGTTATTGGTATATGATTGAGGTTAACTGCCGCCGCACAACTTCACCGTTAGAAGTCAGAATCGTCATGCTACACAGATCGATGTCAAAAGTTCTTCCTATCTTGCTCCTTGTTTATCTTGCAGCAAGTCTCATACACTTTATCCACAATGCTGAATTTCTGGCAGATTATCCGAATTTACCTACTTCGTGGACTCGCTTTGGCGTGTATTCTGCCTGGATCGTAATGACAATAATTGGGGTTGGGGGATGGATCATGATATCTCGTGGATATCAACTGGTAGGTCTTTTGCTCCTGGCTGTGTACGCTGCTCTTGGCTTGGATAGTCTTGCCCACTATGTCGTTGCACTGTTATCAGATCATACAACAGTGATGAACTTGACAATTTTACTAGAAGTGATAGCCGCAGCCCTAGTCTTCATAGAAGTGGTGCGGCAAATTGTTCAACAAGTGCAATCAAAAAATGACATAGTTTAGTTGGGCAATCGTGTGACCCAATCAGTCACATCGAAGTCGTCTAGATAAAGCGCGATCGCGTGAGGTTTTTTATTGGCAGATGATGCGCGATCGCTGCAATTAATTCCCTGACGTAGAACTCTAGTTAACTTCCTTCTTGTCTGCTGGCAAGCTGTCTCCCTCTTCATCTTTCAATTCGTTTTGGGGTCGGGACGGTACAGCGAGGTTATCGGTCAGAAGTGAATGTTAAACTTGACTTAGAAACACTAGGAGAGTGATCGCTGTGGCTTCTATAACAATTGATCTTTCGGACAGCCAATTCCAAAAGCTACAGAATTTAGCAAGAGTGCATGGCATTGCGACTGAAGTGCTTTTGAAGGCAAGCCTAGAGGATTGGCTAAATCTACAAAAAGGCGATTTCGTTAATGCAGCCGATTATGTGTTGGAGAAAAACGCTGAACTATATCGGCGTTTGGCATGATCCGCTATTTGACATTAATTGAGGGATTAGAGCTACATCGCAAAATTCTTGAACAATCTGGTGGAACATTGGGTATCCGAGATATGGGGTTGTTGGAATCAGCGATTGCCCAACCTCGAATGACGTTTGGCGGAGAGGATCTCTACCCAAATTTGCTGGAGAAGTCAGCAGCATTAGGGTTTTCAATCATCATGAATCATCCATTTGTAGCGGGACTTAGACAAAAAAACAACAAGAAAACCTCCTCAAACCCAGTCATGATAATAAATTTACACCAAACGCCTAAAAATCGCTGAAACCCAGCTATATCCAGAAAACGGCTCAATCGAAGTAAAATAACTGCTGTGTAAAGGTTTGAGGCGGTTTTTGCCTCACAATTGTTTAAGGCTCGAGTTCACACTGTTGAGGTTTCGTTTGATGTACTTACAGTACAATAGGAAGTATTGCACCGAGAAATTGAGGTTGTTGGTGATGACCCTCGAACAGATTGAAGCCGAAGTGCTTGCACTCCCAAAAGATTCTCAAGTAATTTTATTGGCGCGATTACTTGAGCGATTAGGGCAAGATCGCGAAATCGATCAAGAGATCACAGATAGTTGGGTTGAAGAAGCCGAGAAGCGTGATGAAGAAATGGAAACTAGTGAAATTATTGGTACTCCTGCCGAAGAGGTATTTCAACGAGTTCGTGCATCTCTGCAATGACCAAAATAGTATTTCATCCGTTGGCAGAACGGGAATTGATTGATGCTGCCAGTTATTATGAGGAACAAGAGCAAGGACTTGGACTAGAGTATCTGGCAGAAGTAGAAGGTGCGAGCAATCTTCTCATTCGTTACCCTACCGCTGGTGTCGTGATTCGAGGATCTGTTCGTCGGTTGATTCTGCCTAAATTTCCTTATTCTCTCCTGTACCGTAGTGTTGATGAAGATTTAATTCGGATTCTAGCGATAGCGCATCACAAACGTAAACCGCAGTACTGGGTTAATCGGGAGTAGCTATCATAGCCTAATTGAGCCGTTATCAGTAATCAGTTACTTCCTACCTTATTTCGCTCAAAGCTTCTGATTTACCTCAAAAACATTAAACAATTTAGAATTGGTATAATTCCAATAATCCTGCCGGTAAACATACTTCTAACTTTCCTTGAGCAATAGCAACAATCGGGACAATCTCAGCAACAAAGGGAATTAAAACCTTATTTTTTTGTTTGGATTGTTGGGGAAAATTCGCTTCAAGAAATTCCGGATCTAATTCCACTACTAATAAATCATTACCAGCTGGATAAATATCAACAACTTGACCAATTTGCTCTCCCATTTCTTGATTAATAACGGCTAAATCAATTAAGTCATCGACATAATATTCATTGTCTTCTAATTGAGGACGATCGCGCTTTTCAACAAATAGCTTACTCTGCCGTAATGCTTCGGCTTGATTGCGATCTGTAATTTCTTCAAAGCTCACCACATAAAGTTTTTTCCCAGGGAGATAATACCCCCGCTTTAGCGTTATCCAATCCAATTCTTTTTCATTGGGACGTTTAAGCAAACGTTTTCCTGGTTTCTCAAATCGTTCCGGAAAATCAGAATCGGTATAAACCTTTACTTCTCCTTTAATTCCGTGCGGTGAGACAATGGTCCCAATTTCAATTAATTCTTCCACTTCCATCATTGAATGATTAATTATTGCCTTCCCAACTGCGAAGCTGGAAATAAACTAACACTAACGTGACCATTAATAAAACAGTGGCTGCTGCTGCTGCATAGCCAAAATCAAACCGGGCAAAGGCTTCTTGATAAATATAATAAACTAAAAGATTAGTTGAGTTGAGGGGACCGCCCCCAGTGACCACATAAACTTGCTCAAAACTGCGTAGGGTAAAAATCACCGTTGTAATAGTGGTAAAAATTAGCGTTGGACGTAAACCGGGGATTGTCACATACCAAAACTTCGCCAACCCATCTGCCCCGTCTAATTCTGCTGCTTCGTAGCGTAGCTGAGGAATTGCTTGTAATCCTGCTAAAAAGACAACCATATTAAACCCCAGTTGCTGCCAGGTACTGAGAATAATTAAAACCGGCATTGCCCAGACGGTACTATTGAGCCAAGGAACCGGATCAAACCCGAGTGTAATGAATAGTTCATTCACGGGTCCTTGATTTTGAAATAACCAACGAAACCCTAAACCCACTGCGACTAAAGAAGTAATGGAAGGAATAAAATAAGCGGTTCTTAGTAGCCCGCGTAAGGCAACGGATTGATTGAGTAATACGGCAATGATTAAAGGTAAAATTAGACTGGGAATTACCGTTGCCACTGTAAAGTAAATCGTATTACCAATCACCTGCCAAAAGTCAGGATTGACCAATAAACGAAGATAATTGCGTAAGCCAATCCACTGTATCCCTTCGCTGGTAAAACTCCCGCTGGTAAAGCTCAAATAAAATAAATAGCTAATCGGATAAAAAACGAAAATTGCAAGTAAAATTAGAGCGGGAGCTAAAAATAACCAGGCTGTAATGGTTTCTTGGTCCCACTGAATAACAGGGTTAATCTTCTGAGTTTTCATCACCTTCTTGCGCTTGCTGTTCTGCTAAGAGTTGAGCCACTTTTTTTTGTATCTGTTGATGACGACTGATCCCTTCATACCGATACCGATCATAGCCATTTTCTAGAATTTGCCTTTTAATATTGTTCACCCTTTCTTCTGTGTTCGGGTGAGTGGATAGCCAAACAGGGGGTTGGTCTTTACTTTGTTCCACTAAGGTTTCCATTAAGTTATAAACGCCATCAGCGGCATACTCGCTACTAGCTAAGAGTTGGGTTCCTAATTCGTCGGCTTGTCGCTCCATTTCCCGACTATAATTCAGAACCACTAAACTGGCAGCTGTCCCACCATAAGGAATAAACTGACTGACATTGGCTAATAGATTCCCTTCCGTAACCAACTGGAAACCATGAGAAAGGACAGCATGAGAGATTTCATGGGCAATTAATCCGGCTAACTCCGCTTCTGATTTCGTTTTTAAAATGGCCCCCGCATTGATAAAAATTTTCCCACCGGGAAGGGCAAAGGCATTTAAGTTTTCATCCATGACGATGTGGAATTCGTAGTCGAAGCTATCCCGTCCTGCATATTGCGTTAAAGTGTCTCCAATCTCAGTAACATATTCCTCCACTGCTTCATCTTCCAGTAAAGGAAGTTGCTCTTCTAAGCGATCAGAAAGGCGGTCCCCAACTCCGGATTCTCCTTGTAAAAGCAAAGCCGTAGATTCAATCGCGGAGAAGGGACCAAATAAACTGCCCGTCAAAGCATAGCTGAGAGCGCCGGTAATAACGCTTGCAAACGCATTTTCTCGTAAACTGGCTCTTAATTTCTTTTCATAACTTTCTAAGTGCTGATCCGCCAGGCTACTGTAATCATCGGCTTGGGAATGTTCCGCATTGAGTAACGCAAACTGACGCGCCGTTAGAGAGGCGTCTAACCATTGTTCCGTTTCTTGATAAAGGGGAAGCAAGGCTTCCACTAATGCCAGTTGTTGGGGATAACGAGAAACTGCACGTTCAAGATGGGTAATCGCGGCTTCGGTTTGTTCAAAATAGATTAAGGCCTCGGCATAACGCAGATGACCAGGAATAAAGTCGGGATGTTTTTCTACCAACAGTTCTAACGGCGCCAGGGTTTTGCTTGCGAGTTTGGGATTAAACTCGGCTTGCCCATAACGCCAATACACTTTTCCATCGGGAGGAAGCGCTGCAAGATCAGTGTAAGGGTCTTGGGAAACGTTGGTGGTTTCTTGAGCAAAAGTGGGTTTAGCTTGCTGGTAAAGCGCGATCGCGCGCTCTTTTTTGCCGGCTTGATAGAGTTGGTCGGCTTTGCGTAAGGTCGCCAGATAAGCCAATTCTTCTTTTGTCAGATCCGGTAGGAGATCATTCAATTTTTCTTCTTGGCTTTCCTCAACCGTAACCGTCGGTTCCTCTTGCGTTGATTCACCGATAGCAGTGGCGGGGACAAAGATGAGGCTAAAACTGAGCAATAGAGCATTCCAAGGGCATTTCATGGTCAGGGAACCCTCAAAAATAATCTGGCTTCTTTTATCTTAATGAGAAAATTGCGCGATCGCAGCCTGCTTCAATCGCTAACTCTCATTTAAATGAGACGATAAGGTAAAGTAAAGAAATAAAAAGTCTAAACTAGACCTAGCGTTTAAATCAAAACTCGGTTAAGCTCATTGATGATCTAGTTCAATTAAATTCTATGATGGTGCAACAAGTTGATTCTATTCCTGAAACAGATAACTTCGCGTCCTTAATTGACCCTTATCTGCTGAGTGCAGCACGACATATTTATCAAAAATGCTACGAAGTTTACCCCGAAAAAGCCGAACAAACCAGTGGGGTGGCGATCGATCGGGAAACCCACCGCGGACAACTGATCTTTCATGATCGACCCATTCTTTTACCTTGGGAATCATTTATTCCCTCGGAAGAACTCCAAATGGAGGAAAGCCTCTCCTAATTTTCCTTTAAAGCTGACTCGCCCATTGTTGGGCCCAGTTTAAAATGGTACGAACAGTTGGCTCATCTTGTGCTTCGCAATAGAGTCTGAGCAGGGGTTCTGTCCCGCTAAAGCGGACTAATAACCAACTATTGTCTTCAAGACGGAATTTATACCCGTCAATGGTTTGACAACTTTTTACCGCTCGTTGGGCAATTGCTGCTGGCGGTTGAGTGGCAAGAATATTTTGCACCCGTTGCTTGGCTTCTTCGTTGGCTAAGGGCAAATCGACCCGATTATAAGCGGAGTGGAAGCCAACTTTTGCTTGCAGTTCTTGATAAAGGGTTCCTAAATCTTGATCGGCAACAACAACCGCTTCGATCACGTAAAGAGCCGATAGCAGTGCATCTCGTTCAGGAATATGAGTTCCATAGCCAATTCCTCCCGATTCTTCTCCTCCCAACAGGACTTGCGTTTCTAACATTCGCTCTGCAATGTATTTATAACCAATTGCCGTTTCATAGAGGGGTTGCTGATAGTGCTGTGCAACCAGCGGAATTAGATCGGAGCCACTAACCGTTTTGACGACTTCTCCGCTAAATCTATGATTTTGGACAAGATGCTGAATTAAAATCGGAATCAGGACTTGCGAGCTTAGAAAATTCCCTTTCCCATCAACCGCCGCCACGCGATCACTATCGCCGTCAAACACTAATCCCATCCGCAGCGGGTATTGACCTTCTTGTTTCGCTTGATTAATCGCGCGGAATAATTTGGGAATATATTGAGGAAGCGGTTCTGGCGGATTGCCGCCAAATAAGGGATCGCGCTCAGCATTAATTTCGATTACACCCTCACCCAAAAAGTGCGATATCCCTCCTGCTGCTGCGCCGTGCATCACATCGACAAAAATCCCCAGTTTGCCCTGGGCAAGGGCGCGTTGAATCCGTTCAATATCAATTTTTGCGGCTAAAGCCTTTGTATAGCTTTCCCAGGGGTTAAAGGTTTCTAATTGCCCCGGTTGATCGGCAGTAATGATTTCTGATGAGGAGAAACGAGATTCAATTTTTGCCGTGAGTTCTCGCGTTACTGAGCCACCAAATGCCCCTTTTACCTTCAATCCCAAGTATTCAGCCGGGTTATGACTCGCAGTTAACACGAGCGCCCCCAGTGCTGATTGAGCTTTCACCGCCCAACTCAAAGCTGGGGTTGGGGCATAAGTATTCGCCAGATAGACCTTAAAGCCTGCTGCTTGTACAGCTTCTGCTGCCACTTGGGCAAACTTTTCGGCTAGAAAGCGACGATCATAACCCACAATAATGAGGCGATTTTGCGCCAGATGACTGTAGGATTCTGCTAGCACTTGCGCTGCGATGGGGGCTAGCTGTTGCACTCGGGGAAAGGTAAAATCAGCTGCAATGACACCGCGCCAGCCGTCAGTACCAAATTGAATGGGAGCAGGGGTAAACGGCATAAATTTTCAAAATTCCACAATCAGGGCAATACCAAATTTTCTAATTGAAAGATCACAAACATCCTACCATGATTAACCTTCTCTTGAAGAAGAGTCGGATAAGGAATCTTCCTCACTGAGTTCTAAATGAATCAGCAGCGATCGCAGCTTCATGCGTTCAATGTAGGGCCAACCTCCTTTTTCTTCAATATCACGAAGTAATTTATACAATTCATTACGGGTATCGGGAAGGGCAGGATGGAATAATTTTTCCCGAATCTGCCAATGCAATTGTTCTAAGATACGCAACAACTTTAACAAAGCTAAGCAGTCTCCCTGATACTCTTGCGCCGTTTCCCAAATTAACGCTTCTATGCGCTCTGCTTCCTCTGTTAACTTTTGATTTGCCTTGTCATCCATCGGGTAATAAAGTTACAAAACTTAATATTAAAGGGGTCTTCAATACTTTCCTTGGTAGGAAAAGCAACTTGTCAGTGTACAATGCCTAATTGGATGTTCAATCAGTTTTTTGATTATCGTAAGATTTTGGCGAAACTCCTCTTATCTCAGCGGCAACGAACACGAAACCAATGCGCCCTCGTGTTACTTCAAACTTACCATCATCTGATCGAGATGAACCTTTGACCGTAAAAAGATAAGAAAAATAAAGATGAAGTGTCATCCTTTGTCTTTACCTTGAAATTGCCAATTGGGCGCAACTTTTACATTTGCTGTAGCGGAGAGTTTTCAATAAAGGAATCAAGACAAATTATGAGATATCGTTCAATCATTGCTACTGTCCTGGCGCTGTGTATCGGGTTATTGACCGCTTGTTCAGAAGAACCGAGTGAATACATTGATAAAAGCCAACTCACTTATGATCAGGTTTTAGGAACTGGATTAGCGAATAAATGTCCTCGTCTTGCCTCTAGCCGACGGGGTACCATTGACGTTAGTCCTGACACCAGTTACAAAATCAAAGATATGTGTCTGCAACCGACGGAATTTTATGTGAAGGAAGAGCCGGAAAATAAACGTCGCGAAGCAGAATTTGTTCCCGGTAAGTTACTCACTCGTTCCACCTCAAGTTTGGATCAAATTGTAGCCAACTTGAAATTTAGCGAAGATGGACAGTTTTTGTTCCAAGAAATTGATGGCATTGACTTTCAGCCGATTACTGTGCAACTTCCTGGCGGTGAGCAGATTCCTTTCTTGTTTACCGTGAAAGGGTTGACGGCTCAGACAGTCGCCGGTCTAGAAAATATCAATACCTCCACTGACTTTGAGGGTGACTTCAAAGTTCCCTCCTATCGCGGTGCTTTATTCTTAGATCCGAAAGGGCGCGGTGTTGCCAGTGGTTATGACAACGCGATCGCGCTGCCCGCTCAAGCGGATGATGAAGAGTTAACAAAAGCCAATGTGAAGCGTTACACAGAAGGAAAAGGACACATCTCTTTACAAATTGAAAAAGTGGACCAAGTCACCGGTGAAATTGCTGGAACGTTTGAAAGTGAGCAGCCCTCAGATACTGATTTAGGGGCACAAGAACCTGAAGATGTCAAAGTTCGTGGCATCTTCTACGGACGGGTTGAAGAAGCAACTAGCTAGTTGAGATACAAGGGGAAAGGAGCAAGGGAAGTTTTCACTCCTTTACCCTTTTCCCTCAATTCATGCGCCGTCACTGAGTCACCCTCTCTTGTGTTGTTCCCGCTCAATCGCTGCAAAAAGCGCGCGGAAATTCCCTTCGCCAAATCCTTGAGCGCGATCGCGCCGTTCAATTAATTCAAAAAAGAACGTGGGTTCCTCAAAAATCGGCTGGGTAAAAATTTGTAAAAGTAAGGGCATTCCCGATTGGTTTGCACTTGATGAATCCATTCCCTGCGCTTCACAATCAACCAAGACTTGCGCGTTTTGAATGGTTGCCCATTCCGCCTCAGAAAAAGGCAGGTTGCGAAATCGTTCTCGCAGTTGAGTATAGTAAGTTTCAGGCACTCTTAAAAAGGAGACCCCTAGCGCTTTGAGCTTCAAGGTCACCTCCGTTACATTCGGGGTACTCAGCGCAATATGCTGAATGCCTGCGCCCCGATTAAAATCTAGGAATTCTTGAATTTGGGAGTTGTCAGAACTGGGTTCATTAATGGGAAACTGCACCTCTCCACTCGGTGATACCAAAACTTGTGAGTGTAAACCGGAGTAAGATGTCGCGATCGAAAAAGATTGTTTGCGTTGCCAACCAAAGGTCCGTTCATACCATTGCACGGTTGAGTTTAATGCGCCTTGGGCAACATTCAAGACCAGATGATCAATGCCTGTAAAATATTGACCCTGTGTTGGCGTCACCGGCGATTTTTGCACCCATTGTGGCAGAGACGGGACTAATGGTGTTGTCCCTTGACGCTCAACTAAGGTATGAATGAGCCCGGTGGTGCCTAAAATTTGACACCATTTCAGGCAACCCCCGTCTGTTTTGATCGTTTGTAGGGGTTGCAGTAACCTCACCTCGGAGTGAAGCAACTGAGGGAGATGTTGCTCCAGTTGGGAGAGTTCAAAGGTAACTGCGGCGACTCCCGGAGGGTGATGCCTGAGGTAATCTGCAACCGGGCTCTTGCCATTTTTGGCCGAGTACAGTAGGAATTCTGCTTTCCCACTTTTGACCACTTCCAGCAGTGTATTAGCGTCGCTCTCTCCTGACGCAATGGTTTCAAACCCCATGTGAGAAATAAACCAATTGCGCCACTGCGAAGCATTGTTCACATAAAAGTGAATCTGATCAATCTTCATTGATGTGAAGCCTCAGTTATTTTAATCTCCCTCCGGATAGGATACAGGTTTTCTTAGAAAAATAAATGATTATCAGGTTGGATGTTTATTTCCGTGGGAACTGCATTCGGTTCTGCTTGCAACGCAAATAAAATCGCTTGAGCAGCCGTATCCGCACTTAACATTTTTTCGCGATCAACTTTTAAACCCGCTTGATCCCAAAAGGGAGTATTGACGCCACCAAAGTAGAATAACGTCATTTTGACCCCATAACGCTTCAGTTCTTCGGCAAGACATTTACTAAAGCCCACAGCGCCAAATTTAGAGGCACAGTAGGCACTTCCCATTGCCATGGGGTGTTTGCCTAAAATACCAATTACATTACAAATCTGTCCGGATTTTTGCTTGCGCATCACCTCGGCTGCGGCTTGGGAGGTGTAGAAACTGCCTTTCAAGTTCAAATCCAGCATTGTATCGAGATCACTGGGTTCAACTTTTTGGTGGGGTTTGAGAATACCAGCACCGGCTGCATTCACGAGGACGTCAATTTGACCGAACTGCGCGATCGTTTTTTCCATGAGGGTTTTTACTTGTTCCGGATCTGTGATGTCAGTCGGGACACTCAAAACCCGTTCCGCCACGGAGAGCTGAGACACTAATGCCGATAAACGAGCACTCTCTTTCGCGGCTAAAACCAGATTTGCCCCAGTTTCTGAGAGATAATGGGTCAGAGTTGAACCAATACCGCCAGTGGCGCCAACGATAACAATAACTTTGCCTTCCATAATTTGTTACATTTCTTTACATCTTCATCTATCTTAACCAGAGGATTCAGAGCAATTGCCAGTAACCCAAGATAGATTAGTTTCCTGATTGGGTCTTTGGTCAGGCAGCAATATAGGATTGAAATGCAGTATCACTATGCCAAGGATGACCAATTGCGCGATCGCGATCAGTCTCGCAACCCAAATCAGGATAAGACTGTCTGCTACCGTTTGATGCTGTTATTTGTGAAAAAA
>CAZAYV010000104.1:3147-15432 GCA_964489465.1 uncultured Dactylococcopsis sp. | reverse complement strand
TCGGCTAATTTTCCAGGAAGCGGAGACGATTCTAAGACCGATTTCCGACGGACTAATTCTCTCGCCCGTCGTGCGGCTTCGGCTGCTTTGAAGGCTTGTATTGCCTTTTCAAGAATCGCATCGGCAACATTGGGATTAAAATCTAAAAACTCGGTTAGGGTTTCTCCCACTAAAGAGTCAACAATGCCTCTAACTTCTGTATTTCCTAGCTTAGTCTTGGTTTGTCCTTCAAATTCTGGTTCCGGAACTTTCACAGAAATCACTGCTGTTAAGCCTTCTCGAATATTTTCTCCGGCGAGGTTAGAATCATTTTCTTTCAGTTTGTTGCGCTTACGGGCAACATTATTCATCGTCCGGGTTAAAACCGTTTTTAACCCTTCAAGATGGGTTCCGCCATCAACGGTGCGAATATTGTTAGCAAAGCCTAAAACATTATCACTGTAGGCATCAACACACCATTGTAGTGCTACTTCCACGTGTACCCCTTCTTTCTCTCCCTGCACATAGATAATGTCAGGATGGAGGGGTTGTTTTTCGCCGACGATGTAACCCACGTATTCTTTAATTCCACCTTCATAACAGTAGGTTTCAGTGCGAGGCTGTTCGGGGTTACGGTGGTCGGTAAAGGTGATTTTAACCCCAGCGTTAAGATAGGCGAGTTCTCTCAGTCTTCCGGAAAGGGTATTGTAATCGAATTCAATGCCAGTGGTAAAAATTTCTGTATCAGGAAGAAAGCGCAGTGAGGTACCGGTTTCGGGACTGGGATCGGGTTCACTTTGCAGTTCATGAGTCGGAATTCCGCGCTCGTAGCGTTGCTTATATGCTGTGTGTTCCCGTCGCACAGTTACTTCTACCCATTCTGAAAGGGCATTAACCACAGAAACACCGACTCCATGGAGTCCACCTGAGACTTTGTAGCCCCCACCACCAAATTTACCACCAGCGTGGAGAACAGTCATTACAGTTTCCAGGGCTGATTTTCCAGTACGAGAATGGACTTCCACTGGAATTCCCCGTCCATTATCAGTTACAGTTACCGAACCGTCTGCGTTAAGATCAATTTCAATGTGGGTGCAGTAACCAGCAAGCGCTTCATCAATTGAATTATCCACCACCTCATAAACCAGATGGTGTAATCCTCGTGGTCCTGTAGAACCAATATACATTCCAGGACGTTTGCGGACTGGTTCTAGACCTTCGAGAACTTGTATCTGTTCAGCACCGTAACTGTTTGTCATGAGTTTCTCCGAAGAATTAAAGCATTAAGCCCCGTTGATTGACTTTTAGGGCAAAATCTTCGGAAATTCTAACACAAAAGGGTTGAAGGCGACATAAGAGTGTTTTGAATTGATTTTTTTCTGAGGTCAGTGGTACAATTTTTGTCAAGAGCAAACAATGATCTAGCTAGCAGACTAGCGAGGAAGTTGCAAAGGAGACTATTTGAGCACTTCTGCTTCGCCGCCGTAGTCATAACTGATTAGGTCAAACGGCAGAAGTAAAAATTTTGGTGGTATGGTTCAAAAAGACGCGTCCTTCCCATGCACTCCCACAGACTTTAAGTAAGAGCCCGGTTTTATTCTACGTTAAGTCTAATGTAACTTAGATTAGTGATTATTTTTGGCGACGACGGGGAAATCTTAACTTCTTCTTCCTTCTGCTCGTTTTTTCGCCACTAGTGTCAACGGGATAAAATCGTTTTAACCAACCGCTACGCCAAAAGAAAATAATTAAGCTTAAAGCAACAGTTCCCATAACACTTAAACAAACAAAATATCCCCATTTCCAAGTCAGTTCCGGCATATATTCAAAATTCATTCCATAAACACCGGCAATAAAAGATAGAGGAATAAAAATGCTAGAAATAATCGTCAGAACTTTCATCACCTCACTCATTTTATTACTCATTGAAGAGAGGTAAACATCCATTAAACTTGAGGATAATTCGCGATAACTTTCGACAATATCTAGGAGCTGAATCACATGATCATAACAGTCTCGAAAATAAATTTCTACATCTGAACTAATTAAGTTACTGCCACTGCGCATTAATGTTGTAATCACACTTTGTTGGGGCCAAATGGCACGTCTTAGTGCCAGAAGTTCTCGTCGTATTTTATAAATTTTTTCGAGGGTATGATGGTCAGGATTAAAAACAACTTCGTTTTCTAATTCTTCAATCCGTTCGCCATAATCTTCTAAAACAGGAAAAAAACTATCAATAATCGTATCTAAAAGTAAGTAGGTCAGGTAGTCAACGCCGGAAGTGCGAATTTTACCTTTATTATTTTTAAGGCGATCGCGCACGGGATTAAAACAGTCATGGTTGGGTTCTTCTTGAAAGGTTAAGAGATATTTTTTTCCTAAAACAAAACTGACTTGTTCAGAATAAAAACCATCTTCTTCAGGGGTCGGTTGTACTAAATGAACAATAATAATTAATTGTTCATTATAATCTTCTACCTTCGGACGTTGAGGAACATTAACTACATCTTCTAACAGTAAAGGATGAAACTTGAAAATTTGACCAATCTGTTTTAGAATACCTTCAGAACCAAGCCCTTGTATATCTAGCCAGGATGCAGATTCACTTGCTAAATAGTGTTCACACTTTAACGGATCAATATTAACTCTTCTCACTGCGTGCTTAGCATCATAATCAATTAAAACTAACTGTGAAGGCGCAGCATCTTCTTCAATCCATAATGTTCCGGGTTCACTCCCAGGTTGGTCAAAAAAGAAGTCAAAATAATCTTTTTTGTCTTCGCTATCTTCAGAAAAATCGGGATTGAAACTAGGAAATTGTGTCATTTTTATCTTAAATTTATCATCAATAATGGATCACACAGCACAACAGCTTTGGCAGAATATTCTGGAACAGTTGCAACCCCAACTCAGTCCGCCGACCTTTCAAACTTGGCTGCAAACTGTTACGCCACAAAGCCTCGATGATCACTGTTTAGTGATTTGTGCGCCCAATCCATTTTCTCGGAATTGGTTACAAAAATATTATCTTTCTCTGATTACAAAAACAGCTCAAGAATTGGCTCACTCTAATTTAACCGTTCAAATTACGACACCTTTTGCGGCTAGTGCTAACTCCGAGGAAATCCCTTTAACTTGGTGGAAACAGAGTGAGGATTACATCAATAGCTTAGCAGGCGATCGCGCTTCTGAAAATGCACTCAGCCCCAAACATACCTTCTCAGATTTTGTAGTGGGACCCAATAACCGGATGGCACACGCGGCATCCTTAGCGGTTGCCGAATATCCTGGTCGAGAATTCAATCCTCTGTTTCTTTGTGGGGGAGTGGGCTTAGGAAAAACTCATTTATTACAAGCGATTGGTCATTATCGCTTAGAACTGTATCCCGACTCCAAAGTATTTTATGTTTCTACTGAACAATTTACCAATGATTTAATTAATGCGATCCGTCACGATCAACTCCAACAATTCCGAGAACATTACCGCGCTGCCGATATTTTACTAATTGACGATATTCAATTTATTGAAGGGAAAGAATATACCCAAGAAGAGTTTTTTCATACGTTTAATACACTTTACGAAGCAGGAAAACAAGTGGTTCTCGCCTCAGATCGTCCCCCGAAACAAATTCCCAGGTGTTCAGAAAGGCTCTCTTCTCGTTTTGCTATGGGATTAATCGCCGATATTCAACCGCCTGATTTAGAAACACGGATGGCAATTCTCCAGAAAAAAGCCGAATATGACAACCTTCCTTTATCGCCCACTATTGTTGAGTATTTAGCTAGAAATTATCCCTCAAATATTCGAGAATTAGAAGGCGCTTTAACCCAAGTCGTTGCTCATTTATCATTATCAGGCTTACCGTTAACTTTAGAAAATGTGACTTCTCTTTTGAATCCACCGCAAGCCAAACTGGCAACTTCTCCCGAGCGGATTTTACAGGTGATTGCCGAATATTTTCAGGTCTCTTTAGCTGATTTAAAGGGCAGTTCTCGTCGTCGAGAAATTAGTTCAGCGCGACAAATTGGGATGTATTTAATGCGTCAACACACGAATTTGAGTTTGCCAAAAATTGGGGAAATTTTTGGTGGAAAAGATCATACAACGGTAATGTATAGTTGTGAAAAAATTGCCCAACAACAAGAGCAAAATCCAGAACTCAATCAAACCTTACGTCAACTCAGCGATCGCGTGGTTTCAGAATAAATAATTGCTTGTAGCAGTTATCCGTATTCTGGAATTAATGCAGTGGCTTGCAAATTACCGTTAGCAAGGACTTTTTCATATTGTTCGGTTAGGTTTCGCCAGTTATGATTTTTTTCAATCAGAGTACGAGAATTTTGAGAGAGACGTTGGCGCAGTTGCCGATCTTGTAATAAACGTCCCATCCCATAGATATATTCTTCTAAGCGATTCGCCCGCATTGCTGCCAAGGGAACTGCAGCACCATCGACATTTAAGCCTTCTAGGGCGCGATCGCTGCCGACAACAGGAACACCAATTGCCATTGCCTGTAACGTCGCTAATTTCATACCTAAACCCGCTTGTGTGGGAAGCACACAGACCGTACTGCGTTGCAAAATGGTCTGTAAAACAGAATCTGCGGTTGCAATTTCAATTCCAGAAACCTGTTCCCAATCTTGAAGATAATCAGGGATTCCCCGTAAGGTTAATGTAATTTGCGGATAACGTTTTTTCAGTTCGGGAAAAACAGACTCACACAAAAAATTAACCTCTTCTGTCACCGCTAATTCTTCTTGATGACTGATATAAAGCAGTTGATAACCGCCTGGATCCCCAGTTCGTTGTGGAAACAAGTTTAAATCAACTCCATTAGGAATAATAGTGATTGGTTTTTCGGCTTGTAAAGCTTTAATGTGTTTTTTATCTTCAGCAGTTGTTGTTACTAGTGCTGAAAATTTAGAACAATATTGTTGCTCATATCGTTTGAGGAGAGGTAGATTTAACTGCTCGCGGAGACTTTTTTTGGCAGCAGTTGAACGCTCTAAAAATTTTTGACACGTTCCATAAATTGAACCATGAATATTGACAATTGTTCTGACTTGATTTTGCCATTCGGGACGGACATAAATTTCATTAATACTGTGCTCACAAGTGATGACATCAAACTCTTTAGCGGCAACTTTTTCATCAATCCATTGCTGCATTTGTGGAGAAAAATAAGACAAAACGCTTTTCGGGGTTCCCTCTTTTAATAATTGTCCTAACCGTTTTGCCCGACTCATAATTCCCCGGCGCCCCATCTCCTGATGATGGGGAAAAATAACTAAATCTTGTACCCATTCTCCGAGCGTACCAATATGATCATCTTTTGCCATTTGATAATGCTGTGCAACCACTGTAACTTCATGACGCTCACTTAGGTTTTTCATTAAGTTAAAAGTTCGCGTGGGAATAGAATTTTGGGTATAAGGAGAGGGCAAAATTGCCGAAATCATTAAAATTTTCATACTCACTCACTATCACTTTCAAAATCGTTTGATTTCATTCTGAAAAGGAATTCCTCTCCGATCCAGTATTGGGTTTAGGGGCTTGTCGCCTTGATTGGTATCAGGTTCCTCACTTAAAGAGGAAACGGATTAGGTAATCATACTGGCTTACTGACAAGCGCGATCGCGCTTATGTTCCCAGACATTTTTTGATATTGATTTAAGTCAGTTAAATTGGCTATTATAATACATAATAATCGTAATCTTGCACAACAAAATATTAAATCTTCATCTGGGTGTAGCATTTCAGCATCTCATTCTTGAAAAAATCTCCATCTTTACACATAGGGATTAATTACTATTTTATCTGGAGTGTAATTCAATCTTCTAGAATGCCCATCAAAAATGCTATGTAGCACCTCTGGGTTCGGTAAGGGTCCAAGTTATTGGCTTTGGGAACAGGAAACACCGCATGTGCTTCATGAGAGTAAGAGTTGTTATATTTATCACATAATTAAGTAAATTTCGCTTAGTTACGAACTTGCTAGCAACCGGAGAATTGGGTCTAACCAATGAACCAGAGGCAACACAGTTAGGACAGCAGCTAGAAGCAATTCTGCAGGCATATGGGATTAATGCTGACTATCAAGGAGCAACCATTGGTGCATCGTTTATTCGGGTTCGCTTAAAACCTCGTCTAGGAGTCAAGGTGGTTTCTATTCTTAACCGCGCCACCGATATTCAAGTGCAAATGGGAATTGCTACCCCTCCTTTAATTTCTCCGCAAGCCGGATATATTAGTGTTGATTTACCGCGATCGCGCCGAGAGATTGCTGAGTTTGAAACTTATGTTCAAGCTACTCAAAATTACTCTGAGATTAAGATTGCTCTTGGCGTTGATCTAGAAGGAAAGTTAATTGATGCCGATTTATCTGATCCCAATATTTGTCATTTTTTAGTGGGGGGAACAAATGGTAGTGGAAAAAGTGAATTCCTCAAAAGTGTCGTTTTAAGTTTAATTCGCCGTTATCCAAAAGAAGTGGTCAAACTTGCTTTAGTTGATCCGAAACGGGTGACGTTTCCTGAATTTGAAAACAGCCCTTGGTTGATGTCGCCTGTGATTAAAGAGCGCGATCGGCCCGGAAGAGTTGCGCTGAAAACTAGCACAGAAGCTGACTCCAAAATCATTCTTGGCGGAAATCAAACCCAAGCCGCCCATTTATTAGGGAAAGGAGATTTGCTTTATCTCAATAGTGGACAATTAATTCGCTTACAAAGTTTACTGGTCACTCAGAAACATTTTTCCTGAACATTGAACCTTTTTCTAATCTCGCTTGTCTAAACGGGTGAATCCAATTGGTTTGGGGAGACAGAATGTGTTAACTGAGCCAAACACCAACCTGAGTGACACTGAATTAATTCAATGCTGTCAAAAAAATAACCGTACTGCGTTTCGACTCTTATACCGTCGCTATCAGAGGCGGGTTCGTTCCACACTTTATCAACTGTGTGGGGAGTCAATGCTGGATGATTTAGTCCAAGAAGTCTTTTTTCGGGCTTGGAAAGGATTACCCAAACTCCGAAAACCGAAGACGTTTTCCACTTGGCTTTATCGCATTTGTTGGAATGTCGCTTGTGATCAAAGACGGGCGTTTGCTCAGTTACGGGAACAAAATCAAATCCTCGCTCAACAAGAGCCTTCACTCAACAGTGCGGATCTCAATACCATGCACTATCAAGAGTTAGTACAACAAGGCTTACAAGCTCTAACATTTGAGCAACGCGCAGTGATAGTGCTTCATGACTTAGAGGACGTTCCCCAAAAAGAAATTGCTCACATTCTCGACATTCCCACAGGAACGGTTAAATCTCCTTTATATCATGGACGTAAAGCCCTACGGGACTTTTTAGAAAAGCAAGGAGTGGTTTTATGAGTCATCATTCTTCAGATGAACGTCTCGTTCAATTTATACGGGAACATCACCCTTCTCCTCCATCGCCGAAAGAGAATATAGAAGATGCCTTAATGGCACAAATTGAAACAGAAGCGCGATCGACCAATGTTACTCCTTTCCGAAAGATCCCTTATCAAGGATTGGCTTTCGGTAGTGTGATTGCAGCCAGCATCTTACTCCTTTTTACCAGCGTTCGTTTCTTGCAACCCAATTCCAATTCTTTGTCTTCTCAAGAAACAGCTGAATTAGAAGCCTTTCTGATTGAAAATTGGGAATCTGTGACAATGGCTGATCCCACAGAAACCACTTGGTTAATTCCACAACAACCCGAATCATCGAACCGGAGGTAAATTTTATGTTTTTTCATCGTATTTCTCTGTTTACTCTTCTTTTCCTTTCTCTCAGTGCAACTAGTGCCTTTGCTGCATCTAATTCTTATGTCCAAACTTCAGAAACGCCGCAACTGATTGCTCAAGCCTTTGATGATGAAGCAAACTTTGGACCTCGTCATCGTGGTAGAAGACGAGGAGAGTTTATGGATGCGTTGGATCTCAGTGATGATCAAAAAAATGAATTACAACAAATTCGCAATGAATATCAACCCCGCTTTATGGAACAAAGAGAGGCTCTGTTTGAGGCACGACAAACTCTGCGCAATATGATGGTGGATGATAACGCTTCTAATAGCGACTTACGCCAGCAACACGACAAAATCCTGAGCTTACGGGATGAAATGGGCAACTTGCGCTTTGAAAGTATGTTAGAAATGCGAGAAGTTCTGACTCCTGAACAGCGGGAAGACTTTGCTGAGCTAATGGACGAACGTCGTGAAAACTGGGGGCGCGGTCGTCGCGGTCGAGGTCCTGGCTTCCGTGGCGGACGCTTTGATGATGAATTCTAAGCAAAAAGCTGTTGCACTGCTATTGTCATCTCTGAGAATGCTAAGGAGAAACAGTAGCAGTTTTTTTTACCGCTTCTTGACAGTGATCCTCTCAATATGAGAGGATCAAACCAGAACAGAGGTTGAGATGAGAATTATTAGCTATCGGACCCTTCGAGAGGCAACAAGGAAGCATCCCGACCTAAACCAATCTTTGGATGACTGGTATCGCATTGCCAAAAGCGCAACTTGGACTTGTCTGAATGATGTCCGTAAAACCTTTCCTCATGCTGATGAGGCAGGAAATTTTACTGTTTTTAATATCAAGGGCAATCGCTATCGCCTCATTGTAGGGATCGACTATACCAAACAAATCATCTTTATCAAGTATGTTCTAACTCACACTGAGTACGACAAAGAGGCTTGGAAAAATGACTCCTATTACAGATCCAAATGACACCTACATCCCCATTAGTATTCTTCCTTTTGTTATTGAAACAGAGGAACAATACAATCAAGCTCTATCCATTTATGAGAACTTTTTCTTTAAGGAAAAACGGTCACAAATAGAGGAGCAGATGCTTGAAGTTTGGACGGTTTTAATTGAAATGTATGAAAATAAAACCTTGATGCCTGGGGAGAACTCTACACCTGTCTCTGTTTTGAAAACTCTCATGGAAGCGAAAGGACTGAGACAAGCTGATTTAGAGAGGGAAGGCGTTGGTTCTAGCGGTGTTGTTTCTGAAATTGTTAATGGAAAACGTAGAATCAGCAAGCAACAAGCAAAAAGATTAGCTGAAATTTTTAATGTCTCTTCGGAAGTTTTTATCTGAAATTTGAGTTTAACAGGAACGCTACACGGAAACTGATGTAATGTTGCGCGATCGCGCTCTGAACTTCTGATTTACTTAATTGACCTTTCACCTGCCCCCAAATTCCAGAAACGGTCTTTTCGGCAACGACCGACTATAACTAATTACCATTTAGGAATCAAATCCACAGACTTTCATACCTCTTGTTACCGCTGGACGTTCCATGCAACGGTCAACCCAGGGCTGAATATTTGTAAAAGTATGGTATTCGAGATCGTCTTTTCCCTGATAAAAATCTAAAGCATTGATCCAAGGAAACGTTGCCATATCCGCGATGGTATATTGTTCTCCCACGAGATATTGACGACCTTCAAGACGGGTATTAAGAACACCTAAAAGACGTTTGGTTTCATTGGTATAACGATTCAGTCCATAGTCATCTGTCGTTTTATCGCGAGCAAATTTATAGAAGTGACCAAACTGTCCAAACATGGGACCTACACTTGCCATTTGGAAAAATAGCCATTGTATGGTTTCCCATTCTAAAAGCGGATTATCAGGGAGAAACTTGCCGGTTTTTCTTGCCAAATATAAAAGGATCGCGCCCGATTCCATGAAGGTAATCGGCTTTCCTTCTGGTCCATTGGGATCAATGAGAGAAGGAATTTTAGAGTTAGGATTAATCTTTTTATACTCTTCATCAAACTGATCGCCAGCCCCAAGATCAATTTTATGCGCTTCGTAAGGAAGACTGAGTTCTTCTAGCATCACCCCAACTTTTTGACCGTTAGGGGTTGCCAGAGAGTAAAGCTGGATTTGATCAGGATGTTGAGGAGACCACCGCGAGGGAAAAATAGTAGCAGTCATCGTAAAATAGGTACCACTTTACTGAACAGCCAAAGCATAACATTAGAAATGTAGAATAGTACTCTCTCTGTATTTTGATCTTGTATCTGGGAAAAACGTGTGAGATATTAAAGCTGTCTTTCTTGGGAGTTCTTGTTAATTATGTTTCCGGTTCGTTTTTTCGTTCTCCTAATCGCTACGATTCTGATTACTGTTACTGCCAGTGCAGAAAGAGTAGATGGGCAAAAAACAGCTGACTTTCCGCCAAAAACGGCTCAACTTGTGAAAGCAGCCGGCAATCTTTATAATCCACCACGCCATGATGTGCGATTGGTTGTGATTAGTGACTTGAATACCGTTTATGGCTCAACGGATTATCCTCCTGCTGTGGATGAAGGAATGGGACTCATTCCTTATTGGAAACCGGATATGGTGGTTTGTAGTGGGGATATGGTTGCTGGACAGAGTCCTGCTTTAACCAAACCACAAATTCAAGCGATGTGGGACGCATTTGATGACCATGTAGCGCGTCCTTTGCGAGAGGCGAATCTTCCTTATGGGTTTACGATTGGTAATCATGATGCATCTAGTGCAAGAGGAGTCAACGGCAGTTTTTTATTCCAGCAAGAACGAGATTTAGCTTCCCAATACTGGAATGATCCAGAACATGAACCCGGTTTAGAATTTGTCGATCGCGCTGATTTCCCTTTTTACTACACCTTTAAACACAACGATATCTTTTTCCTTGCTTGGGATGGCTCTTCCAGTTATATTCCCCCAGAAAAGCTGGCTTGGGTGGAACAAGCCTTAGCCAGTCCGGAAGCGCAACAAGCGAAAATGCGAATCTTACTGGGACATCTCCCCTTATATGCTGTTGCAGTGGGACGCAACCAGCCAGGAGAAGTCATGCAAAATGCTGACGATCTCAGAACAATGCTAGAAAAATATGATGTTCATACTTACATCAGCGGACATCACCATGCCTATTATCCTGGACATCGGGGAGATTTACAGCTATTGCACATGGGTATTTTAGGGGCGGGACCGCGTCCGCTAATTGATAGCGACTTACCCCCGAAAAAAGCAATTACAGTGCTAGATATTGACTTTGATTCTCCCGAAAAAACCTCTTACGCCACCTACGATATCCAAACCTTAGAGTTAATTGAATATAAACAGCTTCCCCGTTTTCTCGCGGGTCATAATGGCATTGTTCTGCGTCGGGATGTTGAAGCGGAAGACTTAACCGCTTCAGAAAAGGCGTTTTGTGAACAGCGGCTGGGTCAAGAACTTTGCACTCCGTAGTTCCCTAAAACTAATCTTGAATAGTAACGAGTCATTCATTAATGAGAGGAGAGCCGAGAGCCATCAATGACGTTTTCCCGCTTGCTTCCCAAGATTCCGAAAGTATATCAATGGTTGAGTTTCGGATTAGTTACGGCTTTAGTAGTGATTTTACTGCATTTGCAATTGATCAATCCTACTGCAGCCCAGTCTTCAGTTTTTCTTACTGGCGCAGGGGCAACTTTTCCCATCTTTATATATCAACGTTGGTTCCAAGAGTATAGCCAGAGTCATCCCGATGTTCAAGTTAATTATCAACCGATCGGCAGTGCCGCTGGCATTCAACAAATGGTTTCGGAAACCGTTGATTTTGGGGGTAGCGATATCGCTATGACAGATGAAGAAATGAGCAAGGTTGAGCGGGGTGTTGTCCTGATTCCCATGACTTCGGGCAGTGTTGCAATTGCGTATAATTTACCCGGAATAGAAGGATTGAAACTCTCGCGGGCCGTTTATGCTGATATTTTTCTAGGTAAAATTAATCACTGGAATGACCCGAAAATTGCCAATCTCAATCCCAACTTAAATTTACCGAATTTACCGATTACGCTGGTTCATCGTTCTGATGGCAGTGGTACGACAGCAGTTTTAACCAAACATCTCAGCGCAATTAGTTCAGAATGGGAAACAAAAGTAGGGTCAGGGTTGAGTGTTTCTTGGCTGGCTGGTGTGGGAATCAAGTCCAATGCCGGGGTTAGCGCCCAAATTCAGCAAGCAGAAGGTACAATTGGATATGTTGAATATAGTTTTGCGCAACAGTTAGATTTAGCTACTGCTGCGTTAGAAAATCATGCTGGGAATTATATTCAACCCAGTTTAGAAGCGACGGCAAAGGCTTTGGACAATCTCACCCTCCCGGTGAATTTACGGGCTTTTGTTACTGATCCTGAAAGACCTGGAGCGTATCCTATTGTGACCTATAGTTGGATATTGGCTTACAAAAGTGATGAAGATCCCAGTAAGGCCAAAGCTTTGCAAGAGGTAATTCTTTGGGCCTTAACGGATGGTCAACAAT
>CAZAYV010000104.1:0-3047 GCA_964489465.1 uncultured Dactylococcopsis sp. | reverse complement strand
AAGGCCAAAGCTTTGCAAGAGGTAATTCTTTGGGCCTTAACGGATGGTCAACAATTTAGCAACTAAGAAATTTTCTAAATATAGCGCGATCGTGCTTTCCTCGCCAAACAGAGGATAACGCCTTCATTTTCCTTTCTGCTTATTCCCAATCGCGATCGCGCAAACAGTTAAACCATCGAGCATATTGTTCCGTCTGACGGACTTCTAACATTCTTTGAGTGTATCAAAAAGATTAAGGGCTGCGATCGCGCTTTCCTCCTCAAAACAGACAATCGCGCTCAAATTTTCTGTCAATTCCTCAATACTTGCTTAGGTCGAAGACCGAGAGCGTCAGTGCATCGCTGCTTACTACCAATGTTCGAGAAGTAATCCATCTACATAATCAAAATCTCGATCATCTGTGACTAATACCCAACCATATTCTAAGCATTGAGCAGCGATCCAAACATCATTCATCGGAATCGGTCGTCCTTTACGCTTCAATGCTAAACGAGTACGAGCATAGTTTCTTGCGGTTTCTGTTCCTAAGGGCACAACAATACAAGCTGAGATGAACTCCAAATACTGAGGTAAATTCTTTAAAGCCTGTGCAGAGTTTTCTGCGCCAAACAATAACTCTCCCACAACAATCACTGGCAACACCACTTCAGGTATTGACATCACTCTTTCTGTAACTGCGGTATCTCCATTTAAAAAACGAATGGCAACAGAGGTATCCAGTGCAATCTCACCACTCATTCACATCTACCTGCCGACAATCGTTACTAATCACTTGCTGTAACTCTTCAGCCTCCGCATCACTTAAAATGCCAGCAAATTTTTTGAGAGGATGAGTTTTGCGGGTCGCTTTAACTCGATGTAAAAAATCTAATACTACTGGAATGAGATCGTCGGGAGTTTGTTCAAGTTCTGCGATCAGTTGTTCGCGATTGGTCATGGATTTATCAACCTCGATTTATCTAACTTATGACATCTGAATCGTGCTAAGTCTTAAGTTACTTATCGATCTTAGCAACTTCATCAAAGCACGGCGATCAATGCTTTGCATCAGTGAGCTTCGCTCAATCGCTGCTTCCTAGCAAAAATTTACGATTTTCCCTTCGGGAACCGGCGTAGCCATCGCGCTTTACCTTTTCTTTCCGTTGATTCCAACACGCGATCTCGCAAACGGTTAAACCATCGAGCATATTGTTCCGTCTGACGGACTTCTAACATTCTTTGAGTGTATCAAAACTTATAAGGGCGCGATCGCGCTTTCCTCCCTCGCCAAAACTTGCGATCACGCCTTAACTTTCTTGTCAGCTTATTTCAACTCGGGAGTTTCACTTTCTTATTCTGAGGATTCAAGAATTTGCTGTGGATGTACAACTGTAATGTCGGGGATTCTTGAGAAATCATTGGGATTAAGGGTTAAGATGCAATCAAAATCGCAGGTTAGTATAATTGCAACCAGACGAGCATCATGAGTTCGCTTCCCCCTAATCTGATGGTCAGTTACCAAATTTAACCATGTTGGCAATAGTTGCACAGTTTCTTCTGCAATGGGGAAACGCTGACCCAACTGATCAATCAGATTACGAGTTTGTTCAATTGACCAGCCTAAACCATTAACCTCGATTGGGCGGGTTGCAACAACCCAAAACTCAATCAATACTTGGGTTGTTAGGTAGCATTCATCTTCCTGTTTCAGTAGAGTCGCAACTGCTGTTCTGGCTAAGTTATGTTGAGTATCGGATGGGTTGCTAAAACGTAAAACAACATTTGTGTCTAGCAAATACTTCGCCATTAGTCGTAAATCTGGCTACGGTCAAAGGCTTCATTGGGAAGACTGACGTTGGTTTTTGGCAGTTGCTCCACCCACTCTTGAAACTCTTTTGCCCGCTCTGAGGGGGTTGCTCGTTGCCAAAAAGGGAGATCAGTAGGTTGTTTCTGCTGAGTTTGACGTTGATTTTGATTAGTATCGCTTGTCATAATAACTTGAATTACTCACTAAGAAAGGTAACACCCTAAAATTGTTGCTGACGAACCCTGTCAGCCCAGTTATCCATTATAGGTAAAGTGTGGCATGGCATAGATTCTCTCAAAACACCGCGATCACTGCTTCTCTCCCAAATACCCGATCGCGCCTTAACTTTCCTTGCCGTTTATTCCAAAACGCGATCGCGCGTTCCTCCCTAAACAGAGGATCACGTCTTCATTTTCCTTTCCGCTTATTCCCAATCGCGATCGCTGCTTCTTCCCAAAATAATCGCGCTCAAACTGCTATGGCTTTTAACAGTTCGGAAATATTACTCATTCATCATTCCTTGATACACCTAACGTTTGAAATCAGTTGCGACGGTACGGCGTCCACTGGATTGAATTGTTAGCTGGATCTGACCTCAGCCGTCGGCAGTGCTACTCAGACCTATACGAACTCGGGGCGTACTCGACGTATCACCTCGGACACATCGCTAATCACGTTGCCACAATGCTGTACGAATGCATCGTCAACTTCGACTAATGTCGATACCTCAGATATATCACCCTCGAAGAAAAAAGACTCATCAGGTAGCTTTATTCTGAAAGGCAGCGTCTTGGCCTTAGCAACAAGAGCATCATAACTGCGACCGCGTCCATGCTTGAGCACGTTGATAGCCAGATAAAGGTCATCAAATCGTTCTTTAGCATTTAGCTCTCCTTTGTCATCCAAGATCTTCTTGGCCTCAGCAAATCCATTGGTACAGCCCAGACCATCTTGCAAGTTGGCTTCAAAAATGGAAAACATACCGACCGCCAAGATCGCTTTTTGAAGCTTTATCATTTGACGAGTTTTTACTAGTGAGGTGGCGCCGCTCGTTTCGAGTGCTTCAATTGTCCTCTCATTTGCCTCCCTTAGAGTTTCAAGGGTAAAGGTTGCGCACCTATCTACGAGTTCTGTAAAGCTATGCATAGTAATTCCAAAATGGGTAGGTCGTCTTATGCCCTCGCCGGGCATGGAACAACCGGCTAATTATTAATTAGACCGCAGTTACAGTACAACATTCCAAATAAAGTTAAGAATATCG
>CAZAYV010000103.1:0-15460 GCA_964489465.1 uncultured Dactylococcopsis sp. | reverse complement strand
TATCAGGCGTTGACTGCTCAATCTTATATTAAGTACCTCTACCAAAATGGGTAATTTTTATACCAAATTTTCATGATTTTGATTTAAATCTTAAAGTTTTGTACTTAAGGGTAATCTTTGACTAGGAAGTATGACTTTGGTGCTTGCGATTGGCGAGCACTTACAACAGGCGAAAAAAAGATAAATCTAAGCCGTGATCAACGACTTAGACTTTAGAAAAAAGACAGTTGCTAACTATTCCAACCAAGATTTGCAGATTAATCACGATACACTTCATCAAGCAGCGCGCGATCGCGATCAAACAGTTGAATATGCAAAGGCATTTGTCCGATAGCATGAGTGGAACAACTTAAGCAGGGATCAAAGGCACGAATTCCGGCTTCTACTCGATTCAGCATTCCCTCGGAAATTTCAGTCCCGTGAATATAATGTTGGGCAATCTGGGTAATGGTACGATTCATCGCTAGGTTATTTTGTCCGGTGGCAATAATCAAATTGACTTTTTCAATGAGACCGTTTTCATTGACGTTGTAATGGTGAAATAGCGTTCCTCGGGGGGCTTCACTGACACCAATGCCTTCTAAGGAATTAATACCCGCTTCAGCACGTACCCGAGGCGACATTAAATCATGATCGTACATGAGTTGTTCAATGCGGTCGATCGCGCCTAAAATTTCTACTAACCGGGCATAGTGATAGAAGAAAGAAGAGGTAGCCACTCTTGCCCCAGCACGACTGCGAAATTCTTCTAACTCACGGTCTGCGGCGATGGTGCCAAATCGCTCACAAATATTCAAACGCGCTAAAGGTCCCACCCGATACATGCCATCTGGGTAGCCCATTGGTTTATAGTAGGGAAATTTGAGATAGGACCAAGGCTCGATGGCTTCACCAATAAAGTCAGTGTAATTGTCCTCACTGAGTCGATCCGCGATAATGTTGCCCTCACTATCCATAAAGCGAATGTGACCGTCATAATGTTCCCAAGTGCCATCCGGGGCAACTAACCCCATAAATAGGGAGGGAAATTTCCCAAAGACATCGGCTTCGGTGGCAAATTGATCCAACAGCCGTTTAAATAGTCCCAGCGCCTGTTCTGTGGTTGCTCGCGCTTCGGGAAGCCGCTCTATAATCCAATCGCGGGCTTCTTCTGATAGCGGCGAACGCACCCCACCCGGAACTGCCCAGGCCGCGTGAATTTTCCGGGCACCGAGCAACTCAATAATTTTTTGTCCAAATTGTCGCAAGCGAATGCCAGCCCGCGCTAATTCGGGATCCGACTGGATTAAGCCGAAAATATTGCGCGCTTGGGGGTCACTGTCAAAGCCAAGGAGAAAATCAGGGCTACTGAGATGAAAGAAACTGAGGGCGTGCGATTGGGTAATTTGTCCCAAGTTCATCAACCGTCGTAATTTTTCCCCTGCTGGGGGAATCTGCACGGCAAGAATTTTATCCCCGGTTTTAGCCGAAGCGAGGAGATGACTGACCGGGCAAATCCCGCAAATGCGAGCAGTAATCCCTGCCATTTCAAACATAGGGCGACCTTCGCAGAATTTTTCAAACCCTCGAAACTCAACCACATGGAAGCGAGCATCATCCACATTTCCCTCGTCATTGAGATAGACCGAAATTTTAGCGTGACCTTCGATGCGCGTGACGGGATCAATTGTTACTGTTTTTGCCATTGTTCTTCTCCTAATCTCAACCAAATTTGAGCATTTCGCGTCCCGTAATGTCTGGATTTTTCGCTTCCAATAGCGGCGCGATCGCGCTTTGAATGCGCTCCGCCGAAGGGGGACACCCGGGTAAAAACAAATCAACGGTCACTACTTCATGGACGGGACGCACTCGATCCAAAAGTTCAGGGACAATTCCGGGGGCGTGAGGGAGTTGTCGCGAGTCATCCCCCAGTTCTAAGTAGCATCGTTGCAGGGTGTCATCGGTTTTCCCTTGCAAGTTTCGCATCGCCGGAACATTCGCTGTAACCGCACAATCGCCAAAAGAAACCAGCAGTTTAGTTTTTTCGCGCACCTCTCGAATCAGTTCCAGGTTGTCTTCGTTGGCAACAGCCCCTTCCACAAGACAAACATCAACGCCATCGGGGTAGTCTTTATAATCTGATCCGACTGGGGAATAAACGACATCGACGTGTTGGGCGAGTTCAATCAGCCATTCATCTAAATCTAAAAATGACATATGACAACCGGAACACCCAGCTAGCCAAATCGTTGCAAATTTTATCTTGTCCATTCTTTTTTCTCCCGTGCGGTCACTAAAAATTCTAATTTGGCGCGATCGCGCTCCATTTCGGCAACGGTTACCCCTTTCCGGAAAATCGCCCCGGTTGGGCAAGCATCCACACACTTGCCGCAAGCGGTACAAGCATCCACTTCTCCCCAAGGTTGATTTAAGCCCGTGACAACTTTACACACTTCCCCTCGTTCGGCAACATCCCAAACGTGCGCCCCTTCAATTTCATCGCAAACGCGCACACAGCGTGTACATAACACACAACGATTGCGATCTATGCCAAAGCGTTCGTGAGAGACATCCACATCTCGGTCAGTGGGGAAACGATAGCTAAAGCGGGTATGATCCATTCCCACCTCAACGGCTAAATCCTGTAACTCACAGTTCTCATTTGCCACACAAATCGCACAAACATGATTCCCCTCCGCAAATAGCATTTCCACGATCATCTTCCGATATTCTTGTAAACGGGGGGTGTTGGTGTGGACTTTCATCTCTTCACTCACTTCGGTTACACAAGCGGGAAGCAATTTATTAATCCCTTCCACTTCCACCAAACAGAGGCGACACGCACCCACGTCAGAAACCCCTTCTAGGTGGCATAATACCGGAATCCGGATTTCTGCTTCTTGCGAAGCCTGTAAAATCGTTGACCCCGCTTCTACGGCGACATCAACCTCATCAATTGTCAGTGTTGTTACTGCCATTCTGTGTTCTCCTCTCTAAACTGACCAACGGTCAAAGCCAGCCCCTTCTGTTCCAAGAGGCGTAATCTCTGACTTTATACTTTACTCATCGCCGGCTGTAGCAAATCTTGATACTCAGACTCAAAATAGCGCAAGGTACTCAAGACGGGATTAGGCGACGTTTGCCCCAAACCACACAAACTGGTTGCTTTTACCATGTCGCAGAGTTCTTGCAGTTGCGCTAAATCAGCTGCAGTGGCTTCTTCAGCAAGTAATTTTTTGAGCAGATCGTACATTTGTACGGTTCCCGCCCGACAAGGAATACACTTGCCACAGCTCTCTTCTTGACAAAATTCCATGTAATACTTGGCAACCCCCACCATACTGGTGTCTTGATCCATGACGACCATGCCCCCGGATCCCATCATCGAACCGGCTGCGGAGAGAGATTCGTAATCTACAGAAATATCTAATTGGTCGGCAGGAATACAACCGCCAGAGGGACCACCCGTTTGCACTGCCTTCACTTGACCGCCATTGGGAACGCCTCCGCCCATTTCCTCAACAATTTCTCGCAGGGTGATGCCCATCGGCACTTCAATTAAACCGTTATAGATAACGTTTCCCGTGAGGGAGAAAATCTTTGTGCCTTTACTCTTACCGGTGCCAATGCTGGCATACCAGTCCGCGCCTTTAGTGATAATGGGGGCAATATTACCAAGGGTTTCCACGTTGTTAATTAAGGTGGGTTTACCATACAGACCCACGACAGCCGGATAAGGAGGACGGGGGCGGGGGGTACCGCGTCCGCCGGAAACTGAGGCAATGAGAGCGGTTTCTTCCCCACAGACAAACGCTCCCGCCCCCACTCGGATTTCGACCGAAAAGTTAATGGCTGAACCAAAAATTTGCGTGCCGAGGACATTGTTGCGTTTTGCCTGCTTAATCGCTTTTTCCAGGCGAGAAATGGCTAAAGGATACTCAGCACGAACATAAATATAACCATGGTCAGCACCCACCGCATAGCCCGCGATCGCCATTCCTTCTATAATTCGATGGGGGTCGCTTTCGAGCACACTCCGGTCCATAAATGCACCGGGATCCCCTTCATCCGCGTTACAAATGACATATTTTTGTCCAGGGGGCATTTTTGCTACGGTTGACCATTTCAGCCCCGTGGGAAAACCCGCTCCCCCGCGACCGCGCAACCCAGAGCGAGTAATTTCTTGCACCACTTCTTCTGGAGACATTTCAAAGAGGCTATGGTGTAAACCCTGATAGCCCCCAACCGCAAGATACTCTTCAATACTTTCTGGATCAATTTGGCCACTATGTTCTCGAACAATTTGCAGTTGATGAGCAAAGAATGGATGATTAGGATTACCGGGGGTTGCGGTGACAATTTCCCCTTGTAGTCCTTTAATAATCGACGGGGCTTGTTCGGGAGTCACTTGTTCATAAAGTCGGTAGTGGTTAGGATCTTGACTATTTTCCACTTCTACAATTGGACCCTGACCGCAAAAGCCCATACAACCCACACTCACGACTTGTACTTCAGTGCCTAAGTTGGCTTCTTTCACTGCTTTGTCCATTGCTTTTTTGACCGCCGGGGAATTTGAAGCCTGACACCCCGTCGAGGTACAACAATAAACCCGAATGTTTTTTCTTTTTTGTCGTGCTTGGTCAGCCCACTCTTGTAATTCTGCCCATTCCATATTATTTCTCCTCTTGCCATTGGTGTAACTTTTTGCTGACACTCTCGGAGTTTTGTTGACCGGCAACCGTGCCATCAAAAACGATGGCAGGCGCAATTCCACAAGCCCCAATACAGCGCGCCGTTACTAAAGAGACTTGACCATCTGCAGTGGTTTCTCCGGCAGTAATTTGGAATTCTTTTTCAAGATTGGATAAGATTTTGTCGCTGCCTTTGACATAACACGCTGTCCCCATACAAACGACACAAGTATGAGCGCCACCGGGCTTCAGCATGAAAAGATGGTAGAAAGTGGCGACACCATAAACCCGACTCAGGGGGAGTTTCAGGTGTTTGGCAACATAGGCGAGGACATCTTCTTCTAAATAACCAAATGCTTCTTGGGCTTTGTGTAGAACCTCAATTAGGGAATCTTGTTGATATTGAGAGCGCTTCATTGTCACATCCAGAACACGGAAGCGCTTGTCTGGCTGCTTTTGAGGTTGCTTTGTTTCAGTTTCTTGGCTCGCAGTTTTCATGATTGGTGAAGAAAGCGGATCAGGCGACCTTTTAAGCTTTCTACAGGAAAAACTGAGCTGATAACCTGTAACGAGCGCGATCGCGAGTCTGCTTTGACAAGTTTTATACGTTGCTGAAGTCTGGTTCCAAATCGCTGGGCATGACTTCACATCTACTATTAAAAATTAACTGGGGAATAAAATTCATCCCAGTGCATCAAATCTTAACGGGAAAAGTTGCAGGAAACTCGCTTGGGTTGGGCTCTCGTGAATTGATATATTTTTATTAAAGTGATATAAATTATATTAAACTAATAATATTTATTATAAGATGTTAACTCAATATTAAAATTTGAAAATATCTCGTAAAATTAAGCAAAACAATAAATAATTTTAGGTGAACTTAAATTTTTCAGGTCATGGAATCAATACTCGCTAATACATTTGATGAATTTAATAAATATAGTGGTTGGATTGTCTGGAATCTATTTTTGGCGTTTATTCCTTTAGTCCTTAGTTTATGGTTGTTTCTGAGGAGGAGTAACAAACGATCGCTGCTTTGGTGGTTGATTTTAGTCGTTTATATTGCTTTTTTACCGAATGCTCCTTATTTACTCACTGATATCATTCATCTCATTGAAGCGATCCGAGCCAACTATTCGATTTGGATTACTACTTTAGTTTTTATTCCGCTACACGTCTCAGCGATCTTGGTTGGATGGGAAGCTTATGTTATTTCTTTGATTAATCAAGGTCACTATCTGAAACAACAAGGGTGGAGAAAATTTATTGTTCCGAGTGAGTTAATCACTCATGGTCTATGTGCCATTGGGATTTTTCTAGGACGATTTCGTCGCTTTAATAGTTGGGATTTAGTAACCCAGCCAGACATTTTAATTACTTCAACAATCAACGATTTAACTGATAAAAAACCATTGTTGGTTATTTTAATAACTTGGATTATTTTAATTATTCTCTATTGGTTAACGAAACAAATTAGTCTAGGAACCTTATTACGAATTAAGATGTTATTATACAAGCTCGATTCCCAAAAATAGTTGCAATTGACGAATGAGCCGATTGACTGCCTATCGATAGTAATTTAGACCACACATTAATTAAGCTTTGTCAACTACTTGGAAATACCCCATACATCCCCGTTCGGCAATCCAGTCTTGATGGGGATGAAACATATATTTTCCGGGATACTGATAGGAGAATTCTAGAATATGGCGTTCTGAAGGACCCATGGTTACCGCATCTGCGACTTCATGAGGGGTAAGAGTAGAACCCGTTCGATATAACTGAAACATATTGGCATGGAGATGAAAGGTGGCTGCAGAGGCAAATTCCATCATGTTCAACAGATAAACCCGAATCAATTGGTCTTTTTGGATGGGAATCGGATAGTCATCGTAGTAGTTCGGGAGGCCATTAAAAGCATAGAATTCATTTTCCTCATCTGCATTGGTATCGTAAGCCCCCATAATCAGAACCATTTCATCGGCTTGCGGACGCGGTTCTGGGGGATCGATAATAAACATCCCGTACAGTCCTTTCCCAATGTGACGAGTGACGGGTTCGACGTGACAGTGATAGAGGTGAACGCCGTAGGGTTGAGCATCAAACTCATAGACCACTTGTTCATCGTGGCGAACGGAACGGATCCCATCTTCGGAGGCGGGGTGAATTCCGTGGAAATGGACGGTGTGAAAACGCCCGGCTTGGTTATTAAAGATGACTCGCACGCGATCGCCGGTTTTCGCTCTTAAAGTAGGACCGGGCACGCGATCATTATAAGTCCAAGTGCGAAAGGAAACCACGGTATTCAGTTCAATAATGCCGGATGTGGCTTCCAGATAAAATTCGCGAACAGTGCGCCCATTTTCTTGTTTGACAGTTCCGTAATCGAATTCTCGGAGAAAGCGAAAAGGATTGATGCCATTCCCCTGCATTGGGGTATCTTTTGGTGGAGGAGGAATCATCGGTTTACTTTTACTTTGAGCAATGGGGTTAAACAAGAGATTGGTTCCTAAAACGCCAATTCCTGCTGCTCCCCATTTTAGGAATTGGCGACGTTTCCAGAGTGGCTGACCCGGATTCGGATTGACAGAATTCATTACAGCTTATTAATAATTACTTTCAGTAATCCTAGTGTAGGCAATCTTGATGTTAGTCGCATCAATTTTATTGTTCATCCCTTGAGTGGGGATGATGGGGTTATACTATTTCTGAAAACGATTGCTACAAATTGAACCACAGAGTCACAGAGAACACAGAGAATGGAAGCACTGGGACTGTCACTTCCAATCTGAGAGATGGTATTACTACTTAAAGAAAAAAGTTTCTTCTAGATTTAACCCAAGTTTGCTTTTCTCAAGTATGATGACAGATTGAATCTTCAGTAAATAAGTGAGGACGCTCATTCATGAAACATCGTGGAGTAACCATTTGGTTAACGGGTTTAAGTGGCGCCGGTAAAACAACAATTACCAAAGCTTTAGAACAAGAGCTGCGATCGCGCAATTGTGAAAAGCTAGAAGTTTTAGATGGCGATATTGTCCGTCAAAACCTCACGAAAGGTTTAGGGTTTAGTAAAGAAGACCGGGATACGAATATCCGTCGGATTGGCTTTGTTTCTCACCTTCTCACTCGTAATGGTGTCATTGTTCTCGTCTCAGCCATTTCTCCCTATCGAGAAATTAGAGAAGAGGTTCGTCAGCAAATTGGGAATTTTGTTGAAATCTTTGTCAATGCCCCTTTAAATGTTTGTGAAGAACGAGATGTCAAAGGCTTATACAAAAGAGCAAGAGCCGGAGAAATCGAAAAATTTACTGGCATTGATGATCCTTATGAACCGCCAAATAACCCGGAAGTTGAATGTCGGACTGATTTAGAAGCTTTAGAAGAAAGTGTCGGGAAAGTATTAGGAAAACTCGAAGCACTGGGTTATATTTCTTATTAATTAGTCTTAAAAGAAAGGGGTGAACGCCGATTCGCCCCTTTCACATCAGTCAATTGCTTTATTTTTCGCGATCGCGATCGTGCAAGAATGAGAAAGGAACCGAAGCTTTAGCTATCGAATCACAATAGAGATTAGGGGATGGCGCGATAGGGCTCTCTCTGCCCGCGCACTCCTTAGTATAGAACTACGCGCCGGGGAAAGATTGAAAATGAAAGCATCAGTCAAAATCCAAAAAATCTCTAATGAATTTATTGAGTTTATTGCCAAAGGAACTACCCCTGAAGAAATGACTCAATTTCAATTTTCAGAAGAAACACAAGAAAGAATAGAAAATTTGGTGATTGCTTCCAAAACCGGAAACATCACAGAGGATGAGCAAAAGGAACTAGAGGAAGTATTATTTATTGATCATCTAATCACGCTGGCTAAGGCTAAGGCTTACCAATATATTCAGTCATCAGAGTCTCAGGATTAATGTCTCGTTATTATCTTTCTCTGGAATTACGAAATCTAGTGGCAAGAAGAGCAGATTATCTTTGTGAATATTGTCTAATCTCAGAAACAGTTCGTTCTACGAGTCATCAATTTGACCACATTATCAGTATCAAGCATGGGGGTAACACGAGTGCTGAAAACTTAGCCTATGCTTGCTTATATTGTAATTTGAATAAAGGAACAGATTTAGGTTCCATTAGTCGCCAATCAGGTGAGCTGACAAGATTCTTTAATCCCAGAACAGACAAATGGTCTGACCATTTTTTTCTTCGAGATGCCCGGATTGAGCCTTTAACTAATCTTGGCGAGGTGACAGTTAGAATACTCAAGTTGAATGATCAGGATCGAATCTTAGAAAGACAACTCCTTATCTACGTCAATCAATATCCTTCTCCAGAAGCTAAGAAAAGAATTAATTCCGATGACGGGAAGTCGCCGTCAAAGTGATTAGTCCCTTAGACGATAGGAAAAAGGAACAACACGGCGACTCAAGAAGCAATTAATTGCCCAGTTGAATCGCGCCTTGGCGGAGAATATCCCAAGTCCGACCTGTCCATTTCGCAACCGTGGAAGGGAGACCACTACTGACCATGGGTTGAGTTTGAGCAAGAACTAGCACATCAGGAAAGGCTTGATCAATCGCTTCTGGGGTTGTTAGTGGGGGGTCTCCAGAGCGATTGGCACTGGTGGTGGCAAGAACCCCGGTTGCAGCAAAAATTTGGCGCGCGATCGCGCAATCAGGGACCCGAATCCCAATAGTATCGGCTGTTTTCGGATTAACCTGGGGCGGAACGTTGGCTGAACTGGGTAAAACCAAGGTTAACTGTCCGGGAAAGTACTGTTGGGCAGTTTGTTTCCAAATCGCAAACTCTTCTGGTGTTCCTTCCACATAAGACCATAACGGTTCGGGAGAGGCCCCCATTAAAATAAGTGGTTTCGTTGCCTCTCGTTGTTTAAGCTGAAAAATGGCTGCGGCGCAATCCGGGCGGACTGCCAAAGCGGGAACGGTATCGGTGGGAAAACTGACAACCTGACCGTCTTTAGCACCAGTTACCAATTCAGAAAAAGAAACAAGCGTCATTGGGGAAAGTGTTGATGTTTAACGTCGTCAATATAATTTTCTGCCGCTTCCATAATCATTTCTCGGAGGTTAACGTAGGCTTTGGCAAAAGGCGGTTGTTTTGGGGTTAACCCCAGTAAGTCCGAGGTCACTAACACTTGTCCATTACAGTGTTTTCCCGCGCCAATGCCAATTGTCGGAATCGATAGGGCAGCAGTAATTTTAGCAGCGAGTTCGCTGGGGATATGTTCCAGAATGAGGGCAAATACCCCCGCTTCTGCCAAATTAATGGCTTCTTGATAAATGCGTTCTGCCTCTTCGGGGGTCTGACCCTGTTGGCGATAACCCAGGCGATGAACGGATTGGGGAGTTAAACCCACGTGACCCATCACGGGAATCCCAATGCGAGTGAGGGTCGCAACCGTCCGCGCGATCGCGCGATTGCCCCCTTCTAGTTTCACCGCCTGGACACCGGTCTCTTTTAAAACTCGCCCTGCGGTATGAATCGCTTGCTGTTCACTTTCTTGATAGGTTAAAAACGGCAGATCACAAACCACCAAAGCCCGTTTTACCCCTCGTTTCACTGCTGCCGCATGATGCAACATCGCGTCTAAACTGAGGGGAAGGGTGGTTTCATGTCCCAAAGCGGTCATCGCCAAAGAATCACCCACGAGGAGGATATCCAGCCCCACCTCATCTAGAATTTGAGCAAAGGCGTAATCCCATGCCGTCAAAACCGTAATCGGGCGTTGTTGTTGTTTCCACTTTAAAAGTTGTGCGGTAGTTACTACCATGAAAAAGGCTCAGCAATGGAGAGGCGACAAATAATTAATAATTATCAATTATCAATAATCAAGGATCAACTCTGATGTTAGCTTAATCATAGCGGGCATTGATGAATCAAGGCTGAAATCCCATGTTTAAAACTATTCTCTTTTCCATCGACCGTAGTCGAGAAACCCAAGAAGCAGTCGCAGCAGTCAAAAACTTGGTTCAAACTTATAACAGTCGTCTCGTCTTACTTTCCGTTGTCGAAGCAGACGGAGAAGAAAAAGAAGATAAGCGACACATGACCTCGGAAAGTGCCGTAAGCGAACTCCTCGAAGGGGTTAAATCATTATTCGCTGAGGAAAATATCAACGCCGAAACCCTTGAAAGAGAAGGGAGACCGGCTTTTATTATTTGCGATGTTGCCGATGAACTCGATGCTGACCTAATTGTGATGGGCTGTCGCGGGGTCGGTTTAATTGAAGAAGAAGCCTCAGATAGTGTGAGTAATCGGGTGATTAACCTTTCCCCTTGTCCGGTCTTGGTCATTCCCTAAGCAAGTCTTTATGCTTTCGGCTATAGTGGGAGTCTGGCAGAGGGCTTAACGATGACATTAATTCAGTGGTATCCCGGTCATATTGCCAAAGCAGAACGGGAATTAAGACAACAGTTAAAAAATGTGGATGTGGTGTTAGAAGTCCTGGATGCAAGGATTCCCCTTGCCTCCCAGCATCCGCAAGTGTCGCAATGGGTAGGGAACAAACCGCGTCTGTTGGTGATTAATCGCCAGGATATGATCCCAGAAGCCCTCCATACGGAGTGGGTGGCGTGGTTTCAAAGTCAGGGGTTTTCTCCCTATTTAACTGACGCCCAACAAGGGAAAGGGATTAAATCTCTTTTAAAAGCCGCCCAAAAAGCCGGAGAAGCGGTAAATGAAAAACGGCGCAATCGAGGAATGCGCGATCGCGCGGTTCGTGCCGTTGTAATGGGCTTTCCCAATGTTGGCAAATCGGCACTGATCAACCGTTTAGTGGGGCGAAAAGTGGTCCAAAGTGCCCGTAAAGCAGGGGTAACCCGGCAACTAAAATGGGTACGTATTTCGCAACAAATTGACCTCTTAGATGCCCCGGGCGTGATTCCCCCAAAACTGGAAGATCAAGCGGCTGCAATCAAACTCGCGATCTGCGATGATATTGGAGAAGCCGCCTATGATTTACAAAATATTGCCGCAGAATTAGTTCAACTTTTAAAGGAATTAGATGACACCGCTATCCTGACGAATCGGTATGGTCTCTCTCCAGAGAATTTAACCGGTTCTGCTTATCTATATACGCTCGCTCACCAGCGTCACAATAACGATAAAGAACGAACCGCACGAGAATTACTTAAGGATTTCCGGAAAGGATTAATGGGTACTATTTCTTTAGAACTTCCGCCAAACCAATTAGTCAAACCTACTTAAGCCCTCAAGATGAGGTTAAACAATATGTCTCAAGAGAAGAAAAACACTTGGTGGAAGAGAATTAATCAAGAGTGGTTACCTGAAATCCTTGCTCTCATTATTTTGATTCTTGGTGCTATTTATTTTATTCTCCCTGTTGGATTAAAATCTAATTTATTCACGCCCTTCCAAGCATTTTTTTTAGGAATTATTCAACTGATACAGTGGTTATTTACTCCCTCAACTATTCTCGGGACAATTATCATTATTGCAGGGGCTTATTTTGTTATTAAACGCCTACGTTACCACTTTATTCGTCTCGCTAATCAAAATCCAGTTTGTCCGGTTTGTCAGTCTAGAATTCATAAACGGCATCGCAAAAAATACCAGCGTTTTTTAAGTTATATCGTTCCCATTCGTCGCTATTCCTGTAGTAATTGTGGTTGGGATGGGCTGCGAGCTTCTAACCCAAGCAATCGGGGTTTAAGGAAGAAGAAGAATTGAAAATAAAAAAAAACTATGATACCTTCTAAAATTTAGATAGTAACCCCAATATAGTTAGCGACCCATGCAACCTTCTTCTCAATTAACTCTCAATCTTGATCAAGGTTTAATTCGATTTAATTTTAGTCCGGAGGCAGCAAAAGAATTGAGACAAGCCTTGTCTGAACTGATGGAAAAATTTAAAGTAACAACGCAAACTGTTAACGCCGGGAATAAACCCCAACCGCAACCTCCCAGTGAATATCGCCACACCGGAGACGTTTTTTTAGAGGTATTTTGTAATCCCAATATCTATCCAACGCCCTTTGCTGCTAAAGTCTTAGTAACGGTTCGGGATGAGCGAATCCGCCTCACGACAGAAGCCGAACTGACGCGCGTGGTTGAAGATGTGACTGAGTATTTAGAACAGCAGGGATAAAAATGGAGAACAATCAAAATCAAGTTTTAAAAGTGGTTGAACAAGGCTTTCACATTACCCTTGGTGCAATTTCTGTTGCCACTGAAACACTGCAAAATGAGCAAAAACGGATGCAGCTCGTTTCGGAATTAAGTCAAGAACTTAACCAGCGTGCCCAAGAATGGGAAGAAAAAGGAGAAACAACAGCCACTGAAGCCCGTCATTTTATCGAAAACTTAGTCAATCAAGGTGCTCAACAAGACACTTCCTCATCCTCAAGTCGAACCACTCAAGCAACGAGCGCCAGTAATGGCACGACACCAGCAGAACCCGCTCGTGATGATTTTCCAGCGCGGTTGCAAGCTTTAACTGATGAAGTAACGACACTCCGGGAAGAAATGGCCCAATTTCGTTCCTAGATATTGCCTTTTAAAATCAAACCGCCTCTAACCAATTGCAGAGGCGGCTGATTCTCAGTATCAGTTCATAATCAGATTAGACAGTAACGGAGATTAATAACCTCCGTAAACGCCATTGTTAATCCGATCATCTCCTTCCACAAATGCTGCTTCTGGATCAGTGACAACAAATTGCTCTAAATTGTCTTCTAAACGCTCTTTTTGGCGTTCACTTAAATCAGGAATTTGTAAAACATCTTCTACCTTCTCGTAAGGAGAATTTTCGATGATTTTGCGAGCGAGAGTGGGATAAAACCCTCTCAAGTCCCGAAATGCCTGAATATTCGTGTTATTGAGGTCAATTTTATTGCCAATTTGTTGTAATTTTTGATCGGCATCATTGCGGATTTCAGCCAGCACAGAAATGCTCGATACATTAATTTGATTTGTATTCAGAGCCCAAGCTGAAGCTTGCCCCACACCAAATATTAAACTGATACTAAATAGTACAAACAGCAGTAGTGATCCTAACTTTCGCATCATTATTTTCTCCTCGAGCGCGATCCTTAAGCCAATAATTGCAGCAAATTCTAGAATACAGCTTCTAGAATTAACTGCAGCTTTTGCTTGCTATTTTCTCATCTTATGTGACTGGGAACAATTCGCCCTCTCTTTAGAGGCTAATTTTTAAGAAAGAACGAAATCCCGAGCGGAAAACTGGTCTTTAACGGTAAAATTTTAAACTGCACAGTGTTGATAATATGTTGCGGAGGATAATAAATTTATGGCACTACAACTTGGTGATGTTGTTCCTGATTTTAAACAGCAATCGAGTATGGGGGAAATCTCCTTCCATGAATGGGCAGGAGATAGCTGGGTTATTTTATTTTCTCACCCAGCGGATTATACACCCGTTTGTACAACTGAATTAGGGGAAGTTGCTCGTCTGAAGCCTGAGTTTGATAAGCGCAACGTCAAAGTGTTGGCGTTAAGTGTGGATGATGCAGAGTCTCATAAAGGCTGGATTAACGATATCAATGAAACGCAATCCTGCTCTGTGAATTATCCCATTTTGGCAGACGGCGATCGGAAAGTGTCTGATCTCTATGGAATGATTCATCCGAATTCCCTGAATAATCTTACTGTCCGCTCGGTTTTCGTGATTGATCCCCAGAAAAAACTGCGTTTAACCTTAACCTATCCCGCGAGCACCGGTCGTAACTTCCCAGAATTACTGAGAGTGATAGATTCTTTACAGCTGACGGATAATTATCAAGTGGCGACCCCTGTGAACTGGAAAGAAGGAGATGATGTGGTGGTTGTTCCGTCAATTCCCACAGAAGAAGCGAAAAAGAAATTCCCGAAAGGAGTCACTGAAGTTAAGCCCTATCTGCGCATGACGCCTCAACCGGATAAATAATTAACCGACGCGTTGAGAGAGCGGGCAAATTGCCCGCTTTTTTTTGATCAATGAGTTTAGTTTTCTTCGGTTTGAGCAGCAGCAGCGGCGGCTAAAACGGGAGACTCTTGTGTGTGAGGGCTATGGAGGATTTCCTGAGCATCGGATTTTTGACAAGCCACCATGGTTTTGACGTGCTCTTGTTCATCATCGCGAATGGCAACAAAGACATCGTAGAGGTTGTTGATGTCCGGACGACGTTCTTCGGGAGCGCGATCTGATTGGAATTCGTCAAACATATAGAGATCGCCATCGCGGTAGTACTTCACAGCAATTTCTGGGGCGGGCTGTTGTTTTAAGGCTTCTTCTTGGGCTTGTAAGAAAGTGTCGTAGGTATGATAGGCATGACCTTCTACCAGTTCCATAAAGCGATAGGCAGAACGGGGAGAGAGCAAATACATGACAACAACAACCCAATAGTAGATTAAGGCAGCAGCGCGAGCAAGAGCACGGTCATACCATTGATCGCCGCCACCGAGGGCTTCCATGATGAGCAGATGGTGTAATTCATTCCAAGACTCTGCAAAGTGAACTTTTAGCCAATCGACTCGTCGCCACCAACCGAGCGTTTCATAGAGGTGGAGGACAGAGAGATAAGAAAAGTAAGGGACGCGAGCGACTGTTTCTAAGACATAGAAGCGAGGATAAGCGCGATCGCGATAAACTGTGTTGATGACAAACACCAAAATGCTGACCAGTAAACGAATCATAAAACGTGTTGTTCTCCTGAAACAAGTTAAGAGGTTTCGTCTGCTTTGCACTTAACATTAGATAAGCGCCCAGACAAAATGAATTCCACATCCACAAACTGGAAAGTCCAAGCTGT
>CAZAYV010000102.1:0-15598 GCA_964489465.1 uncultured Dactylococcopsis sp. | reverse complement strand
GGCGACGAATGAACCAATTTTCCGCTCTCAAGAGGGGAAAGTGAGTTATGTGAATCTGCGCACCAGTAGCTTTGCTGATGATAATTATCAAACCCTTGTCGAAGAGATTCGCGGGGAAGAGAGTCGCCGAACCCTTCGTGAAGAGGGTTTCTCAGGAGATGGTTGGGCCATTGGTGATGGCGTTGCCTTTCCCTTGTATGTTGGTTGGTAGAGGATTTAGATAACTTTAATTGCTTGAGAGGAGTTAGACAAAACTTAACGCTTTAAAAAATCAAACTCTTTCCAACAGAGGATTTTAGTTCAAGGTAGCATCTCTCCAGTCAGGGGAAGGCAGCCAGCTCTTTTTACTCGCTTAAATCTAAATGCTTCGCTCTGACTGGACTAGAGACTACTTTAACTAGATAAATTACCAAAGTTTAAGACCTTTGTTTGCATCTGTGCTCGTGCCATCTAATACCGATCAACGCAAACGTATAAAGCATGTAGCCAGGCTCTTCCATTTGCGTAAAAATAAAACCGAAAACAGCAACTGTTAAGAGCAGAAATTTTGAAAATCCATCATAACAAAGATAATGCCATGTAATTATAAATAGCAATAAATAAACGGCTAAACCGACAAAACCTACATCTCCCCATATACCAGCCCAACCAAACATAGGTGAAAACATCGTTGATTCCATCGCAATCCAGTTATTGTAGTAGGCATCTAAGACATCTCCGCTAGCTGGGTGTATGGTTGCACCAAGAGGGCCAAAAATATTCCAGTTTTCCTCAAGTAACCAACCGCCTAAACGTGTAACAGTATGTCCGGGACCTAGCCCAAGTAGCCAATTCCAGAAAGACTCATAATAAGTTGGAATTATTCTGAGAGCAGCTGTCTTGCCAAGGGTAGCCGCTCCGTTAGGACCATATACTCCATCCTTATCAAGATAGTTTTGAAAAGCGGCAAAGGTTTCTAGATTATAGGTGCACCAGTACAAAGCGAGTCCAGTCAGTAAAAAGCTGATTAGCCAAGTTAATGTTCTTTGAATATCTTTTATATTGATAAGAATTAAAATAAGCCATCCCACGAGTAAAGCAAAAAGTACTTGCTTAGAATCAGAAAGCATTAGTTGGAAAAATGCCAAGCTAAAGGTTACCCACCGAAACCATAATGGGATTGTTTTAAAGAACAAGAGATAATAGAGTCCAAAATACATTGAAACAGTGGCTGAAACGTAGTTTCCGGCACCAGAAACGAAAAAGACGCCTGCCATGCCATCTGTAGCATCAAGTCCCCCAGCTGAGATTATACCAGCTCTTAATAAAGGCCACTGTACAAAGGCAAGAATCATGTTAGCAAACGATGAGTAAATGAGCCATTTTTGAAAAGTTTTAACTTGCTTAATATCACTAGGAAGACATAAAATAATAAGCAACAACATAAAGGGTTCACCCAGCATCATGAATTGAAATATGCCGTTAATTAATGCAGCTTCATTAACGAAACAACTGGCTATCATTACAGTAAAAAGGCCAAATAAACCAGTGAGCATTAACCATAATAACTGGATTTGATAACCATCTCGAATTTTAGTCTTTATTAGAGTTACCAAACCAACAACAGGAACAATGACTAAGTGAGCATGAATTAATCCTGACGGGGCTCCGGTTACTGAACAGAAAATTCTTGCATAAAAAGCAATCGATAACGCAGCAAGAAAGAGGAAACTATTGTGAAAAAATAACTTCCTTTTTTTTGTTTTTATGACTTCTGGCGAGGATAAATGAGAACTCCAATCTATACGCATTACTTTATCCGTGACTTTCAATTGACATTTCTAATGTTCTAAAGGAACAGTACTTTCTGGGAGCATGTCACCTTTGCACTCCAATCAGTCCATTAAGGTAAGCACATCGATGGGCAAGAACTTGAGGAACATTTTCCTCCTTCCATTGTGCTCCTGAAATTTTAACTCTAGCACTAATCTGCTTGATTGCTGATTCAACAGCACCTGAACCAATGGAACAAATTTCTTCTTGTTGATAATACTCGTAATTAACAATCCGATGTTGATGTTTACGTAAATATTGGCAAAAATTTTGGGCAGGTTTATTTTTCAGGGGCTCAAACAGCGCGATGCGCCTCCGGCGCCGGCGAAGCCATCGCTGCATCAACTTTTCCTTGCCAAAGTAGAGTTTCACCTTGCTTAAGGCGTTTGATTGAACCTCCCACTTTATGTAAATTTTCCACGCCTATGGTACCAATCGAGAATTTCTCGGCGTTGAGAGAATGAGCTCATTTCCCTAACAATTTTCCAAACGCCATCATGTCCATCTCCCAGACAAGTTAAGGGAATGGCTAAGGGTTGTGCATTGACCCAATCAATAAGCATCCTATGATCCTGATAAGTGGCGACGATTCCCACGTCCCCAGCTACTGCCTTGTAATCTTTCCATTGGCAGGGTTTTCCTTTCGGTGTTCTTAAACGAACCTTACCCCCATCAACACTGAGCTCATCTATGAGCTCACCCTCCTCTGGAGCAGCAAAGACCTGACGATGCACCAAACGTTGTTGAGTTTTGGCAGCAACTCGTAGTCCCGTCAAATAGCTGAGATCTTTCTCCGCTTGCTGATAAGAGACATTGGCACTTAAAAGCAGACAACAGTTTTCTAAGTGCGGACTTAACTGACGATATGGCAACACTCCTAGCTTGAAGGCTTGCTGCGCTGTTATCTCCAACTCACCGAGGGTGCTTTTTAGTTTTCGCTTTCTACTACCTTGGTCTGAGCAGGTAACTTGGCGAATAAAAAAACTCCCAGTTCTGGACTCACATGAGTCTGTATTTTTTCCCGCACTGTCAATTCAATGTCTTCTAAAGTTTCCATGGTAGCTGGATCGCTTTCCTCATATAGGATTTGAGCAATCGCGTCGAGATGAGTTTTGAGGAGGGCTTGTTTTTCAGGGCTCATCGTGGCAGAGTATCAGCTAAATGATTGCTTCTATTTTGAGCTTTTGTAACACTTTTTTCAAACCTGACATGCTCCCGTACTTTCTTCTATAAAACAGTCCTCCAACTCAACCTTGAGTAAAGATAGGACATTAGACTTGTGATGTAGTAAATGTAGTATAAAATTCAAGGTAATCTTGGCTAGCCTTGAGTTTAGAAAATCGAAACTTAGTGTTAGAAGCCTTTTTGTTATCAGAAGATACTTGTAAAGTTTGGGTGATTGCATTCTTCAGATTAACAATTGGAGTATCACTTAAATCAAAATATGTACATTCTGAACCGCCGATTTCTCGGAGAATAGGAATATCTGAGCAGACGCAAGGACAGGAAAAGTACAAAGCTTCAGCTAGTGGTAAACAAAACCCTTCAGTGGCAGATGGAATGACAAACAATTGAGCTCGTAAATAGAGCCACTGCAATTCGCTATCACTTAAATACGATACCAAATGGATGGTATCTTGCTGCCCTAAATTATTAATTTGTTGTACAAGGTTTTGCGTTTCAGGTCCAGGACTTCCTACTACAATCAACTTTGTCGAGTCAGAGATTTTGTTATCATTCAATAATTGAGAAAATGCTTCAACTAAAACGTCTAGATTTTTATTTTTTCTGTGCTGAGCAACAGTTAAAAGAAACGACATCTTTGTATCATTCTTCAAAAAGCGAGGAATTTCCGGGCGAAAACCGCTAAAGTCGACATAGTTATAAATAATCTTGACTGGCTTACTATTCTCTACAGAGGAAAAATGATAGACTAATCTCTCAAACGTTTTTTCAGAAACACAGGTTAAACCGTCAGCATTTTTGACACATTGTCGAAAAATTAATCGGTTAAATATCGATCTCAGATTACCAAAATTTTCTGGAAAATCATAGGCATATAAGTCATGAATTGTTGCTACAGCCGAACAATTAAAGCTTGATTTAATCAAGGGTAGTGGAAATGAAAAGTGTACGATATCTGGAGAAATTTTTTGAGCTAACTTTGGCAATCCAAATAAAAACCAAAGATTTCTGGAAAGTGAATTATTGCTAATTGCTACATCAATGAGCTTAATTTTCGGAGATGACATCCCGGAAAACGCTTCAAAATAATCTCGTTGCCATGTTCCAATCACTAATGTAACTTGATTAATCACATCTAAATCCGCTAAACAACTTGCTAAGCCAGAAGCATGTCGGCATACGCCAGTAGGTTTAGAAGGTCTATGTAAAGCTGCTATCAAAATATGCATGATAACTAAAAAATAGTATTTTTAGATTGGGAACCAGAATGGATAGATACAAGCTGTTGGTAAAGATCGCTAAATTGCTTTCCCTTTGCTTCCCAAGTGTAATAAGTCTGTAGTTTTTTTCTACCAGCTTTGCCTAGCTGTACACAAAGTTCCCTGTCTTTAGCGAGTCGATTCATGGCAACAGCCATCTCATCAATCGTTTGGTCTGGATGATGCGCTGGCACTTTAATGCCTATATCTGGTGTTACCACTTCTGCAGGACCTCCTAAGCCTAAACAGATAATGGGTCGACCCGTAGCCATCGCTTCTAAGGGAACCCAACCCCCAGAGTCGTGGAGGCTAGGATGTACCAGTGCCAAGCACTGACCCAATTTAACTAATACTTCGTCACGGGGAAGAACTCCCCAGAAAGTGACTTGATCAGTAATCTCTAATTCTGCTGCTAGAGATTGTAAGCGCATCAGTTCTGGACCTTCTCCAATGACCCAATATTCAGCATTGGGTAAGTTAGCCTTGGCAAAGGCTCGCAGTCCTAAGTGAATACCTTTCCAATGCAGTAGACGGGCAATGTTGATAAATTTCACCGGCTCAATAGTAGGAGGTGGACATTGGCTCAAGCGATGAAGCTCTACCTCAGATATGCCTGATTCAGACAACCGCTTGATCTGTGATGCACCAATTCTTTGGATCCGATGGGCAGTATCATCAGTGGTGGCATAGATAATAGTACTGCGTTTTGCTGTCAAGCGAGTAAAGGGATCTAACTCTCCAATTGAGCGCCATCCCCAGCGTAAAATTTCGTATAGCTTATTTTTCCAACTAAAGTCGCGCCAGAATGGGGGCGGGGCAGACTCACCTCCTCCCACTGGTCCCCAGACAAAAGGAACAGGCAACAATGACAAGAAACTAGGGCTAGAATAGCGCACAAAGGTAACATGATGGATTAAATCAAAACCAATTTCCCGGTGGAGCCGACGAGCAACAAAATAGGCTTGAATTTGCCAAAGATAATAATGTAGCTGCATTGCACCCGATTGTCCAAAACGAAGGCTATCTTTCCAAAAAGGCAGGGTAAAGTAGACAAAATGCAAGCTAGGAATAGGGCGTTTCTTCAACTCTGCCTCAATTGCCTCTTTACTTTCGTCTGGTCGCGTTAATACCCAAACTTCATTGTATTTAGCCACCTCACGGGCAACGTGCCAGCCAACTCCTCTTTCTGATCCTTTACCGGGCTCACAAGAGTAGGCAGAAAGTAAAACTTTCATAATTTAGGTAACCTCCTGATAAAAATTAAGGAAGCTTTCAGCAACGATTCGAGCTTGAAAATTTTCTTTAGCATAAAGCTTTGAACGTTGCGACCATCTATGCAGTTGACTGGGATTATCTAGTATTCCAGAAAGCTGCGTTGCTGCCTGTTCTGGATCCGAGGATAAAACACACCCTAAGTCATGCTCTTGAAAAATTTCTGATAAGTTGACCGTGCTTGTCACCGCGCATGGGACTCCTAAATACATCGCTTCAGCAATAGAAATGCCGAATACTTCCCAGCGGGATGTTTGAATGTAAAGGCAGGCTTCAGTTAAGACTTTAACCTTCATTGCTCCAAAGACTGGGCCATGGACGAATACATTGCTAGGAAGATTCTTTTGGAGTTGATTAAACCAATCTTGGGTTTTAGAATCTTTGGTTCCATATAAATGAACCTCAATGTTGTTTGGCAAAAAGCTGGCAATCTTGATTAAGATATCTATCCCTTTATGTAAGACATCGTAGCGACCTAGATAGACGATTTTTTTTGACTTCGTATTAGCTTGCCAACTGTCTTGGGATAGCTCAGATAAATCAATAGGATTAGGAATGCAGCGCACTTTACCTTCGTATTTTGGAATATATTGCCGAATCTGCTTTTCTTCTCTAGGGGTTACGGCAGTAAGTCCAGACGCTTTTCGAAATCTTGATTTTTCTACGAGCCCGCTATAGAGAATTTTTTTGAGTTTTCCACGCTTAAATAATTGAGGGGAAATAGCATTAGGAGTAATGATATAGGAAATCTTATTTTTCAATAAAATTTGGCATAGTGTTGCCTGTTTAGGCAAAAAAATTGAGTGAAGATGTACTATCTCAGGTGAAGTTGAGCCTAATAATGTTTTGAGGGCTTCTGGATTGTATCTTATGGAGTTGGCAGGAATATAAGCAAGATTGATACCTGAGTTTAAAGCAAATTCTTGAGCAGATAAATCAGGAGGCGAATCAATTAACAGTGTAACCTGATGACCGAGTAAGGATTGCTCTCTTGAAACCAGCCAGATTGTAGTATTAACGCCATCTACTTTTTGGGGTGAAGAAGAAGAGCCTACATGTATAATTTTCATATTAAAATCATCTAATCTACTATGCATAAAAATTGCTAATCAGTAGCGACTCAGCTGCGCAAAACAAAGGTCCTGCCATGATTAGTATTGCCGTTTAAATAAATAATGATGAAAAGTTTGATCAAGGAAATCATCTTGATTCAGGTTGATTAAGCACCCATGCAAAATTATTTACACATAGGCGTAACGCACCACTTTTGTCTGACAAGAGCTTAGATTCATAAAATGGGCAATTGGCAATTAATTCTACACACCCGCTTATAATACATTAGTTTTTGAATGCTTCTAATATAGAGTATTTTATTAAACCAGCATTGTGCCTTAATTGTGACCTAGCTAAATCGATCAGATTACATGGTTTCGGTACAATGGTTTTAATTGAAATCGGCGTATCATATTGAGTATAATCAAAGTTTCCTTGTGATAAGTATTGTTTCAGTAAGTCTCGACTATTTGAAACAAAATGACCAGCCACGGTACTATTACTTATATTCTTATTTGATCGGATTAGAACAACCTGTTCTGGATGATAGATTGCACAGTTAGAATGACCGGCTAAGGCAGCACAGCAAGTTTGTCCAGTCCAACCCGGAATGCTTCTGAGTTTTTTGTTAGAATCCCCCAAAAACCACTCAATGAAATCTAGGTCATGAAATTCTTTACGCATGAACATAAGACCTGAATTAACTTTACTAGGTAACTTTAAGCAATCATTAAAGAGTAGAATCCAAGGAGGTATTGAGTAGGCTTCTCGATAATCCAGCATAAACATAGCTGAAACTTTAGGATCAGGCCATTTGAATAAGTTAGTGAATGGCTTAAAAAACAGTATATCAGTATCACAATAAGCTAGATCTTGATGACTTAATAGAGGCATATCTAAATATTTGAGACTGAGGGGGTTTATTGCTCTATATTTTCTACAGTTTGGATAAGATCTGAGAAGATCACTCATTATTTTGTCTGCTTCAGGGCGCAACACAATTTTTTTGACATTTAAGGCATTTGATAATTTATCAATATCTTCTTTAATTAAACTGCCATCATCATGAATTGTGAAAGAGACAGACTCTAGAGAAAATTTTTGTAGAGATCCTAAGCAGGCAATTGCCATATCAACGTGAGCATGGCAAACTAGGCTTTTAACATTTAAAGATGAGTCAAAATTAGACATACTTTTAATTGATGAAACGTACAAACTAATTGAAGCAGATAAAAAAATTACACTAGTACATAATGGCGCAAAAGGAACAACCATTTAGTTTGTTACTTGGAATTCGCTTACAGAGGAGATAGAAGGTAGGTCAACTTATGCCTCCGTGTACTAGGTAAATGACATCTATCTTTCCAAAATTCTTTCGTATATTCTAGCTACTTCCTCGCCCACTGTTTCCCATTTAAAGGATTCAGCGCGTAATTGTCCTTTTTCTATAAAATTTTTACGATATTGATAATTTTCAGTTAGATGAATCACCGACTCAACGATAGCTTTTACGTCTGTTGGGTCAACTAAGATGGCAGCATCACCTGCAACTTCTGGTAGAGAGGAAGTATTAGACGTGATGACGGTCGTGCCACATGCCATTGCTTCTCCAATCGTCAGTCCAAATCCTTCATAGAAAGAAGGTGAAAGTAAGATATCAGCAGCATTGTAAAGAGATACCAAAACCTCTTTATCAGGAGTTCCAAAATGAATGATGTTTGGGTCAAGTTGGTGCTCTTCAATAAAAGCTTTTTGTTCAGCGTGAAATTCGCTTCCAACTTTCCATAGACATGTAGACCATCCTTGAGCACGTAAATTGGCTAGAACTTTAAGGACTGTCAATATATTCTTCCGTTGATGAGAACCTCCTACATTGAGTAAGCAAATGCTATCTGGAGAAGGTAAATACTTTTGTCTTAACGGGTCTGTAACATGACGAGGTAAAGGTCGAAAATGGGGTTCGACGCCGTTTAGCACTACACTCACTTGCTCAGTGGGTATGCCTAATAAACGGTTGATATCCTTGGCGGTATTAGAAGAAACAGCAATTACCTGATTAGCCTGACGCATGCTATTAACTGAGTATTGCCAAATAGCGAGACTAAGCTTAGGGAAGCGGGATTGTTTTTCAGGCTGAATTAGTTGCACTAAGTCATGACAAGTAACAACCGTTGATTTTCCTGCTTTATGAAGCCAACGAACAATATGGGCGTCAGTTTGGTCAACGATGTGAAAGATATCAGCTTGAAGCTGGCTGATTTCCTTGGGGTAGCGCCAGTAAGATTCATAATATTTGCGAATGCCAGGACCCGACATCCATAGCTTATCAGGACTGTTCCAAGGTTTGGGCTCAATTTCTGTGATAGTCCACTGAGGACGAGCAATTTTCAGGCCAGTGACTAGATTGTCAGAATACAGATCTAAGCTAGGTGTAGAACCTCGAACTCGCCGGACAATAACAACTTTCATCAGGATATTCTCTTAATTTCTATATTGCAGTTCTTAATCTGTCATATTTAGTCTAGGAGAGCCATAATTCTGAATTAATTGAGGAGCTTTATATGAATATTTATCGATTAAAAACTTCTCTTTAGTAGATATTAAATCAAGAGTCTCTTGATCATAATAAAGGCTAGTGTCTAATCTTTTCGATGCATTTATTTTAGTCCTAGCAAAATCATTAATCTTTCTTTGGATATTACAATCAATTAAGTGACCTGATTCTACTAGTATCTGTATCAAATCTGTTTCAAGAGATTCAACTTTAACTATTCCATTTAACAGGTTATGTTTTGCATCAAATGCCACCAAATCATCAAGATTGTTCACTTTTTGAACTACTTTCCTAGTAAGAAAGTCTTTCATAAAGAAAGTACAATATCTATAACTCATCAAACCCATAAATTTGCGGAGTTTGCTCTTTGGATAACTTGGCCACTCTAAACCTAAATCGTAGATTCTTCTTTCATTATAAATTAACTTTAACCATTCACGGAAATGAGCTGTATTGGTATAGTCGGAATATAATTTTTTCCAAATCTGTATAGGTTTAGAAATACCAGAAATTAAAGCGGGAAGAAAAAATAGTGAAAGCGAGTATTGGCCAATATCATTAATAAAAAACATCCGAGATAGTAGTTTTCTGTTTGTCAATCTTTCGTAAAGACCACCTTTCAAACCAGTTTTCCTACAGCCCTGCGCCCATAGAGAAACGTACCAATCCCATGGATTTCTGATCGAGCCTGCGATGAACTTACGGTGGCGTTCACAATCAGGGATGGTATCTAAAGTAGTATGTTTTCCAATGAGCTTTCTAGCATAATATTTTGTAATGATGTCATTGATATGTGTTGTTCCAGTCTTCTCCATTTCTAGAAAAATAAGCTTGTCAGTAATTATCATAAACTTACATTACCTTTATTTTTATTATTGATTCAATTAATATTTAATATTTTTTAGTCTTTTTAAGGCTTCAATAAATGGGATAACTGCATGCCTTGGCGTATGCTTTGTCATGATATCCAAAGATTTATCGCCCATTCGTTGAACTAAGGATGCATCATCTATAAATTTAGCCATTTTTCTGGCTAAGTCCTCAGATTGTTCGGGTGAAAATAAAAATCCATTCTGACCTTCTGAAACCATCTCTGATGCTCCTGCGCCGACGGAGCAAATGACTGGCTTTCCAAAAGCCATTGCTTCTACTAAAACCATCCCCCAAATGTCATCATAGGTGGGAAATACAAACACATCGGCAAATTTAAAGTAGTCGCCGACAAAGCGATAGGGAACTTTTCCCACCCAAGTCACTTGTTCCTCTAAACCTGATTGCTGTACAAAGGTTTCTAGTTCGGGTTGCTGTTTTCCGTCACCTACAATCATTAAGGTGTAGCCTTCATAACCCATATGTTTTAATTTTAAACAGGCTTCAAGTAACACTTGAAGACCTTTACGTGGAATAATTTGCCCAACAAAAAGAAAGATAGGTCGTTTGAGGTGGGTATCGAGTTGAGGAACTTCGGCTTCAGAATAATGCTGTAAAGCTTTCAGGCTAGGAACTAGAAAGGGTCTGGTAAATACTTGTTTTGGCGGAATTCGCAACACATTCAAAAGGTAAGATTGTCCCGCTTGACTATTAGCGACAAAAGCATCAGCTAACTTAACCATTAACTGCCTTACCTGATACCGCAAAGTAGCACTCGAACTTTCATAGACTGGCGATCCTCCTTCATGGACAATGATGACTTTCCATCCCCCGATTGGTTTTAAAAGTAGCGCGATCGCGCTCCAGGCTGTGAAAGCATTGGCAAAAATTACTTGCGGCCTAAACTGTAACAGATGACGAATAATTTGAGGAGAGACATAAGTAAAACCGATCGCGTAGCCATTAGCAGTCTTACCAAACTCGATATAGCGAGTCGCTCCTACCTGCTGCACAGTAAATGTATTCTCAAATCCAGCGGCATAACCAGGCCACCGTCCAGTGAAGACAGTTGTATGAGGAAAGGTTTTAGTCAATTCACATAATATGTGTTGAAATGAAAGTCCTCCTGTTCCCATATCTGGGAGCAACCAAGCAATTCGTTCTGAACCCTCTTCTTGGGCATTTTCCATCATCATAATTAATCAACTCTAATAGTTACTACTAGCTTACCTGTAGTAAGGTAAAAGCCATTGCACACCAGGCAAAAATAAAATCGTCTCTAGCGTTTTCTGGGCAAAATTAGGTTGAGGATGATAAATTTGAAGGTATTGGTAGAGCCACTTGTATTTTTCGGTCGAGTAATCAAAGTTTTTCAAGCGCTTAAGGGTTTTTACCCAAACTCTTTCTCGATATCTTTCTTTTCTGGGACGAAAGAAATGGTCGTGAATACAAACCATTTCTTCAAAGCTATTTAATCGCTCAGTGTCCGGCATAATATTGTGAGAGTGAATCGGATAATTATAGCCTGGAGAGAAGTGAAAAACCTTATTTGTAATAGAACAAATAGCAGCCGAAAGAGCTGATTGTTCATAGTACCAATTTTCTTCAGTAATGGAAGTTCCCTCTTCAAGCAATTGCTCAATTGTCTGCTTCCAAGCTGCAAATATCCCCAATTTTCTCCTGACAGCAACTACACCTGAGTTCCAGAAGGCTCTAATTTTTTTCTGATCGACTGTTGTTGTTACAAACCGATCAGGATTGTTGACTCCCGCAATGCGGTACAGCCTCCTCCAATAATCCTCGTTTGGATCTGATATGCCTTCTGAACCGATCATTTTCTGGTGCTCGGGACGAATACCAACATCGTATTCAGGCGGGAGTATAAATTCTTTAGGATCCGAGAAAAAGACTAGATCACTATCTAAAAAAACAAGGATATCGGCATCAATACACTCTTCGGCATAAGCACAGAGCAAAGGTTTATTAGCTAACGGATAGTTAGGATATTTCGTATTGAGCACAACCTTTCGATGCTTGACTCCTAAAGACTCTAGCTTGGAAACGGTTTCTGGTGAAACATCCCAATTTTCTCGCACCTGAAAGCTATATATTGGGGCATCTTTAAAGGAATTGACAAACTGGCGGAAACTCTTAACCATGAGGAGAGACTCCTGCTCGAGCTGCCCGTTTCCTTCAGTACATAGAATAAATGCAATTGACTCAGACATAAGGGCGCCTCGTTCTTTTAACTATTGGATCTAAAGTGTGTGAGTGGAGGGGGCTCAATGCCCATGAAACTAACAACCTTCTAATTAGCTTTCTCATGACAAAGTCTACGTTATTTGTGATCTAAAATAATTAAAAAAATATTTTATGTTACATGTAAAGAGCATAAATAGTCATTATTATAAAAATAGCTTAGACACGCTCGTGAGATAATAACACTTGCTTCCTGAAAAGCAAATTCTGCCATCTTATGACTCCTCGCCTGTGCAATAAAACGCAGGATATAGATGCTGAAAAATTGTCCTGGTATATTGCTCAACCGAATTTTGTTCAACAAACCTTTTCATTTGAGCGCGATCGCCCCAAGTCTCTGCTGCTTCATTTAAAGAGCGAGAAAGCGCCTTCGCGATTCCTTCAGATGAACTTGAATCTATAGCAATGCCTAGCTGGTAACGCCGTACCAATTCCCCCATCAACCCATAATTAGAGCTCAACACCGGCTTTCCTGCTGCTGCTGCCAGAAGCAAGATCCCACTCATGCCAACGTGACGCTGATAAGGCGCCAGTACAACATCTGCTAATTGGAAATAAGCAGGCACTTCTGCCTCAGGAATGAAACGGTAATCTTCTACAATTTGAACGGATTTGTTGGCGCAAGTTTTGCCAATCTGATCACGAATTCGAGCTTGCTCATTGGGATGTGTTCCTCCTGCTAGAACAAGACAGATCTTTGTGCAAACTTCATTGGAAAGTAACGCGACAGCCTCCAGCAGTTGATCAATTCCTTTCCGTCCATCTAAAGCACCAAAAAGGAGAAAAATCTTGCGGTTAGATTGAATTTCTAATCGTTGCTGAAGTTGCTCAGGCGTTATGCTGGGTGTATTTTTTAGCTGCACCGGATCGGGTAAGTAAGTAACTTTAACTGATCCGGACATCTGTTCTAAGTGCTTAACGGCAAATGGATCGAGGCAAAAGATAGTTTTGAGCTGAGGGTTTTTTAAAATACGATTGAGAATAATTCTCTCTCTAATTTGCTGAATTCGCTCTTTTCCAGAAGGATGGTACCTTGGAAACTCCCGATAATGAAATGTGGGTCGGAAATAGATACCAGAAAATGGACAGGGAGCTTTAGCACCAAATGCTAAAGGTAACTCACAGCTGTCAAAATAAAGAAATAGAGCATGGTTTGCCCCCAAGTAAGTGGCATATTTGCGAAATAATTCCCATCGCTTAAACTTGCGAATGAATCTATCAAAGGTTGATTGCCCCTGATCGATACTATAGGCTTCATCCTGGGTAATAGCTGTAAATTTAAGATTTGAACTTTGGTAGTGGGAAGCCAATTCTACAGGATCTGTATGCAGATCAAAAAACTCCGGTCGCACAACTATCTCCAAACTTCCTGGAAAATGCTGTTTGTACCAATACTCAATTAAATGCTGTATGTAGCTCCCATGATGCCCCCCAAGATCAAAGTCAAACAGCACTAGCTTAGGATGTGAATCCAATGCTTGATTGTCTGTGAGAGAGGATACGGATATCATAATTCCACGACTAAATTTTTATAATTACTACTAGATTTGGTTGACATCAGACAGTAGAAAAACTAACTTCAGCTTGAGTGAAAGCAATTTGTTTAAGTTACTTAAAGTTCAAATTTAGCCAGAGTTTTAACAACAAAAATTAATAGTCGCTATTCCCAAATCTAATATTTAAATATCATTAATTATAACTGAGATCAAAGTAGCAACTCGATGCTATATATGTTATTTAGCTACTTTATGACGAAATTATATGGTTATCTTGAAAGAATTTCCTCATAAAGCTTCAAATATCGACTTCCTTCCTGTTGAAGGGTGAACTCCTGTTCAACCTTCTGACGAGCATTGTAGCTTAGCTTTTGATGTCTTTCGGGTTCTTCAATCACCCAAGCAATCCCCTGAGCTAGATCTTCAATCTCAAATGGCTGGGCAAGATAGCCATTTTGGCAATGGTCAATCATATCAGGCATCCCTCCTATTTGAAAAGCAACAGAAGGAACCCCACAGGCAAGGGCTTCCATCACTGTGTTAGGTAAATTATCTTGAGTGGAGGGCGCGACAAAGACATCAGCTGCCGAGTACGCGATCGCGAGAGAAAGATCATCACTCAATTTTCCTAAACTGCTTGATTGCAATCCTAAACTCGCCTGGAGATCTTGGTGAGAGGTGCCAAATGTCAGGAGGTAGAGCTGATCTTGCCACTCAGACTGCGTTAACTCTTGCAAAGCAGGTTGGAGCAAATGAAATCCTTTTCGAGTATCAGTTGCTGTTACTGCCCCAAATAAGACAATTTTCTTGTCCTGGGGTAGCTGAAGTAAACTTCGAGCAATAGATTGAGGAATTGGTCGATATTTTTCAATATCTATCCCAGTGGGAATAACCTCCACTCTAAGTTCTCGAAATAAGGAACTTGAGCGGGCACAATTTGCTATCCAATGGCTTGAACCGATAATCGTGAGGTTTAATGAGTTCCAAGCTTTATGTTTACGATTCCAAACCCAACGAGACAGATCTTGGTGCTTATTGCTAGTTAGTTGAGGACATGAACCGCAGGAATCTGTATATCGGTCACAATCTTTGCTGTAATGGCAACCCCCAGTAAAGGGCCACATGTCATGAAGTGTCCAAACTAGGGGGTGTTGAATTTTTCTCAAAGTTTCCACTTGAAGAAAGCCGTTACAGATCCAGTGCAGGTTAATAATATTCGGTTCAAAGCGATTAATATTTTTAGTGAGGTTATCTGGGAACCATTGTAGTGAAAAGTTACTCTTACTTTGAGTACGAGTCAACTGAAAAGGTAAGCCCGATAAAGGGGGTCCCAATTTTGTGCGGATTGATTTTTCTGCTACGACTTGAGGGTCACTACTGTCCTTCGCCCTTACTAACATTTGGGAGACAATGCCAGCATTCTGGAGTCCTTGGTGGACTCGAAAAGCAGCGCGACCTGCTCCACTCTCTAAATCTGAAGTACTCAAATGAAGAACTTTCATTTATTGTATGGTGTTATTAGTCAACAATTGAAGAAATTTGATTATCTTACGGTGTTATTGGCTGAAGGAGCGCAACAGTTTTTTAAAATCTCGAGCTAATCGCTGTTTCACTCGTCTCTGGAAAGTAAATCGCCATCCTGACCAAGCTGTCCTATCAAGATATCGGAAGAAAACATCACCCCAAGGAACTCGACTAGCAGGGGCATTCCAGGGTTTAGAGGATGTTACATAGTGAATGATGTATGGATCGGAAAGAATGCGATGATACTCGTCTTGGGAAAAAGGACTTTTTTCCCAAGACGAATACTCCAAAGCAGCTCGAGGCTGAACATTCCA
>CAZAYV010000101.1:0-15678 GCA_964489465.1 uncultured Dactylococcopsis sp. | reverse complement strand
AACCCGATTCGCGGTTTACCCCTCACCAGTGGCTTACTGATTGCTGCGGGGATGGCAAGTGCCGGAATTCCTGGTTTGGTGGGATTTGTTGCCGAATATATTGTGTTTCAAGGCAGTTTTTCCCGCTTTCCGATCGAGACTATTTTGTGCATTATTGCCTCGGGATTAACCGCCGTTTATTTTGTCATTCTGTTAAATCGAACTTGCTTTGGCAAACTGGATAATTCTCTTTCCTACTATCCAAGAGTCTTATGGTCAGAACGCTTGCCGGCGCTGATTTTAACCGCCATTATTTTTGCCTTTGGCGTTCAACCGAACTGGTTAGTGCATTGGATTGAACCGACCACAACCAATGTGGTGTCTTTACTCTCCCCGCAGATTCCTGATACTTATTCCAGCGCGATCGCGAGAGCAGAAGATTCTCAACAGTAATCAAACCAATGACAAATGACGAAGAACTAAGGACTAAAAATGACCACTGAAACCAAAACCAAACTTCCTCCCTCTCGACACGAATTTGCCGATATTATTCACCGCCTAGAAGCCGGTGGGGCAATGCTGCCCGATACCCCCGAAAACTTAATGCAAATTATCGGGATTTATAAAGCCTATGCGGTGCCCATGGATTTCTATTGGCGTGACTTGCTCTATATTGCCGAACGGGTATTTTTAAACCCCACTCCCGCTTTTAAATACTTCCTGCCCCAAGAGTATCTCGATTTGGAAAATCACTATGCCGGTGATAATGCTGACTTAAGAGTTTGGCGGGGGAGAGGCACCGCCCATCCCGAACTCTTAGAATTTATGGAGAAGGGAGAAACCAAAAATATTCCGCGAATTTTCCATCATTTGTGGCACGATCGCGTGAATATGGAATTCGCAGAAGAGTGCATGAGAGCCATGTTTTGGCATGGTCGTGATATGGGCTATGGCAAGTTTGATGCCTATCTCGACAGTGACGAATATCGCCAAAATGCCGATCGCGCCATTAGAGCCTATTTCAAAAATAATCCCTTGATGTTGGGCTTATATAAACTCTTCCCGGAAATGTTTATGGAAAAAGTACGGGAGATGTCTTATTACTCCAATTTGGGGCTGTTTTGGGAAGTCATGGCACCGGTGTTCTTTGAAATGTCCGATCGCTATGATGAAGGTAGCATTAGCAGCGTTCCCGAGGCAATGGATTTCTTGGTCAATGGTATTTTTGCCATTGCCGGTCGCCCGATTTATCATCACGTTTATATTGATGGCGAGAAGTACGAAATCATCCCCAAAAGCAAAGGCTTTACTTGGTTATATGAAGCAGCCCTACCCTATGTAGAAGCGGTTTTTTATCGCACCTCTCCCTTCCGGGGAACTAAATCTTATAATGCCCAAGCCCATGAAGTGCCAGAGGATCAAAAAGATTTCCATTACGGAATTCTGTATGCCGATGTCTTTCCCGTGGGAACTGCCGGTATTCCCCCCACTCTCCTCATGCAGGATATGCTGCACTTCCTCCCTCCCTATTTGGAAGACTACTATGCCCAACACTGTCGTGGCGAGGAGGATAAACTGATTCAGTTGGGAATTACCTTCCAACGCTCTATGTACTGTGTTACGTCTGCGGTCATTCAAGCCCTCCGTACCGCCTTGCTGTATCCCCTGGATGATCCCAACCCGAAACACTTAAAAGCCAACCGCGCCTTTTTTGAATCGCAGCTCGATCGCTTCAAACGCCCAGAAGCCCGACTGCGAGATATTCAACGTCAAGACTATCGTTAAGGCGAAATCCCTTCCTGATCAGGAAGGGATTTGATTAGTTTAAACTTCAGCAACGGTTTTTGAACGCAGGCGTGTCCCTACTTTTTGGATCCAAACCGGTGTTCGTTGCCCTAAAGTCACACCCCGGCGTCCGGGCTGGACAGGGTGTTGATTGACTAACGTTAAATCCAGTTGACTCATAATCGTTCCTAAAACAATTTTCATCTCATACTGTGCTAATGCTGCACCCACACAACGTCGGACTCCCCCACCAAAAGGCATAAACTCATAGGGTGAAAACTGTCGTTCTAAGAACCGTTCCGGTCGGAATTGTTCCGGTTGAGGATAGAGGTCTTCCCGTCGATGCAGTAAATAAATACAGCCCATGAGAAACATTCCCGGTTTTAACTGATAGCCACATAATTCCATCGGTTCTTCGACTCGCCGTGGAAACGTCAGCATCGCAACGGGGTGAATGCGGAGAGTTTCGTTGCAAACCGCACTTAAATAAGGGAATTGCAAAAATTGCGCTGGATCCTCTAAATCAGTCACTGTATCCAGTTCCGCTAATAATTTTTCTTTGACATCCGGTAAGCAATGTAGCCAGTACATGGCCCAAGTTAAAGCCGTTGCCGTGGTTTCATGTCCGGCCAAAAGTAAAGTCATCAATTCATCGCGCAAATCTTGATCGGTGAGACCATTGCCGTCCTCATCTTCTGCCATTAAAAGCAAGGAAAGAATATCAATCCGGTTCGGATCGAGATTATTCCGTCGTTCTTGAATTTCTGCAAATAACAAGCGATCAATTTCCTCCGATAATTGACGAATTCGACCGCCAGGACTCCAATTTCCTAAGTCTTTTCGCAACCACGGTAAAAAGACAATCATCGAAGAAATGGGATTACCCACCATATCCAAACGCTGACTTAACAACCGTTCAATTTTTTGATAGCGTTCGCCAGCGTGGAGTCCAAAGACGGCTTCTAAAATCACTCGCATCGTAATTTTTTGCATAGAACTGCGCACTTGAAAAGGTTCTTGTGTGGACCATTGGGCAATCACCTCTTGCGTGATGTTTTGAATGATTTCTCCATAGGCTTTCAAGCGTTCCCCATGAAACGGAGGCATGATCAATTGTCGGCGACGACGATGTTCATTCCCGCTGGATAAAATGACATTTTGCCAACCAATCAGGGGGGCTAAAATCCGGTTAACGTCTCCAGGAGTGGTGAATTCCTTGCCACTGTCATGGGTGAGCATATACTGTAAGGCTTTGGGCTCACTGACCATCAATAAGGGCTCAGAACTCCCCCAAGCAACATAACATTGAAACAGATCCCCATACTGCTTAAAGTTATTTTTCATGTAGCCCACAGGGTCAAGAATCCATTGTCCAAGCTGCACGAACGTGGGCGCTTTTGGGGTTGGAATATTGGCTGTCGTATAATTCATTTTTAGAGTCGCAACTGTCAGGTCTTATTTCCATTGTGCGCAAAAGAGAGAATCAGTAACGAGTAATCAGGTTAGAACTCGATGGAGTGTCTCATTGAATTTATAGTGAATGATCGTGCAACTTTCTTGGAGTCTATTCAATGAGGGGGCTAACGTCGCTACACTAGTGATTAATTCCTTCTGATTTTGATTGTCAGACGATTCAACCGAGTTGAGATAGATACCACAAGCTTAAACCTTGCAATGACCTCTCGTAAGTTATCCCCTTTTATTCCCTCTCTTGCTCAAAAACTGACGGAAGAAACGTCCTTCAATCTCGTTGAAACGATTCAACAGACGTCTTTAGCAACTTCTCTTTCTGAAACGTCCATTCAGACCACTTATGTGCGACAAGGCGAAGGAGAACTTCCCCTGCTGTTACTCCATGGTTTTGATAGTTCTTTGATGGAGTTTCGTCGCTTGCTTCCCCAAGTGTCTCCCGCTACAGAAACTTGGGCAGTGGATTTTTTTGGCTTTGGTTTAACGGATCGTCCCAAAGATATTCCCGTAACTCCCGATGCGATTAAAACTCACTTGTATACTTTCTGGGAGGAATTGATTCAACGTCCGATGGTCTTATTAGGGGCTTCAATGGGGGGTGCGGTTGCCATTGATTTTGCTCTAACTTATCCCGAAACCGTACACAAATTAGTGTTACTTGATAGTGCTGGTTTTGCCGGGGGTCCTGCGATGGGCAAGTTAATGATTCCCCCTTTAGATCGCTTAGCAACCGGCTTTTTAAGTAATGTGAAAGTCCGACAAAAAATTAGTGAGAACGCTTATTATGATCGCACCTTAGCCAGTGAAGATGCCTTAACTTGCTCCATGTTACATCTTGCTCATCCGAACTGGTCACGGGCGCTCATTTCATTTACGAAAAGCGGGGGCTATAACTTTTTGAGTAACCGCATCAAAGACATTTTGCAACCGACATTAATTGTTTGGGGAGAACAAGATAAGATTTTAGGGACGAAAGATGCCCAACGATTTGAAACTACAATTGCCAATAGTCAATTGGTTTGGATTCCAGAATCAGGTCATGTGCCCCATTTAGAAAAACCGGATTTAACGGGAGAAGCGATCCGGACCTTTTTAGCCTAGTTGTCGAGAATAGGAAACAAGATGGTGAGTCAGAAAAAACTGTGTTTTGTCGCGCTGCTTCCTCCCGAAGCAGTACAAGCCAAAGCGAATGCGATTAAAGACCATTTTGCAGCCGTTTATGAGAGTTCCCATGCGAAAAAATCTCCTCCTCACATTACCTTGCAACCTCCTTTCAAGTGGGAATCAGAGCAACTTCCCGATTTGAAAACGACTTTAGGGCAATTTGCCCAGCGTCAAAGGCCAGTTCCAGTTCATTTATCCGGTTTTGGCGCATTTCCGCCACGAGTGATTTATATTCATGTGGAAAAAACCCCAGAATTATTAACGATTCAGCAATCGTTGATGGGTGATTTAAAAGATCAGCTGGGGTTAGTCGATCCCGTTGCCCAGTCGCGCCCGTTTGTTCCTCACCTGACCGTTGCGTTTCGGGATTTGAGTAAATCCAACTTTCGGCAAGCCTGGAAAGTGTATCAAGATCAGCCCTTTGACTATCAATTCACAGTTCAAGCGTTGACGCTGTTGTTACACAATGGCAAACATTGGGAAATTGAAGACAGCTTTGCCTTAGCCGAAGGCTCACTTAACGATTAGTTTGACTAATGGTAAGACTCAGAAGTCTATCTACAATCTACCAAGAATAAATTTTTCCAAAGCAGCAACCACCCCATCTGTTTCGACATCCGGGGCAACCCAATCCGCTTGGGCTTTGACTTCTGGTGGTGCATCTCCCATCGCCACCCCAACGGCTGCGTATTGCAGCATTTCGAGATCATTAAAATTATCTCCGATCGCGAGCATATTTTTAGCTTCAAGATGCAAAACCTCTTCTACGAGATAACGCACTGCTTTTCCCTTACTGGCACCGGGATGACAGGCTTCAAAAAAGTAAGGATTCGACTGGGTTAAATACAATTCTTCTCGGGAATATCGTTGTTGCAATGTTGAAAGCAAGGTTTTTGTTACCTCTGGCTGACTACTCATTGCCAGCACTTTCGTCGGCGGTTCTTCTAAAATATTGCGCAAATCTCCCACAGCATTGGCTTCAATGCGACTGCGTTCAATATATAAGCGTGTATCTTCCGTTATTTCCCGTACATAGAGTTCATCGTTGAGATAAAAATGCACATCAAGATCCGCTCGTCGTTCTGGATGTTCGCAATAATCGAGTAATTCTAGCGCTAATTCCCTGGGAACCGGTAAATGCCAAAGGGTTTCTTCTGTTTTTGCATCTTGAATCCAAGCGCCGTTGTAGCAAATAATCGGTAAATCCGCACCAATGGCTTGAGCAAAGTATAATGCAGAACGATACATCCGTCCGGTCGCGATCGCGACTTGAATCCCTTGCTCTTTCACCGTTTGTAAGGCATGAATTACGCCCGGATTCACTTCATTGGATTCCCCGGAAATTGTGCCGTCAATGTCTAAAACCACTAAACGGAGATCTGTGGTGACACCGGAAGCAAGGGGATTAGAGTTAAGAGCCGAGTCAGTCATAAGTCGCGTAAAGATAGGGTTTCGCTGCGTTAGTCAACAAAACTATGTTACCTTAAAAAAAGATTAAGCAATATGAACTGCTGTTTTTAGGGGCTGAATAATTACTCATGGTCGGATTTATTAAAAAGATCTTTGGCGGTAAGTCAGACGATAACAATGAAAACAAGGAAAAACCAAAACGAGAAAAACAAAAAACCTTTTTTCTTGACCCAGATGACGCGAAAACTTACGGCGATATTGACTATATGCGCCAGTCTCGGACGGTTAAAAGAAGCTTCCCAAAAAGTGTAGGAAATCCAGAAGGTGGAGAACAAGTTGAGGAAGTTTCTTCTCTTGAGAAAAAGTCTCTTTCTAAACCCAAAAATCCTCAAACCCAAAGTGAAAAATCTTCACAATCATCTGAGCAAACAACTCAAGAAGGGGAAATGTATTCCGCAAAAGACGATCCTAAAATTCAAGAGCGTCGTCAGTCTGATTCCAGCTTAGATATGTTTAGGAATATGGCGCGGGATATTAAAAAGCAGTAGTTTTTTTCCGTTTTACGGTTGCAGATTATGCCGGAATTTGATTCTGGTGCGGGGTTCACAAGGGTCGGAATCGAGTTCCGACTGCGAACCCTTGCCGGCTTGGACCGTTGATCAAAATTAGTTAAAATTCAGTGGTTAGAGATTGGGTAATTCACTTGGCTTGATTGCTCAACCTCTAGCCTTTTCTATATTGAAGATTGCTATTAAAATTCGATAACTGTGTAACACTCATTTGAGATCACTTCCTTAACAACTTATAAATCATCAATCATACAATTATGCTATTTCAAGACGCTCAAGAAACTCATTTTTATATGAGTAATCACTATCGATGCGCTTATGAAGTTTGGCCCTCTCATGCCACCAATCAAACCTCTGAAATCGCACTTTTATTAATTCATCCGATTGGTGTCGGTTTATCTCGAAAATTTTGGTATCGATTTTGTCAGCAGTGGCAAGGACGGGGGGAATTAGAAACAATTTATAATCCTGATTTATTAGGCTGTGGGGAAAGTGCTTTGCCTCGGATGCCTTATACCCCAGAAGATTTTGCCAAACCATTAAAAGAGTTGATTGAAACGGTTATCCAAAAGCCGGTGGTCCTTATTGTCCAAGGGGCTTCGTTTCCCATTGCACTGGCTTTATTAGGATTAAACCCTTCGCCAGGAGTTGCGGGTTTAATTTTGGGGGGACCCCCTACTTGGTCGCTGATAACTGAGGAAAAAACATCCCGACAACAAAACTTGCTATGGAATCTGTTTAACTCTCCGCTGGGAGGATTGTTTTATCGTTATGCCCGTCGTCGTAATTTTCTGCAGTCTTTTTCGGTGCGGCAGTTATTTGAAAAGACAGAGGATGTGGATCAACCCTGGTTAGATATGTTACAAGCGGGGGCAGAAAATGTAGAGACTCGTCATGCGGTGTTTTCGTTTTTAGCTGGGTTTTGGCGTCGCAATTATGAAAGCGCGATCGCGCAACTTTCTCAACCGACGCTGGTTTTGATGGGAGAAGCGGCTTCAAGTATTAGTCGAGACAGTGCCGTTGAATCTCCGGAAGAACGAATGATTAACTATTGTCGGGTGCTTCCCAACGGAGAAGCGAAAATGATTCCGGGACGCAATGTTCTTCCCTACGAATCGCCAACTGCCTTTACCACAGCTTGCCAGGAATTTGTGCAACCACTGCGAACCCAAATCACGTCTGGCTAAGAAGACATAATGGGACTGCCATGATGATGGACGAGATACCATTTTTGTGCCATTTTCCGAAAGCTATTGGTCGCTAAGGATTGGGCTTTTAGCTTTCTGCCTCGGCGCACTTGCATCACATTTTCCATCACCACCACATACGCGATCGCGTAATCGACTTCGGTGACAATCACGTTGGTATCGATTTCCAGATAATCAGTGTTTTGGAAAATTTTTTCCCAAGAGGAACGAATGTTTTCCCAGCCTTGAATCATTTTGCCACCCGGATGAATGCAGATACTGCCATCACCTTGCCACCAAGTTTGATTCATCAAGGTCAGATCTTTTTTCTCGAAAGCGCGATAGAAGGCATCATTCACGTCGAGAATAGTTTGTGTTTCGTCAGTCATTTTTTTATAGCACTTTCTAAGCGGGTGAGGTACAAAATTATTGGTTTAGGGAATCGGGAATAGGCAACAGGGAACAGGTAAAAAAATTCTCCTTGTCTCCTCCTCTTGGAAGCTGTTTAGCCCTTCCCAAACGCCTAAACCGGAACAGTTAAGGGCTGACCATTCTGATTGGGTTTAATTTTTAGTAAGAAAGGAACTGCTTTTTTCACCCACTGATCAACCGGCGTAAAACTGGCAGCGCTACTGCCAAAACACGTTTCTAGCATTTCGGTGTGAATAATTCCCGGATTTAAGGGAATCGCTGCCATCCCGGAGGGTAATTCTTGGGCGAGGGCGCGGGTTAAGCCTTCAATTGCCCATTTCGTAGTACAGTACGGCACCACATGCGGAGAAGTGGATCGTCCCCAGCCCGAACTAAAGTTAACAATAATTCCCCGTTGTTTTGCCATCATTGCCGGTAAGAATTGCCGCATTACATTAGCAACCCCTTTAATATTAACGTCAATAATTTGGTCAAATTCGGTTGTGGGGACATTCCAGAATTCGGTAGAGTGATTAATTAAGGCGGCATTATTCACTAACAGTTCTGGGGGGTCAGATTCGGCTAAGACAGTCTCTTTCCATTGTTGAACTTGCCCTTCGTCAGCAACATCAACCACGGTAAAATGATGCGGCTTGCCGTAGGTTTGATTGAGGTTCTGAATGGCACTTTCATTGCGGGCGCAACCGATAACCGTACAGCCTTCGGCAATAAAATTTTCGGTCATGGCGCGACCTAATCCTTGACTGACACCGGTGACTAAAACTAATTTACTCATAGCTGATTTGTCTGGATTCAACTCCAGTTAAAGATAGTCTTCAAAGGTTTCTCGCAGTTGGTTCACACTTAATCCTTGGGTCCAATAGGCAATTAAGGCATGACCAAAGGCAAAGGCATTTTTTTCTGGTGATTCGGAATGGTCTAATAATAACGACCACAGCGATCGCAGATCAAATTGTTGCAAACTGCTTTCGCTATTAAACAGATGAAAGAGTTCATACGCCATTTGTAGCTTACCAATGACCAGAGGAACTTCTTCCACTGGGATTTGTTCGAGAAGGAGTTTGCCTAAAGCGGGGGAACCAGTGGAGAAGGTCGAGATATACTCGAGAATGGGATTTTTCAGCAGTGCCGTGACCCCTTGGGTTGTAGTCATCTGTTTGGTGTAGCGATCAATAATTTTGGCAGACGCAACACTGCGGGCTTCGCGATCGCGCAAAAATCGCCCCAAACGTAGTTGTTTGGCGGGTGCAATCCGATTCATCAATGCTAAAGACAGTTGCGCTGTATTCCAACTTTCCCGTTGCGTTTCCGCATCCCAAGTGACTAAAGGAAAGACGTCCTGACAAAACGCTGCCAGTTGTTCCTTACGGTACTCCGTTGCCTCGCGAATCCTTTTCTCTTTCGGTTGCGTTCCTTGTTCCCAGTCGTAGGGTGGATCCCATTCCCGCATCGGACGTAAGCGATCCACTTGCGTAACCACGGTGATGACCGGTAAATCATTAATTTCCGATTTCACATCAGATAAAAAGTCATAATCCATCGCTAAAGCAGGATCTAAAGCAGGGGTTACCAATAGCAACAGGTCAGCCGTTGTCGCATACTCTAACACTAACCCCCGCAACTCGCGACCACTGACTTGTTCATAGCCGGGTGTATCCCAAAGGGTTAATTGGTCGCCGGTGATACTTTCCCAATCGTAACTTTCAATTTTGTCAGTACTGGGTAGCACATCCACCTTGGCTTGTTGCGACTGGAAGAGAGTGTTAATCACACTGCTTTTTCCCGCACCCGTCCGACCAATCAGAAGCAGATTCACCGGTTTTTGTTCCACTTCGGTTTGCGGTTGCGCTTGTTCGAGAATTTCTTGAATCGTTTGGGTTTGCCTTTGGGGAAAGTCTTGCTGGGAGGATGGGGGTTCCGGCAGAGAAACGGTCCCGGGTTGACCCCCATACAGCGCGATCGCGCGTTGGGCAAGTTGTCTCAGTGCCACTTGACGCAAGACTTGCGAGAGGTTGCCCAGTAATTCCTGATTGGCTTGTTGGGTGTAGCCTCTTCCGAGTTGTCTTGCCGCTGCAGCAACCGGATTAATCACCCACTGTGCCCAACTCCAAACTTTCAGGGCGGTTTGTGCCGAAGGTTGCACCTGCTGATAGACTTCATAGGCGCGATAGGCTTGTCCCACCGTCACTTGATTCAACGCGGGAGAGAGTTTTTGCATCCACTGATCCACATCATCTACTGTCCCGCGCATTAAGCCATAAACTTGCGGAATGTAAATATTGAGGAGGGGATATTTTACTTCTGGATTATAAATTTGCGCGATCGCGCTGACCACTTCCTGACATCGCTGCCAAAATAATTGCCAATCTTCCCAAATTGGTGGATCCCCTTGGGTATGGGTCAGGATCTTTTGTAAAGCAGTTTCCACTTGCTGATTAATGTCTTCATCAGCCGACGTATCGATCCGGATGGCTTCTAACTCTTGCGTGACTTGTTCAGTAAGGGTTTCGATATCTTCAAAAGCCGGTTTAGTCCATTTGGCTAGCAGCGATCGCCAGCCCAGAAAAATCAAAGCAATCATTCCCCAAATCCAACTGATGCCCCAAGCTTGAATTTGCAATCCTGCTGCCACTAAGAGAAAAAGGACCACTAAAACAAAGGGCATGGCTAAAACAATCCATTGCCAAATTTTTAACTGTATCATGAGTTTAGTAGGGTGAAACGTTTCGCATAGCAATGACTCAATTTATTCCCTAAAAATATCAGTATCACTCTTTATTTGTTTATTTATTATTTTATATTTTAGAATTTATATCACTTTTTAAAGAGTGTAATTAATTGATAATAATTGCCAAAATCTCTTTTTTATTGGGTTGTAATTAATTTCAGTTCAATTAATATTGATCCTGAATTCAATGATGTGATCCAACTAATCATCCTAACGAAGTGGAAGGATAAAAAGCCAAGTATCGTAACATTAAATCAGCGTATTTTGTATTTGTTATGGAACAATTTCAACTGCAAGGGATTAATCACTTAGCCTTAGTGTGCCAAGATATGGCTCGTACCGTTGATTTTTATTGCAATACCCTGGGCTTACGACTGATTAAAACCCTAGAAATCCCAGAAGGCGGACAGCACTTCTTTTTCGATATTGGCAATGGCGACGCGATCGCGTTTTTTTGGTTTCCAGACGCGCCAGCAGCTGCACCCGGGATTGCTTCTGTTGATCCCAATGGGTTACAAACGGGTAAAATTCAAACGGCTCAAGGTTCAATGCATCATGTTGCCTTTCAGGTTGCTCCCGAGAAGTTAGAAGACTATCGGACCAAACTGATCGCTAAAGGGGTTCAAACGACTCCCATTCTGCACCATGCCGATGTTCCCGAAGGTTATGTTCCGGAAGTGGATGAAACAACTTTTATGTCTTCCTTTTACTTTTTTGACCCCAATGGGATTTTATTAGAATTTGCGGCGAATGTACGGGAACTGGGCGATCCCGAGCGAGATTTGCAACATCCACCTGCAACCGCACAAAGTTAGAAGGTGAAAAATGTCATCATAGCAAACAATACCTTCAACAAGCGATCACCGATGACAGTAACCCGCGCTAACCCTTATCTAGAAGGCAATTATGCTCCCATTCGCCAAGAAATTACCGCTCAAGACCTCACGGTAATTGGCGAACTGCCAACCGCAATTTCAGGGATGTTTCTCCGTAATGGTCCTAACCCACAGTTTTCTCCCCCTGGCACTTATCATTGGTTTGATGGGGATGGCATGGTACATGGAGTTCGGCTTCATCAGGGCAAAGCCTCCTATTGCAATCGGTATGTTCGGACCCAAGGCTTTCAAACCGAACAAGAAGCCGGTCAAGCCCTCTGGAAAGGACTACTAGAACCGGCCCAGGATAACCCGGATGGGGCAGTAAAAAACGTGGCTAATACCGCTTTGGTTTGGCATGGGGGTCAACTGTTAGCCCTTTGGGAAGGAGGTGCCCCTCATACACTGCGCACACCGGAGTTAGAAACCATTGGTCTTTATACTTACAACGGAAAACTGGCTTCCCCTTTCACAGCGCATCCCAAAGTCGATCCAGTAACCGGAGAAATGATGTTTTATGGCTATTCCTTTGCCGAACCACCTTTTCTCAAGTACAGTTTAGCTGCTGCCACCGGAGAATTACTATGGACGATTCCCATTGATCTGCCAATGGGGGTGATGATGCATGATTTTGCGATTACAGAACACTATACAATCTTCATGGATTTGCCCCTTACCTTTAGTGTGGAACGAATGCAGCGGGGAGAACCCCCTTTAATGTTTGAGGCGGATCGACCGTCTCGCTTTGGAATTATGCCCCGTCATGGCGATAAAAATAGTATCCGCTGGTTTGAAGCGCCCGCTTGTTATGTCTTCCATACTCTCAATGCTTATGAAGATGGAGAGGAAGTGGTTTTAATTGCGTGTCGTATGAGTTCAACCAATGTTCTCGTTAGTGACAGTGCCTTCAAAGATCCCGAGGGTGATATTCCCCGGTTACATCAGTGGCGGTTTAATCTGAGTACAGGAAGCGTACAGGAAGAGAACTTAGAACCCACTCCTTCCGAATTTCCAGCGTTGAATGAGCGCTGGTTAGGCTATCCCACTCGCTACGGTTATACAGCACAAATGGCAAATGGTGAAACGCCACTATTTGAGGGCGTTATTAAGCACGATTTTCACCAGAAAACCTCTCAATTTCATGCCTTTGGAGAAGGACGATATGGTGGCGACCCCTCTTTTGTGCCGCGTCCAGGGAGTACAGAAGAGGATGACGGTTGGTTAGTGACTTTGATTCATGATCATCAAGCCGACACTTCTGAGTTATTGGTCATTGACGCACAAAACTTTACAGCAGACCCGGTAGCGCGAGTGATGATGCCCCAACGGGTTCCCTATGGGTTTCACAGTGTTTGGGTCGATGACAAGCAATTGCAGACGCAAAAGGTTTAGTTGATCCTTTACCCTCTTCCCATGTCAAAGGAGGAGGGTGTTTTTTTTTCTCATCACCAAGAGATTAAAGGGCTTCCGATATTGCCTTAATCATCGCTAAGGTTAATCCTTCCTCTCCGGGTTCAATCACCTGAGTGGCACTGTAATAAAGCATGGCATTAAAGCCTTTAATATCGCCACTGTCTCGAAAATCAGTGCGCACAGCAATGACTGGAATTCCTTGACTGACGGCATAACCACATTCCCAACAGGTACCACTATCAGCATCCGCTCCATCTAAAATGGCAACCACTAAATTGGATGAACACAAGCCAGAGAGACAGGTTTCATAAATGGCTTTTCCCGTAATTCCAGCACATTCTTTTTGCGGTAAGAAAATGGTATAACCGTGTTGTTCTAATTCTGCTGCAAGATTCTGATTAAAGCTTTGTTCGGCTTGGGTAAATAAAGGGGCTGCCCAATAAATTTTTGGTGTTTCCATCGCATATCAGTTTTGGCGGTTAACTGCATCTTACGAAATCCAGAATCGTGATGTTAATCCCATCGAAGTTTCCTGGGTAATCCTGTCTTTCTTGAGAGGGAAAAGCTCTCAGTTCTCGGTAAGTTTGATCTATCATCTGGAAAGTGACTTTTGGAATGACGCAAGGAAAATGAACACTCTCACCCCCTGGTATAACCGTTTAAGCACTGCCATCCCTCGTTGGCTGGTTGTGCTATTAGTCTTTCCCTTAATTATTTTAGATGGGTGGTTGTTACTGCTCTTTATCGATTATTTTAACCAGTTAATTAGCAGTTTCGTTGCGGCGTCTGTCCTCGCGTTTTTATTGAATTATCCAGTGCAGGCTTTAGAAAAATTACAGATCAGGCGTGTTTATTCCGTGCTGCTGGTGTTCTTTATTGCAATTATAATTAGTGGCTTAGTTGCCCTTTTTAGCATTCCTTTTTTAATCGAACAGTTTGAAACCTTGCGCGATCGCGTTCCCAGTTGGGCAGAATCTGCTGAAGCGCAGCTCCAACAATTAGCGATGTTGGTCAAAATTGATCTCAGTGCATGGAGTGATGAAATTGCCGTAACACTTAAAGATCAATTGCAGTCAATCCTGATGGCATTACCCAATTTTGCTCTGGGAACCATTAGTAACTTTCTGCAAGTCTTTTTTATCTTGGTTTTGACCGTTTTTTTAGCGATTTTTTATCAAGGGTTTCTGCACAGTACCATTGAAAGTTGGTTTCCTGAACAAGGACCGCAAGTGCTGCGATCGCTGCGACGCAATTTCAACAGTTATGTGGTCAATCAGTTTACCCTTGCGGTTTCCTTAACCTTCACCATGATTCCCGCCTTTTGGTTACTGAATGTTCCCTTTTATCTCCTCTTCGCGATCGGAATTGGTGTCATGGGTTTAATTCCTTTCGGCGCTATTCTCAGTATTTTTGTGATTAGCTTAGTCCTCAGTCTAAAGAGCATCTGGCTGGGATTAAAAGTCTTAGTTGTTGCCCTAATTCTGGATCAAATTATTGAGAATACAGTGACTCCCCGTTTGTTAGGCACCCTCACTGGACTCAATCCCATTGTTATTTTATTTTCGTTAATGGTCGGTGCAAGAGTGGCTGGATATCTGGGGATTTTAACCGCTGTTCCCATTGCTGCCACCTTGAAAAGTACTTTCAGACTGCTTTCTCAAAAGAGTAATCTTCACCCAACCATGAGCAGTAGCAATTTAGGAACAACAACAACCCCCTAATTTGTGGTTTCCTCTCTGAGTGTTTGTCGCCCTAACCAGTCTTCTCCTAACTGGATACTAACCGTCGAATCTAACGCGCCTGTGCTTTCCACAAAGACTTCCCCAACCCCTAAGGCATTTGCAACAGCTTCTGCCGCTTCGATATTGCCATTTTGAGCAACAATGCGTGTTTGAGATAAGGGTTCTCCCCAATCAGACGCTACATAAACATTGCGGAATCCTTCTTCCTGTAAGACTTGATTAACCGACTGCACCGCCTGGGGATGATCAGTGCTGTCCTGAATCGCAATGCGAATATAAGGAGACACTTCTTCATCCTGACTCAGGGAACTCTGACCAACATCGAAATTCCGAGCCATCATCTGATCGATTTGACGATGATGGGGAAGCCAATAGCTAATCGCCCCATTTTGTCCTCCCACTTCGACATTGCCAAACCGACCCGGTAACATTAACATTTCAATATTTTTCTGCTCTCGTTGCGCTGCAAAGCCTGATAGCGCCAAGATTTCTTCTACACTTAAGTTCGTATCCACATTGGATTGAATGACAGAAAAAATACTGGGAACTCTAGCTAACGTTCCGGGATGTAATGCCTGATCAATTACTGCTCGAATCAACAGTTGTTGACGTTGAACCCGTCCAATATCGCCATACTCGTCATGACGGAACAACATAAAATCAACGGCAGTTTCACCATCGAGCTGCTGTTTCCCTTTTTTAATATCAATGTAAAGATGTTGGCTATCATCACGATATTTCATATCCTTGGGCACATAGAACTCGACGCCGCCCAAAGCATCAATTAACTTTTCGACCCCTTGCACATTCACGCGGACATAGCGGTCAATGGGAACATCCGCCAATAAATCACTAATGGCTTCTGCGCTAAGAGCAGCCCCTCCTCGTTGATTCGCTGTATTGATTTTGACCCGTCCGTAACCC
>CAZAYV010000100.1:0-16033 GCA_964489465.1 uncultured Dactylococcopsis sp. | reverse complement strand
ATATAAGCAATTTACCACACTTGGTTTAATTTTATTGTTTAAGTCCCGTTAACAGGCTAAATTTTTGGCATTTCTGGTCTTATCCTAAGTCGTAGATTTTCTATCAAATGACACTCTAAAGCTGTTGCTAAGATAATGCGATCAATAAAAATCTTGAGCGCTATACAATCATTCGTGCTGATTTGATCAGTGGTTCTTCATGGGAGCTATTTTAATTTTCCATTTTCATAAATTACCCAAGTTGCTAGTTATTGAGAAAGAAAGATAAAAAATCAGAAAATCTCTCTAGAAGCCATAAAACTAAGGAGAGAAGAATGCTTGATGAGATTATAGCCATTTATGCGATCACTGACGATTTACTCACAGCAATAGGACATCACGAAGATAGTCGAAGCCAAATGAGCGATGCCGAAATCATTACTTCAGCTTTGGTAGCAGCGAAATTCTTTGGTGGTAATCAAGAGCAAGCTTGTAACTATTTGTTAGAGGAGAGGTTAATCCCAAAAATGTTAAGTAAATCCCGATTTTCTCGCCGTTGGCATCGATTATTTCTACCCTTGCTGGACTGATTTGATTACCTCGGACAGATATTCAAGTCACTTAATTCCAGTCATGAATATTTGTTAGACTCATTTCCTGTTTCCATTTGTGATAACATCCGTATTCCCTCAGCCAAATTGGTCAGTTCAGAAGACTACCGAGGTTATATTGCCTCAAAAAACGCTACTTTTATGGCATTCGAGTACAATTACTCGCTACAGCAGATGGTATTCCCGTAGAATTTGTCTTCTTACCAGGTGAAGCTAATGATACTCGGGGGTTAAAAGCTTTATCTTTGAATTTACCCGAAGGGAGCATAATTTATTGTGACGCTGGTTATACTGACTATGATGCAGAAGATAACTTTCAGCAATCTGAGGGCGTCTCGTTACAGGTGATGCGGAAAAAAAACTCTCGACGAGCTGATCCGCCTTGGGTGGCTTACATTAAACAGCATTTACGTCATCCAATTGAAACTTGGTTTAGTCAAATTACGCAACAGTTTCCCAAAGCCATCCATGCTGTAACCATGGACGGCTTTTTACTGAAAGTAGCAGCATTTATTATGGTCTTCACTTTGGAATCTGCTTTTATCGGCTAACTTTTTTCCATCACTTGTGATGCTAAATTGACAGCTAATTTATGCTGTTTCCATTTCTGATGCCTATTTTTTCTCCGTTGTTTTGGCTAATGTTAACCCGCAACTTGGGTTAAATTGCTTCATAACTTTTAAGCCTAGTCTTTCAGTCTCCCTTGCTAAACTGGCAATGAACCGTCATTCTAATCTCGGAAACTTTGCCTGTGTTATCTGTGATTTCCCAAACCAGTCAACAAGTCCGTCAAACTTTGTTCAATTCTTGGACAGTGGGCGTGTTACTGGTTGCACTTTTAATCGCTGCCCCTATTCTATTCATCGTTGCTAGTGTCTTCGCTGAGACAGGAGAGATTTGGCAACATTTAGCGACAACAGTGCTTCCAGAGTATCTCCAACACTCTTTTATTTTGATGGTTGGTGTCGGTTTTGGCGTCGCGATCATTGGGGTGGGAACGGCGTGGTTAGTCACCATGTGTCGCTTTCCGGGAAGTCGGATCTTGGAATGGGCATTGTTACTCCCTCTGGCTGCGCCGGCGTATCTCTTGGCTTATACCTATACCCATCTTCTGGACTTTTTTGGTCCCGTTCAAACTGCACTGCGATCTGTATTTGGCTGGGTGAGTGTGAATGATTACTGGTTCCCCGAAATTCGCAACATTTGGGGCGCGATCGCGATGCTGATTTTGGTTTTATACCCTTATGTTTATCTGTTGGTGCGGGTGGCGTTTTTAGAACAAGCAACGGGAATGTTAGAAGCCAGCCGTTGTCTGGGCTGTAATCCCTGGCGCAGTTTTTTTACGGTTGCACTGCCCTTAGCCCGTCCCGCGATCGCGTCGGGAGTCGCCTTAGTTTTAATGGAAACCCTGGGGGATTTTGGCACCGTGCAATATTTTGGGGTGACTACCTTTACCACCGGAATTTATCGCACGTGGTTTGGCATGGGGGAACGCCTAGCAGCAGCGCAACTGGCAGCAGTATTAATGCTATTTATTGCCGTTTTAATTCTCCTGGAACGCTTATCCCGTAGCCAAGCCCGCTATTATCAAGCCGGCGGGAGTTTTCAAGCCCCACCGAAACACCAACTGTCTGGAAGCCGCGCTTTTTTCGCAATTCTGGCTTGCTTGTTTCCCATTGCTTTCGGATTTATCGTTCCTGGGATTTATCTGGTTTATTTAACGTTTGCTAATGCCCAATATACCCTGAATCAAAGTTTTTGGGATATCGCTCAAAACAGCCTGATTTTAGCGGTGATTAGTGCCTTGTTAGCCAGCGCGATCGCGCTCTTTTTAGCTTACGGACAACGTCAAGATAAGTCCTGGTTACTCAATTTTGGTGTCCGCATTTCCGCTATGGGTTACGCCATTCCCGGGACTGTCATTGCTGTCGGTGTGTTAATCCCGGTGACGCGCCTCGATAAAGCCATTGATAACTGGATGCGAGCGACATTTGATGTCTCTCCCGGGTTAATTCTGAGTGGCACGATTATCGCCTTGATTTTTGCCTATCTGGTGCGTTTTCTTGCGGTTTCTTTCAATGCAGTAGAATCGAGTTTACAGAAGATTAAACCCAGTTTAGATGAGGCGTCCAGAAGTTTAGGGCATAATGTGAGCAGTACCTTGTTGCAGGTTCATACGCCGTTAATGTGGGGAGGAATTTTAACTGCTGTCATGTTAGTATTCGTCGATGTGATGAAGGAACTCCCGGCAACCCTTCTGATTCGTCCTTTCAATTTTGACACCCTCGCTGTACAAGTGTATCAATATGCTTCTGATGAACGGTTAATTGAAGCCGCCGCACCCGCATTAACCATTATTCTGGTTGGCATTATGCCGGTGATTTTCTTGAGTTTCAAAATTGCCCAATCTCGGAATTTAACGACAGAAGACAAACGGTAAATCGAATTCAGTTTGAAAGCCAACCCTTCTCGTTGCTACTGACACAACTGACGCGCTTGCTCGTCTAGATTGGGATTAGTTTGGAGGTAGTTAGACAAGCGATAACAACTTCGCTCTAACAGATCATCTAAATCCAAATTCCAGAGCATGAGCCCATTTGTTTCATCCCCACTCACTAAAGTTTGACTGTCAGGACTAAAACTAACACTCTCAACCGGGACGTTATGTCCCAGCAAAGTCTTCAGTAAAACACCCTGATTGACACTCCAAAGTTTAACCGTGGCGTCTGCACTACTGGAAGCTAAAAATCTTCCGTTGGGGCTAAAATCTATACTCGTAACTCCGCCTTGATGACCAGAGAGGGTATGTAGTTGCTTAACTTGAAGGGTACTGCCTTGTTCTTTAATTTGCCAAAGCTGGATTGTATTATCCCAACTCGCTGAAGCCAGTTTTTTTCCATCGGGACTAAATTTAACCGTAGTAATTGCCAGTCCCTGTTCGTTCAGAGTTTTCAGCAGTTTGCCGTTAGGTTGCCACAGTTTGATACTCTTGTCGTAACTCCCGGAGGCTAATAAGCGACCATCGGGACGAAAGGCAAGACTAGTCACTCCATCCTCATGTCCACTGAGCGTTCGCAATAGTTGAGCCTGATCGTTAACCACTTGCCAGAGTTTGATCGTTTTATCTTCACTGCCAGAGGCAAGCATCTGACCTTGAGGGCGATCAGCTGAGGTGAAGGCGACGCTAGTAACGCCATCGTTATGCCCATTGAGGGTCGTTAGTAAAATGCCACTGTCTACTTGCCAAAGCTTGATCCTTTGATCCCAACTCGCTGAGGCGAGCATTTCCCCGTTGGAACTAAAGGCGAGATCCGAAATGGTAGACTGGTGACCCGGAAGCGTTTTGAATAACGTACCAGTATCTTGATTGGGCTGCCAAAGCTTGATTGTCTCATCCCAACCGGCTGCTGCCAATACAGTTGCAGAGCGATCGACGGGTCTAAAACGAACGCTATAGATTCCATTGTCCCAGTGTGGGATTGCGTTTTCGGTATCCCAGAGTTTAATGGTCTTGTCAGCACTAGCAGAGGCAAGAAGGGTGCCCTCGGGACTCAAATCAAGATCTAAAATTTCAGTATGATGTCCAGTCCAGGTTTTGAGTAAAAGACCCTCACGGTTCCAGACATTGATGCGACCATTAGCATTCGCTGAAACTACTGTTTGACCATCGGAACTAAACTCAACACTATTAACTTGATGACTCGCATTATTATCCGCAAAAACTTGAGCGGTTCCGGTTCCTAAATTCCAAACTCTCACTGTGCCATCGCCACTGGCTGAAACCAGACTTTCACCATCTGGACTAAAGGCAATCTGGGTCACGCGATCGCGATGTCCACTTAAGGTTTTAGATAAACTTGCTTTTCCGGTTTTACGGTTCAACTGCCAAATTCTAATTTGGTTATCTTCTCCAGCCGAGGCTAAAGTTTCTCCGTCAGGGCCAAAACGAACCGCATTCACCCAACCGTCATGTCCCGACAAAGTCGCAACTAAAGTTCCGTCTAAATTCCAAAGTTTCACCATTTGATCGCGACTCGCAGAGGCAAATAATTGACCATCCGGACTGAAGCTAATATCGGTTACCCAATCGTCATGTCCACTCCAGGTTTTTCCAGCCACAACCTTGGTCTGATTGGGACCATCAAGTTGCCACAACTGAATGGTTTGATTGGTGTTAGCAGAGGCTAAAAATTGACCATTTTGACTAAAGGCAACACGGGTCACTCGATTGTGAACGGAAGACTTGTTAGGCTGATCAGGCTTGAGAGTGTCTAGTAAAGTACCATCCCGTCGCCAAAGCCGGATCGTATTGTCATCACTAGCGGAAGCAAGCAACTGACCATCGGGACTGAAGCGAACTGCATTGACTGTTTGGTTATGGTGTTCCAGGCGGTTCAGTTCTTGGGTACCATAAACAGCTTGCTGGAGGGTACTGGTCGTTTTCATCTGAGTTTGCATCCAGCGATCGCGACCCAGCAGCGTTTGTGCCAGTGGATTCATTTCCTTGAGCTGTTGTCCCGCCTTTATCCCTGCAATCACCGATTCCAGTTGCTGGTTAGAAAGCAACAGTGCTTCCGAAGACGCAGTGAAAGCCTCAATTTTTTCAATTTGGGCAATCAATTTTTGGCGATAGGCTAACCCGCCTAAACCAAGGGCAGTTAAGCCCAAAAAGCCGATGATCATCGCCGCAACCTGGGCACGGCGCAAACGTTTCTGGGCTTGCTGTTGTTCATGGTGTCGAGCTTCGAGACCCGCTTCCACAAATTGCTGTACGGATTCCGACAGTTCATCGGTGTACTTAATATATAACTCCTCTGCCTCGGCTAAGCGAACGCCACGCATGAGAAAATCAGCTTGCTGCCCGCTTTGCTGCCAAAGTCGCGCTGATTGCTCTAGCTGTCGTTGTAATCGTAAGCGAGCCCGATTTTCGTCTAACCACCAGCGTAGGGTTGACCAGTGACGAATGAGGATTTCATGGACCACTTCGACGGTCACTTCTGGGGCAAGGGAGTCTGACTGTGGCTCGTCTGATTCAGGAACAGCGCTGCGGCTTTGCCCAACCGAAACCTCCTCTTCCCAATTCATGATGATCAGTTTAGCAGCAGTGAGGCTTTGCAAGGTTCTCTCCACTAAGGGCGCTGGATACTTGGTAACAGCTAGTTCCGACTTAAGAACCCGGCGACGCGTATCTTCTGTTCCCTCTCCTAAATGTGTCAAAGTGAGAAAAATCCAGCGAGCACAACGTTGAGCCTCTACGTCCAAACTCTCGTAGACTGCTTGTGCCTGTCGCTCTAAAGCGCCTTTGAGACCCCCCAGTTGCTGATAAGCCTGCAAAGTTAGCCTCCCGGATTGGCGACGTTCCCACAGTTGCTCAAGGATAAACTGCAGCAAGGGTAAATCCCCAACAGAATGATTCAACTCTTGTAGCAAAACTTCCACTAAGCCAGTTTCCACTTGTAAACCGACTTGCTCGGCTGGTTTGATAATGGCCTGCTGATAATCCTCCTTGGTTAAATAGGGAGAAACTAAAACGTTTGCCTGCTGAAGAATTGCAGCGAGTTCAGAGACCTCTAAACAGGGGGCAACAAAGTCTGCTCTTAAACACAAGACGAGTTTAAACCGATCCCCTGCATGTGCCACTGCACCAAGTAGCAATTCTAAGAATTGCTGGCGGTCTGGGACATCACTTAAGGTAAATAGCTCTTCAAATTGGTCAACCACCAAGACCACCATGGGCTCTGGGCGGGCGCGCAACCAGCGGACAAAGCCTTCTACGCCTTGGTAGAGCAAGCCTTCAATTTGGAGCTGCTGATAAGCTTTTTCTTTTTCTGTCCCCGGATCAACTAAACGGTGACTTAACGTCGCGATCGGTTTACTACCGGGACGAAAACAACCAATCCACCACTGTTCGCTACCAGGTAGTTGCTTACCTTGCCGCAACTGCGGGATCAAGCCGGCTTGCACTACTGAAGATTTACCACTGCCAGACGCACCAACAATCGCTAAAGCAGAATGGCGAAATTCCTCAATGAGCCTTTGTGTTAAAGCTTCACGCCCATGAAAATATTGAGTATCTTCTTCAGCAAACGCTTTCAGACCCATATAAGGACAAATTCCCAGATCAACTGTCTCTGAACTGGTATTGCCCTTAGTTGTGCTTGCTGGTAAGACATCGATCACACCTTGAACTCCTGAAATCCAGACGTAGGGAGATATTTCGGTTTCCGCTAACTCGACCTGGAGTTGAGCAATCCAAGAAGCAACGGGAAGACCCACTTGCGGATCTGCATTCTGTAAAGAGGTTAAGAGTGCCCGAGTAAACTGTTCTGGGTCCTTTCCAGTTGCAGCTGCAGCGATTAGACACTGGCCGCTTTCTGAGTTAAGCTGGAGGTCATCTACCCAATCATCAAGAGCAGGGGCTTCTGGGCAATCGAGGACAACAATCTGCTGCGACATACTTGAGCGTCGCAGAGCTTGTCTAAGCCAAGAGCGACTGAGGCGGACTCCATCTCCAACAATTAACCAGGCTTCTCCGACTTCCGTTTCTTCAATCCGCCCCCGCAGATAGAGTAAAACTGTTGTTTTCTCAGTCGGGCTACCCGATAAGGATTGTTTAGGAGAAGAGTGTTGATTCACTCCTAAACCAGTTTCAATCGCTGCTCGGACATCTGATAGCTTGCGACCAGGAGAAGGCCAATACTCTAAGGCAAAGCTTCCCGACCCTTGCAACACTTTGCTTAAAGCTAAAGTCGTTTGATGACTCGGCAACCCTTCGACCACAAGTGCTCGTCGCGGATATTGAGGCGTCTCAGTTTGTGACCCAAAACCTAAAATTACCTTACCAATACCTTCTATAATTCGTTTGGGAGTTTGTAAAGGATACTCAGATTGAAGTTGGTTTTCTCCACGACTACTTCTTTGCTGATTAATTAAACGAATTTGCTGATTGGTTTTATCAATATACCGCAGTGTTTGATAGTAAACATACTGATACAGTCCATCTGCTTCAATCACACCTTCAGCATCTGCAGCTTCCCCTCGTAAGCCTCGCATTAAATAGTAGGTAAACACCCCATGACCTAACTCCGGAAATTCCCACGACTGCTGGGTTTGATCGCAGGAAAGGAGGGCATAAAAGCCGTGACTTTGAGCAGCTCTTTGTCGTAAGACTTCAACCAGTTGTGAAGTTGGATTGAGCAAGGATTGTGTCTCCCATTTTCCTCTCGCTCCCCTCAGGGTCATGCCTCCGCTATGGCAAGCGTCTAGCCAAACGAGTTGTTGACGAGCCGGGCAATTTCCTAAATACTCTAGTAGTTTTTGTAGGGGCAGTCCTGTGTCTAATAGAGCTTCTTTATTAGTATCGGTTAAGCATAAAACAGCTTGTTGGCGATCAGGCTCTAATACACCATGTCCAGAAAAATAAAATAGTACAGTATCCTGGGGGTGAGCGGCTGCTGTAACCTGCTCTAAGCTACTGTGAATTGATTTTAGATTCGGGAGCTGAGCCGCAAAATCATGATGAATCAGAACTTCCTTCTGGGGAAAAAGCTGAGCTGCCTCAATCAGTGCTTCAGCTAAGCCCTGGCAATCTAAAGCTGGATACTGCAATGAAGGGAGGCTAGAATCTTGATAATAATTAACTCCAACTAAGAACAGCCATAATTTAGCCTGACCTGCCCCTAGAGGGGTATTGCGCAAAGGGTTTAAAGCAACTGGACACATTGTTTTAAATAATTAATTAAAAATCAAGATTTGGAGAATCTACTTCCCGGAATGGCTGTAGCCAAATTTTTATTTTGTCTATTCTGGCGAGGCTGGTCTAAGTGTAATCGTACCGCATCCGATACGTGCGCCTGCATTTCCGGTTGGCTGGCCAAAATCGTCTGGATCTGCATGCAGAATCATTGAACGTCCAACCACAGGATAGTTACCGCTACTCAAGCTGAGCCCAGGAAAAGTTTCTTCCCAAACGGCTGTCCCATTCGAGGCAACAACAACATTACCTAAATCTCCAGCATGAGCTCCTTCAAAGCCGTCAGTAAGCAAATTGCCATGTTTAACCCCATCAGGATTATAGTGACCCCCAGCGGCTTGACCATCGTCTGCACAGCTCCCAAACTCATGAATATGAAAGCCGTGAGCTCCAGGTGGAGCATTTTTTAAGGTACCGACTAACCGTAGTCCGCCACTAGTTTTGTATAGTAATATTTCTCCTGAAAGTTCAGGATAACCTGATGTCCCTTGAATCAAGGCCTGACCGATTTCCGCTGAAGTTTGACCATAGAGTAAAGGGGAAGCGACTGCTGCAGCAACGGCAACTACTGTACTCAACGCTGTTAATCCGATCGATTGCTTCATCTTTTTGGAAAATTTCATCAGAAAAATACCTCATGCTTAATTTTTAAATCAGAAACAAATTAACAAAAGCAATCTCTTTAAGTAGAGTTCTATTGTGTTTATTATGAACTTTCCAACAACCAAAAGTTGTTACAAACCTAGTTTTTGTCGAAAACCTTCATCGTAGATTGCGGCTTGCCAATTTTTTGCTGCTTTTACTTGCTCTGGCGTCAAATTTCTCGCTCCAAAGAGTTTGGTTTGGTTTAAGTTGGCATCCCGTAAACAAGCCTGGCTAAAATCAACATCACCGAGATACGCTTTACTCAAATTGGCACCAACTAGATGTGCATGGGTGAGATTAGCTCCAATCATTTCAGTATCAATTAAGTCAGCATCAATCAGTTGGGCATAACTCAAGTTGGCATCAATCAGGCGGGCATCATTGAGTTCAGCATTGTTCAGATTTGCACTGACCAGATGAGCATGGCTTAAATCAGCATGGCTAAGAGTCGCATGACTCAGGTTCGTTCCTGATAACTGGGCATGACTCAGTTCGGCAGCATGGAAATTAATTCCTTTTAAGTCTGCACCAGAGGCATCCAACCTGGTTAAGCTCACATTATCTTCATTTAGATCTTGCAGAGCTTGCAAACGCGCATAACTGGTTTCGACGCCATGAGCAGCATCAATGACTTTCCAGGCTTCATAATGGGCTTGCTTGGCTCGCTCAGGCGCTTCCAAAAAAAAGAGAATTAAAGCCACGAGAATACTAAAGCCTTCGACAACATTCAACAGAACAGAGTGTCTAATCCGACAAAGTAACCAAGACTCTGGTGGCGGGCAGCTCTTTTCACCACCAAAAGCTGCTTCAATCAAGAGAATAAGTCCAATCAACACAATTGTTCCGAGGATGGCAATAAAAAGACGGATAATGGTGCGCTGGACTGTTTTTCTCATGTTCGAGTGAGGGTTACTTATGCTCTAACTCAGATGCTAGAACAATTTTATAGGCGGAATAGTTAAAACAGGACCAGGGGACCCTTGAGAAGGCTTCGTTTGGGGTTGAGTCGTTGAAGATTGACGAACCGAACCCTGAGGCGATGGTGAAATCGATTGACGTGTTGGGGCTTGACGAACCGAACCCTGGGGTGATGCGGGAATCGATTGACGTGTTGGGGCTTGACGAACCGAGCCTTGAGGAGAAGGAATGGGTTGAGATGGGACAACACCAGGGGGAGGGGTCGGTACACTACAAGGAGCGGGAGAAACACATACATTCAAATTATTGCCATTGACATTTTCTTTAAAAACATCAATATTACGATTCGGTAGTGGTTTTGGACTCTCCCCATTGACAGCATTAAGAGGAAGTTTAATCAAGTCGAGTGGGGTTAGTGCAGCCGCTTGATTCGTGGAAATACCAATGGTAAATGCGCCAAGTAAGGTGCCAATAATAATTCGGGAAGTCGTTTTAGTCCACAACATAGTTCGTACCTTGCACTTTTGCTTAGGGTTAGCTGGTTTCATTAACTTAGTACGTTGATTGTTGTCAGTTTATGCACGTTCATGTCAGTGGGTTAAATGTAAAAAACAGCAAGAAGTAGACTGGGGAGGCATTTAGCTGGCAAAATAACAGGACAGAGTTGATTTGACTCTCTATTCATGACACAATAATCGCAAACTTCCAGAAAAAATAATAAAATTTGGCAATTTTATTACCAGAAAAAGCCCTATGTATATACACACTTGTCTGCTATTTTCGGACGGGAAAAACTGCATTGACTCATGTATCTTGTTTCTTGAGAGAGGGATAAAAGTAAGAGCTTATGTTTAGACGTTTCTCATGACTGATAGTTTTGCTCAAGCTACTCTGATTAGCTCTCAGCCCTTCTTAGAACTTAGCAATCGGGGGAAAACACTGCGATTTGATCTTGACAAAGATGTTTATCGGTTAGGGCGGGATCATCATTGGTCAGATTTAGAGATTCCCGAGACTGGCTGGAATGTCCTTTCTCGACGGCAGGCAGTCTTAAAAAAAGAAGGAGAAAATTATCGCATTTATGATGGCGATCGCGCTCATCCCAGTCGCAATGGCCTCTTTATTGAGCACACCCGTATTAATCTCTCCCAAGGGTATTTGCTCACTCATGGGGCTCAGTTAGAAATTGGCCAAGACCCCCGTAACCAAGTCCTCTTAACCTACTTCAATCCCATTGACAATCACCTCGTCATCCCCCAAAAGCGCCATTTAATTTTACGAGGGCTAAAGGATTGGCCAGTAGAAATCGGTCGCTTTCCCAGTCCCGATCGTTATGCCTCGATGCAGTTGGATTCACCGACCGTTTCCCGACTCCACGCCACAATTTATCCCAACCATCAAGGCGGACACATCTTAAAAGATCTCAGTACCAACGGGACATTTGTTGATGGTAAACGTTTAGACAAACCAATCTCCCTTAGCAGTGGCAATATCATCCAAATTGGTCCGTTTACGCTTCTCTATCGACGGGAAACGCTTGAGCTTCTCAATACTGGACATCATATTCGTCTCGATGCCCACCATCTCTGCCGAGAAGTTCCGGATCAAAAAGCCGGAAAAAAGACAATCCTCAATGATATTTCTCTGGCCATTGAACCCGGGCAGCTCGTTGCGTTAGTGGGAGGGAGCGGAGCGGGGAAATCAACTCTCATGAAAGCTTTACTGGGCATCGAACCCACCAACTCTGGCAATGTCCTGCTCAATGGGGATAATTTGCGACAACATTGGGGGATCTATCGCTCGCAAATTGGCTATGTTCCTCAAGATGATATCGTCCATCTTGACCTTACAGTTGAGGAAGTCTTGACCTATGCTTGTCAGCTACGATTGCCCCCAGATACCAATATTGAGCAAGTTGTCAATGATACACTTGAACAAGTCAAGCTGAATCACGTAAGAACCAATTTTGTGCGTTACCTCAGTGGCGGGCAACGCAAACGGGTTAGTATTGCTGTGGAATTACTGGTTGATCCCAAGCTTTTCTTTCTCGATGAACCCACCTCTGGTCTTGATCCAGGACTGGACAAAGAGATGATGAAATTGCTTAGAGACTTAGCGGATCAAGAGCGGACAATCATCTTAATTACCCATGCCACAGCCAACATTGCAGTGTGTGATCGCATTGCTTTTCTCGGACGAGGGGGGAAACTTTGCTACTTTGGACCGCCTCAAGAAGCCCTCGAATTTTTTGAAATGCCTTCATTAGACTTCAAGTACTTTGCAGATATTTATCTCAAGCTGGAACAAGGGAGCACCGAAGTAGAAAACCAAGCGATTGTTGATGAGTGGGCAAAGCAATATTACGTTTCTGACAAATATAAAAGTTATATCAAAGCTTCCCTGAGTCCTGGCAAAGAGCAACAGTTGATCAGTGATTCGTCATCTCATACTTCATCTCCCCTCAAGCAACTGCTGCTACTAAGCCAACGCTATTATCAGTTGGTGAGGCGCGATCTCGCTAGTGTCAGTTTTACGTTACTCTCGGGTCCGATTACCATTGCTTTAACTGCGTTATGTCTTGAGGGAGAGGCCCCTCTCAAGTACGTCGATTCGCCAACAGCTACACAGGCACCACTAGCACTCCGGTTACTATTTGTTTTTAGCTGTATCGCGATTTGGCTCGGATTGTCTAACTCCATTGGAGAAATCGTCAAAGAATCAGCCATCTACTGCCGAGAACGACTGCTGAATTTGGGGTTATTGCCTTATTTAGGATCTAAGTTTCTAATTCGGAGTGGCATTGCCTTGCTGCAAAGCTTTCTGATTGTTTTAGCCATTCTCATTGGTTTTGGTGCGCCCCAATCTGAGCTGATTCCTTGGTGGATGGGGGTCGGAATTACCACTTTTCTTACTTTAGTCGCTAGCACCAGCTTAAGCCTGATGCTCTCAGCTTTAGTTAAGAGCGAAAACCAGGGGAATGGAATTCTTCCTCTGGTCATGATTCCCCAAATCATCTTTTCTGGAGTACTATTTGATTTAGAGGGAGTTGCCCGTCCTCTGTCATGGCTGATGCTAAGTCGCTGGTCAGTAGCAGCCTACGGCGTGCTAGCCGATCTCAATCAAATGGTTCCCTCAAGTACCGGTAATTCCTTGCCGATGCTTTTTGAACCCTCTTCTACCTACGACGCAACGTGGGAGAATCTGACGTTAAATTGGGGGATTCTTTGCCTATTTACAGTAATCTACTTATTAGTTACCCTGTGTTTGCAAAAACGTAAGGATATTTTTTAGCGGATTAACCCTATGGTGTCACGCCCCTTACTCCTCATCCATTTTTTCTTATTAATCAGCTTTGTACTGGTCGGATGCCGTTCTAAGGAGAACGTTAATCCGAATAAGCTGACAATCGGCGTCGTGAGTTATGAGAGAGGAACAGGAACTGTTGAGCAGTACAAACCCTTACAAGAGTATTTAGCAGAACAGACCAATAGCGTCGTTGAATTAGAACCCGCTTACAATGAATTGCAAGCTTTGGAACAAATTCAGCGGAATAATTGGTCAATTGTCTTTGCCCCTCCCGGTTTAGCGGCCATTGCAATTGGTCAGGAACTTTATATTCCTATTTTTTCCTTAGAAAGAATTAGTAGCCTCGAACGCTCTGTTATTGTTGTCCCCCAAGCGAGTTCTGCTCAAAGTCTTGTTGATCTTTCTAACAAAATTGTTGCCTTAGGAAACCCCGGTTCGGCTGCAGGCTATTATCTCCCCCTCTATGATCTATATGGTTTAACCCTAGCAGAGGTCCGCTTTGCTCCGACCCCAAAAACAATTTTGGAATGGCTTAGCCAAGAGCAAGTAGACGCTGGAGCTTTATCGGAGGGAGACTTTGAGCAATACAGTCAGGAATTTCAGTCAACAGATTTTCGCATTTTGCATCAAAGCCGTTGGATTCCTCCTGGCGTGGTTCTCCTTGGACCCACACTCGAACGCAATCGGCAGGAACATATCATTGAAGTGATGAAGAATGCGCCTTCTAGTCTAATTGGAGATGCTGGCTATGTTCCCACGACTGAAGTTCCCGACTACGAACAGTTTATTGAGTTAGTGGAGAAAGTGCGACCTCTGGAAACGCAGGTTCAAGAAACACCAGCCATATTAATCACTAAAGAGTCTAAGTAACACATTGTCACATAGGGGCTTGACATAGCTTGACAAAGTTTGAAAAGTTTTGACACAATTTATAAGTATACTTAACTAAAGTATTTAGTAAAGTCGTTGCAGTTTTGGGTGTATTCACGAAGCCTGGCTATGGCTGGGTCCAAGATATGCAGCTATTGGTCAAAAGTCTATGTAATCATTTGCCTTTAGGGAAACGGTCAATCAAAAAGACCAATCCAGATCAAGTGGGAGCTTTAGTTGCAATCCTTTCAAGCAAGGAATGTTCAGAGCCAAGAATCCGTTGAACAACTCAACCTGCCTGACAGCGAAGAGAACAGACATCTAACTCTGACCAGCAATCAACTCTCAAAAAGTGAAATTGGATCTGAACTTTTGTTGAGTCTTTATTGTTTATTTGGATTTGCAGTTGTGATTATTCCGTCTCAATCTCTTAGTTTAAAAGAAAATTTAGCTAAAATTATTCTAGAAGCAATTGCTAATTTGACCGCTGCCTTTGATCGTTGTGATCATCGACGCCAACGAAGGTTGGTTGCTCAAATTCAAAAAATTACTTACTCCTTAGATGATTATTATAAAAGAAAATTATTAGGAGAATTTGCTCATTATTAAGCGAGGAGCCTTGATGAGATGTCACCATCAAAAGTAAGAAGTGACGAAATTCCCTTTGGGACTCTAATTAATGATCGCTACTTGATCCAAAAGGTTCTGGGGCAGGGCGGTCTCGGTCGAACTTACTTAACACTTGATACTCATCGTTTTAATGAACCTTGCGTTCTTAAAGAATTTGCCCCTAGTGGAACAGGAGAATATGAGCTGCAAAAATCTCGTGACTTGTTTAGAAGAGAAGCAAAAATTCTACATCAAATTAAGCATCCTCAAATTCCCAAATTTTTAGCTTGCTTTGAAGGACGAGATCAGTTGTTTATAGTACAGGAGTATGTTGACGGGAAAACCTATTCCGAGCTCCTTCAAGAACGTCAGAAAAAGGGTCAATCGTTTTCTGAAGTTGAAATCGTTCAGTGGCTGAAAAGTCTACTATCAGTTTTGAAATATATTCACGAATGTGGCATTATTCACCGGGATATTTCTCCAGATAATGTCATGCTTCCTAATGATCAGAATTTGCCTCTGTTAATTGATTTTGGTGTGGGAAAACAAGTGATTAATCCGGAGCAAATTGATTTAAAAGAGGATGATCACAGAGATTCTGGTTCCTTTGTCGGCAAAATATCTTTTGTCGGCAAAATTGGTTATGCCCCCCGCGAGCAAATTAGCATGGGCCACTGTTCACCCAGTAGCGATCTTTATGCTTTGGGGGTGACTGCAGTTGTTCTTTTGACTGGAAAAAATCCCACTTTACTCCTCGATCAGTATTCCTTGGAATGGCAATGGCGTTCCTACTGCGAAATTAGCGATGCTTTCGGTGATATTCTAGATCAGTTGCTAGCGGACCAGCCTCAATATCGCTATCAGGTTGCTCAAGATGTACTAGCTGATTTACAGCAATTAGAACAAACCGAAGCAGGAGGAATCAGTACTGCCATTAGCCAACCCAACTTTGATCCTCCCCAGTCTTCGGTAGAACCCCCTCCGCCTCCTCCATCAGAAACAACCATCATCAGTTCCTCGCCAGCAGTAGAAGCACAAACGGTCGGGTTTGAACCTGAACCGCTACCGTCTAATGCGCTTGATCCTGAATTTGTAGAACTTTGTCAGAGAGAGTTAGCCTATTTTATTGGACCGATGGCAGAATTGGTTATAGAAGAAGCAATGGAACAATCTTTGCCAAGGTCTCCAGAAGAATTGGTTGAAATCCTAGCGGCAGAAATCCCCGATTTTCGGGAAGCTCGTGAATTTAAAGAGCGCGTTTTTTCTTGAAGAGAAAGGGTGTAGTAGTCTGTCAACTTTGAAATGATGGATTGAGGTGGGACAGGGGAGACAAGGAAGACAA
>CAZAYV010000099.1:5175-16084 GCA_964489465.1 uncultured Dactylococcopsis sp. | reverse complement strand
AGGACTAATGAAAAGATAAAGGTAAAATATTACATAATCTTAATAAGATTAATATCATCGAGCTTATTAAGAATTATTCATATTTATCTGCTGAATTTTCTATCAAAAGCCAGATGCAATAGACCCTAAAATATAGTAGGGATGGGAACCGATAGTAGATAATGTGATGGCTGGGAAAGCGAATTTCTTATTTTTAAAAGGAATAGGCGTCATGACAAAATCTACAATTTATTTGCTTGGACATTGAGTCTTTCCTAAATTTGAGAGACATCGCCCAACTAGATCATTACAACTATCTTTGTACATTTGTCCTTCATTAAAACTTTATGCTCAACGGATTTTTACTCACTCGAGTGTTACTCAAATTCCAAGATAAATCGGATGATTTGGTGAACTGCCCTAACGTGCTTTCGCGAGGTTAGGGCTTCCTATCCATCAAACTGCGAAATGGTAGCGGTCTTTCGACCTCTGCTATCTCGACTGACATCTGGGCGATAGGCGATCTCCCCCGTTCCAGAGGATAGAATACGCAGTCCTTCGTCTCTTATGTTTTTGGCAGCATTGATATCTCTATCGTGCTTATTTCTACACTTTTCACACTGCCAATTCCTTACTTCAAGGGTCAGGTTTCTTACTTGATTTAGGCACACATGACAAGTCTTAGAGCTCGGGAAGAAGCGGTCAACTTCTTGATATACTTTTCCTTCCCACTCACACTTGTATTTCAACAGGGTGCAGAATTGACCCCATCCCACTTGACTAATTGCTTGAGCTAAGTTGTGATTTTTGACCAGGTTCTTGACGGCTAAATTCTCGACACAAACCACTTGGTTTTCGTTGATGATCCGGCGCGATAACTTGTGCTGAAAATCTAATCGACAATCGGAAATCTTCTTGTGAACTCGTGCTAGCTGCTTTCGAGTCTTATGACGATTATTAGATCCTTTTTTTCTTCTGGATAAGCGCTTTTGCTTCGCTTTTAAGTTACGTTCATGTTTATTAATCCATTTAGGGTTATTGAATTTAGAACCATCGCTGGTAATCGCAAAGTGATTGATGCCAAGATCAATCCCAATCGCTTTTCCATCTGCTGACTTCTCAGGAGCTTCTTTCCCATCTTCAGCCAGAATTGAAGCATAATAATGACCTTGACGGTTTTGAGAAACAGTGACTGTCTTAATTGTCCCTTCTATTTCCCGGTGAATCTTAGCAGAGACGATTCCCATTTTAGGAAACTTCAAGCCATGATCAACCAAGGAAACATTTTGTGGATAGCTGATTGATTGCTTGCCATGCTTTGACTTGAAAGAAGGGAAAGAGCCACGACCTTCAAAGAAATTGATGAAAGCCCGAGAAAGATTCAGGGCTACCACTTGTAAACCCTGAGAGTAAGGCTCTTTCATCCACTCATATTCTTTCTTGAGCTTGGTAATTTCTTTTTGAATAGCGAAGCGAGAAAGACCTTTTCCTGTTTCTTGATAAGTTTCATTGGTTAGATTGAGAGCATAGTTCCAAGCGAATCTACAGCAGCCAAAACTCTGAGCTAAGTGCTTCCGTTGTTCGGAGGTGGGGTAGATTCTGACTTTTGTCGCTTTCAACATTACCAACAAACCTTTTATTGATAAAAATATTATAGCAAACAAATCGGACTACGTTCTAATATAAAATCCTTAAATGTTTGCTACAGATAGAGCCTCTAAAATGAAATCCCATCCTGCGACAGAACTAATCACTAAAGGTGTTAAATTAGATAGAACTTGAGCAAGTTTATACCTGAGCTCGTCGAGACTATTAAAAAGCTCCCACTTCAAAAGTTTCTTGATTTCTTTCCAGAGCCTTTCAATGGGATTCACTTGTGGACAATAAGGAGGTTGGAACAGAAGAATAATATTTTCAGGAAGCTCTAACTCTGACCAAGTATGTAAACGACCATTATCAACTTGAATCAAATGTAAATCATCTGGATATTTAGCAGAAAACCACCTTAAATATTCCTGAAAGCATAGTCCATCCACGTGAGAAAATTCAGCAAAATAACTTTCTCCAGTCTTCGGTTCAATTACGCCATATAACCATAAATAATCAAAGCACCACTGCTCAGTCCCTATCGGCTGAATTCCTTTCCCCGTTAACTTTCTTGCCCAAAGTGTAATTAAACCAATTCCTGATTCATCCTCACACCAATATCTGACATTAGCGTATTTCTTCACTTTTTCCGGTTGTGACTCTAACTGGCTAGTGATTTCTCCACTCAGTTTTTTTTAAACTCTTCCGCTGCTCCTTGTTGCTGCTTAGCATGAACCGGGCGAGGCACTTTTAATTTTCCTTTTAATCGGTAACGAATTAAATGATGAACTCCGGTGTAGCTCATTTCAATATTTTCCACAGCCTTCAGCCATCTTTGTACTGCCGACCCAGCCTGAATTCAATTCAGGCTGGAAAGCGGCAGTGTATTCCACACTTCTTTGTAACTTGAGAATCCTTCAGGATCTTCTAGTTCCATGAGAATTTTTTCTTTGAGTTCTGGGGTAATCTTACTATTTCGACCTGTACTTTTCCCTTTTGAGAGCAAGCACTTCATTCCTCCTTGACGATATCGGGACAGCCACCGAGAAACCGTTGTTCGATGTCTACCGATTAAGGACGCGATCGCGCCGGTACTTTCAACTTGCTTACTCTTAAGCCAATAGAGAGCTTGGATTCTCTCTTTCACTTCCTGATTTTCCGCCTGTTTAAGTAATGCCAACAGTTCTCGCTCAGATTCCTCAATTTCGACCTTGACAATTCCACTCATCCGCTATTTGTTGGTCTCCACATCAAAAATTTTTCTCCTCTACTATTTGTAGCAAACTTTTCCATATTTCATATAAGTTCGCTCTCATCCCCCACCTCAACGAAGTAGGTGGGGGAATTCTCGCTCATGTCAGTTAAAAGAACTTTCTGCTGTTGCCCTGACCCCAGATGGCAGTCTTTGGGTGGGTTCAGACGAGTATATTACCTTAGAGCGTCTGACTCCTATGGGCAATGGGACTTACGGTAACCATGAAACCTTTCATCTTAAAGATTTTGTTGATCTCTTTGATCACGACTCTGAAATTGATATTGAAGGGATAGACTATTCTGATGGCTATCTCTGGCTCGTTGGTTCCCATAGCCTCAAACGCAACAAAACCGAAGGCAAGAAGCCGAAAAAAGATATTGAACGACTCTCGGAAATTGAGCGTGATCACAATCGGTTTCTCTTGGCACGGTTGCCGGTTCTCAATGGAGAGCTGGTACCAACCTATGCTCGATCGAACAATAACGAAGATGCTTTAACTGCTGCCTCTTTGCAAAAAGTAGAAGGTCATAACCAACTGATTCGCTCCAGTTTTAAATGCAAAATTTTAATGATCTGAATATTTATTGCTCATTTTCATCCAAAACTCATGGAACAACGTCACCTTCAAGGGACGAAATTAAAAACTTTGATATATGATAATCTATATTACATCAGATTTAGCGGCTGAAATAATAATGTCTGTAAATGCAGGTCAATTAGCTCGTTTCACTTTGAGCTTAAGCTGGGGCTTGTTTTTTGGTTTTTTTATCTCAATTCATCCCTTTATGAAAAAGGTAGAGGTTTACATTTATGATTACTTGATACAACAAGCTAAACTACCAGCAGCTAATTCTTCTATTATTTTAGTCAAAGCAAATAATGAAAATCTGGCTCCTTCTAAGGAAAAACTAGTTTACGCTAATCTGGTAGAGAGATTATTAGAGGGAGGAGCCTCAGTTGTTGTTCTGAACTTACACCATAGTTGGAGAAACCCTGATGATAATCACTGGTTAAATTCTCAATTTTCTCATCGTCCCTTACGAGCATTAGTGCAGAAATATTCTGAACAACTCGTTTTAGTAACTCCCATACAAACTCAAACCGACTCAGAAAAACGTCAATTTAAAGTTTATAATCACCTTTTGAATCAAGATCTAAAATATTCGATTGCCCCACCAAAAGTTCAAGGTTTTTTTGAATATAATTTTATCCAGCAATCTCCCATAGATATTAATAGTGCTGCTCGTAGAATTCATTTAAATGATCGGTTGATTAAGAGTGATAATCTAGAAAAAATTCATTTAGAATCATTTGCAGTAATTGCCTTCAAGAAATATGCTCGATTCTTAAATCGACCTTTAAATACTTATCACCAAAACTTACTTGACACTAAAAAAATAAAAGGGATTAATTTTGGACAACAGAAAAAACAATTTACGACTCTAAGTTTAAGCGATATATGTGGCGATAATCAAAGGGTATTATGTCAACCGAAATCTCGTTCAAAACAGGTTCCTTTAATTCGGAATAACATTGTCATTGTTGGTTTTACTAAAGGTGATTTTCTGAACACGATGCCAATTCAATCTCCTGGAGGAGAAACGATACCTGCAATTGAACTTCAGGCATATTTATTAGCAAATTTAATGACAGATTCTTTTTTTTCCCCTCTTCCGCAAGAGTTTGTCATCATGCTCTTAGTTTCAGGTGGAATATTAATTACTAGCACAATTATGCTGGGATTCAATGAAGGTGCTTTTTTATGCCTTCCTCTTTCTTATTGGAGCCTCTTAATTGGAACTGGTATTGCTTTTGGCGGGCTGACGTTCATTCTATTTTCTAATTACATCACAATACCCGTCATCTTGCCTATCTTAACCGGTCTTGGTTGTGGCACTGCGGCATGGATCTGTCAATGGATTCAGCAGAAGCAAGACTGTATCAGCCAACAACGGTTAGAAATTGAGCAACACATTGTAAATGAACAACAAGTTGCGTTATCTCAAGCTCAGAAGATTCTCTATCGAGTTGGAGATGAACTTCATAGCGGGGCCCTACAAGAACTCAAACTCTTGATGGACGATTTAGAATTGTTGCAGTTAGGTGCTTCCTCTGTTGAAATTAGCTCAATTTTAGAAAAAGCTGAAAAAATTGGAACTGATTTACGGTTAGCTTTATATGATACGCATTGGATGGCACAAAAATTACATATTAATTCTGAATTAAACGACGGATTAATGATTGCTATAAAACGTAGATTACAAGAATTAGAGAGTCGAGATAATATTAATATCAAAGTGATTCAACAAATCCATTTCTTACCAGAGCCAATGGAGAATCAATTGTGGATTGAGTTACGAGAAGAGATTTTTAAATTTTTCAATGAAGCCATTTCTAATGTGATTTATCATGCGCTGCCTCCTCATGGCAATGCAACTTATGTCAAAGTTATTTTATCATGGCAAAACAAATGTGAATTAGTCATTGAAAATGATGGTGTACAGATTTTATCTAGTGCAAAAAATAGTAAGGGCTACGGCAGTCAATTGATGGAATCTGTAGCAACTAAATTGCCACAAGGACATTGGGAACGAAACTTTTCATTTCAAAAAACAGTCAGAGTAAGATTAGTTTGGGAACATCGATTTTAGAATTATAAGGAATTTTCTAGATCGAGTATCAATTTAATAAGTAGAACCAAATGAATGATGATCAATTAATTCATTATGTCTTCAAGGTTATTTCTAGTAGTTGAGGATCACCCGGACGTATCACAAAATAATTGCAAGTTTTTACAGATGTTAGATTTCTCTGCGGTCTGTGTTCCCATTGAACATCCACAGCAAGCGCTGAAACGTCTTCAGTTGGAAAAACCTGATTTGGTAGTTGTCGATCTGCAATTTGGAAATGGTGATGGCACGGAAACAGCAGAACCGGGATTAGAGTTCTTAAAAGAGATATTTGAACAATACCCAACACTTAACTTGCTGATCTATACCAGTGAGTATAGTTGGCTGCAGGGATTGGGGCAATATATTCAATCACATGAAGGTGGATTCGTTGTTGTCAGTAAACTGCAACGGCGTAAAGCATTTTTAGAGGGGGCGGAGGGGGCATTAAACCGTGAGTTCCGGATTCCCCGTGAGTTACAGCGTCATTTTCGTTTGACTCTAACTGAACAAGATTTAGCAGTATTACAAATGGTGTGTCGAGAATCCTTGACCGATCGCGCGATCGCGCAACGCCTTCATGTCAGTTTGAAAACGGCACAGAACTACATTAAACGCCTGAAAGTCAAGTTAGATGTGGATCTAAGCGATCCTAATACGAGTTCTCGGGTCGCACTGTGTATGGAAGCGATGCAACGCAAGTTATTGGTGTAATCAGAAATCAACTGAGAGCAAGAATTGCAGTTTAAGGAGGGATACTCCTCCCTCTATGCAACATTGATTGCTCACTACCTTCTTGAATGAAAACGCCAAAATTATGTACATTTACTGAGCTTGATACTTAAGAATTACGTTTTTACGTAAGTGAATTTGCGCTGATTGGGGCAATTAACTGTTCTCTAAGCTCATAAAATTAATTTGTTCAGATCAATTCAGTAGTGATTTTAATCAAATTAATTAAGAAATCAATCATAGAGCTTAATGAATTTTCCTATCTATTGGTGGTATTCGAGGAGTAGTCTTCTGTTGGCATCCAGCACAGTCTTAGGTTTGAATGCATGGGTGATTCAACCGGCTTATTCCTTTGAAGACCAAAACAGACCGTTCAATCCAGAGCAAGTCCTTATTAGTCAGCGGCGCGATTCTCCTGAGGATCGTTTTCTCCAACCGCAACCTTTACCTGTAGACCCTCCTTCCGAAGAACCGATCCTACCGTCTGAGGAAACGCAGCCCGAAGCGCCAAGGGAAGAAGAACAGCAAAATCTGGATCTGCCCATTGAGGTCACTCGGATTGAAGTTACGGGGAGCACGATCTTTAGTGCGGAGGAGTTGGATCCGATTATCAGCCCGTTAGAAGGGAGGACAAGTACTCTCGGGGAACTGAAAGAGGCAGCAACGGCAATTACGCAACTTTACTTAGAGAAAGGTTATATTACCTCTCGTGCGGTGGTGCCGCCGCAAGAGATTGAAGATGGGGTTGTTGAAATTGTTGTCATTGAAGGGAGTCTAGAAGATATTCAAATTGAGGGCAACCGTCGTCTAAATACGGGTTATATCCGCAGTCGTCTGGAACTGGCTAGGGAAACGCCTTTCAATGCGGGAGCCCTTGAAGATCAGCTGCAACTTTTACAAATTAACCCGCTATTTGATGCCATTGATGCCACATTGCAAGCCGGAGAAGGGGCGGGAAAAAGCGACCTTGTGGTCACCGTAGAAGAAGCGAATCCTTGGCTGTTTAGTCTCAATGTGGATAACTATACCCCACCGAGTACGGGGTCAGTGCGCACTGGCATTAATGTCGGGCATCGCAATTTAACCGGACTGGGCGATACATTGTCACTTCGGTTCAATCGCACGGTCAATGGCGGTTCTCGAGAACTGGATGCTAACTATACTGTTCCCCTTAATGCTAAAAATGGAACCTTACAACTGCGGACGATCATTGAGGGCAATGATGTTACTGAAGATCGTCTCATCACTGATCCGATAACCGGTGAGGAATTTGACTTAGAAGGCGAATCGGAACGGTATGAAATTAGCTTTCGACAACCTGTGGTTCGTACTCCACGGGAAGAATTTGCCTTATCTTTAGGGTTTAGCCACCAACGCAATCAGAATTTCTTTGAAAATCAAGGGGCGGGCTTCTTTAGTCAAGCGTCTGATGAGGAAGGAGTGACTCGCACCAGCGCGATCCGATTGGGTCAAGAGTATTTAAGTCGCGACCCCAAGGGGATTTGGCTGCTGCGATCGCAGTTTAATATTGGCATTGATGCCTTTGATGCCACGACGAATGATGCACCGATTCCCGATAGTCGTTTCTTTAGTTGGTTAGCCCAAGCCCAACGAGTCCAACGTCTCAGCAAAAATAACTTGTTGGTGATCCAAGCCGATTTACAATTAACGCCGGATAGTTTACTGTCTTCGGAACAGTTTACGATTGGTGGGGCGCAGTCGGTTCGAGGATATCGAGAAAGCGCGCTTTTTGCAGATAATGGCTTTCGCTTGTCAGTAGAAGACCGAATCACGCTTGCTCGAAACGAAGAGAGTGGCGAAGCAACGCTGCAACTTGCCCCTTTTATTGATATGGGCGCAGTTTGGAATTCCGATGATAACCCAGATAACAACTTAGGCGATGACACCTTCCTCATTGGCATCGGTCTTGGCGTCATTTGGCAACCTGTCTCGGGTCTTAATCTTAGGCTTGATTACGCGCCTCCTCTGATTGACTTAGATGACGATATCAAAGGAGACGATATTCAAGATCATGGACTTTATTTTGGTGTGTTTTACGAACCGTAAATTTAAAAGGAAATTATTTTCATGAAAACAGTGATAACTCGCGTCTCAATCGTTGCTTTTCTCTTGGTCTTTGGCGTGAAAGGGGTTCAGGCTAAGCCCATTACTGCTGCTAATGATGGAACGGGAACGCAAGTTTCCCCCAAGGGCAATCAGTTTGATATTGAAGGCGGAAGCCAGGCGGGACAGAATCTATTCCATAGTTTCGAGAAGTTTGGACTCAATCGCGGACAGATTGCTAACTTCATCTCTAACCCCAGTATTCGAAATATTATTGGTCGGGTGACTGGAGGAAATGCTTCTATTATTAATGGTTTGATTCAAGTCAGTGGAAGCAATGCCAATCTGTATTTGATGAACCCGGCTGGGATTCGCTTCGGTTCCCAAGCGGGCTTAAATGTCCCCGGTTCTTTCACCGCCACCACCGGTCACGGGATCAAAATTGGGGATTATTGGTTTAAAGCACTGGGAGAGAACAATTACGCCAATTTAGTCGGAAAACCGAATAGCATTGCCTTTGCCACTGACCATGCCGGTGCCATTATTAATGAAGGAGTGCTGGAGGTTCCCACAGGAAAGCAAATTGCGCTTGTTGGCGGTTTAGTGATTAATACCGGAACTCTAGAAGCACCAGGAGGCGAGATTACCATTGCTTCTGTTCCAGACAAGCAAATGGTCACCATTACCCAAGAAGGCAGTTTGTTAAGTTTAGGCTTACCTGCCTCTGCAGAAACTGAACTTGCAATGGGCGCACAAGCTTTAACGCCTTTAGATTTACCCAAACTGCTAACAGGTGGGGATGAAGAAACCGTTTCCAAAGTGGAACTAACAGCAAATGGGAATATTCGTTTAGTGGGAAGTGAGGCGGAAGTTCCCAACACACCAGGAACAACTTTGGCCTCTGGTGAGATTGATGCCTCGGGAGAAGTAGGAGGCAAAGTTGGCATTTTTGGGGAAAAAGTGGGTGTAATCGGAGCCGATATTGACGTTTCCGGAACCAATGGCGGCGGTAACGTTCTCATCGGAGGAGATTATAAAGGAGAAGGAGATGTCCCTCGTGCCCTGCGAACCTTAATTGATGGCAATTCTGTGATTAATGCAGATGCCCTCGTTGATGGTAATGGCGGGCAAGTGATTGTTTGGGCTGAGGATGCAACCGGATTTTTTGGTAAAATCACCACTCGCGGCGGCAGTAACTCTGGTGATGGCGGTTTTATTGAAGTTTCTGGAGAAGAACAGCTTGCTTTCCAAGGGAAGGTTGATCTTAGCGCTGCGGAAGGGGTAAATGGATCATTATTATTAGACCCCGCCGTTATTAAAATTGTTGACAATGGTGAGGATGATGCGAAACTCAATAACGGACAAATTTTATTTGATGATGGTGGCGATAATAGTACCTTCACAATTTCAGCAAGTGCTTTAGAGACTGCTAGTGCTGAAACCATTACTTTAGAAGCTACTAAAGACATTATTTTCGAGACTGACTTAGGAAAAATTGAGAACTTAACGGCTACAGTTACTCCTCCTGAATCAGAACCAGGGACTATTCAAGTTCTAGGTAATATTGAGGCCAATCAAATCACTCTTGAAAATACAAATGGTGACATAATCATCGGGTCAGAAAGAAATTCTGTTGAAATTAATTTAGCTGATTTTATTCGTTCAGAAATAGATATTAGTGGAATCGATATTAGTACAGAAGAAGATCGAAAAAATCTTGTGAATAAGATTCAGGAATTAGTTGCTGTTCAAGGTTTAGATGCTTCTTTTGGGGAGGGGACCCTTGAGGAAATAGTAGCTGAAGATTTTACGTTTAAGATTATAGAAGAAATAAGTAAAGGAGGAGAAAGTCAACTAATTGCACCAAACGGAAAAATTGAGCTTTTCGGTGGCATTCGTCTTGATGGTAAAGATTCTTTAAACATAGAGACTAATCGGTTTAGAGCATTACAACCAGTAACTGTTCAGGGAAGTGGACAGGAGGCTTTTAGCAGTTCCGAGCAGGAGAAACGATTTAAAGAGGAGAAGATTAACATTGGAGTTGAATATGGTAATATTGGCATTTTCGATCAAAATGAATTGACTTTATTTCCACCTAATACAGATCCTAAAAAAATTTCATCAGTAGATCAATTACCATCAGCAGAAAAACCCCCTTATGTTCGAGTCAATGCTCAATTAGGTGAAGGTTTAGACAATCAACCAGATCCTCTAGAAATTAATAAGCCTCAAGAAGTTTCAGATCCAGATGTAAATATAAACATAACTCTTCGTGAGGATAGATTAACTATAGGAAATAATTTTAATTCTGATTCACAAGGAAGTGGTATACAGGAACCAATTAAAATTTTTTCAATTCAGGAGAGAACAAATGGTTCTCGCTTGATTAACCGTGGGGGATTTGGCAATCAGTCCTTCGCAATTATTGCAGATAAACCCGACCCCCCTAATCCCAACAATGAGGGCTCCAATGGCGGTGAAACTGGCGGTGAAACTGGTGGTGAAATAACTGGCGGTGAAACTGGTGGTGAAATAACTGGCGGTGAAACTGGCGGTGAAATAACTGGCGGTGAAATAACTGGCGGTGAAACTGGTGGTGAAATAACTGGCGGTGAAACTGGTG